>NZ_JBIVMZ010000006.1:0-493473 GCF_044753355.1 Streptomyces sp. NPDC088400 | reverse complement strand
GGTTGATAGGCCGGATATGGAAGCCAGGTGACTGGTGGAGTTGACCGGTACTAATAGGCCGAGGGCTTGTCCTCAGTTGCTCGCGTCCACTGTGTGGTTCCCGGGTTGCGAACAGTCGCACCGGTTGAACCAGTATGTACTCAATTAAAGAGTGTGCTTGTTCGCTAAGTGCCGATATCTCGTTTTTCGCGAGATGGCCCGATAGGGTTTCGGTGGTCATAGCGTGAGGGAAACGCCCGGTTACATTCCGAACCCGGAAGCTAAGCCTCACAGCGCCGATGGTACTGCAGGGGGGACCCTGTGGGAGAGTAGGACGCCGCCGAACAATCTTTCAAAAAGGACCTATGGTCCAGCGTTCATGCTGGACCATAGGTCCTTTTTTGTTTTCCCCATGTTTTGTCTGAAGCGCGTCGGAAGGCCGACTGCGTGAGAATGACTGCGGTACCCGAAGACAGGAGCCCCACACGATGTCCCCCAACTCTTCCGACGACCGTCCTGAGCGCGACCAGCGCCCCAGGGACAGCGGTGACCGGGGCGGCTTCCGCGGAGGCCGTGACGATCGCGATCGTGGACCGCGACGTGACGATCGGGACCGTGGTGGTTTCCGTCGTGATGACAACAACCGCCGTGACGACAACCGCGGCGGCGGGTTCCGCGGCGCACGTGATGACCGTCCCAGTACTCCCCGGCGTGATGATGACCGTGGTGGTCGTCCGGCGTCGAGTGGTGGTTTCGCGCGTCGTGACGACCGTGGTGGCCGGCCGACCAGTGGTGGTGGCGGTGGTTACGGGCGTCGTGATGACCGGCCGAGTTCGCCGCGTCGTGATGACGATCGTGGTGGTTTCCGTCGTGATGACCGTCCGAGCGGCCCGCGTCGTGACGATCGTCGTGATGACCGTCCGTCGTTCCGTCGTGATGATCGTCGTGACGACCGGCCCACCGGTCCCCGCCGTGATGACCGTCCCAGTACTCCCCGGCGTGATGATGACCGTGGTGGTCGTCCGGCGTCGAGTGGTGGTTTCGCGCGTCGTGACGACCGTGGTGGCCGGCCGACCAGTGGTGGTGGCGGTGGTTACGGGCGTCGTGATGACCGGCCGAGTTCGCCGCGTCGTGATGACGATCGTGGTGGTTTCCGTCGTGATGACCGTCCGAGCGGCCCGCGTCGTGACGATCGTCGTGATGACCGTCCGTCGTTCCGTCGTGACGACCGTCGTGACGACCGGCCCAGTGGCCCCCGCCGCGACGACCGTCCCAGCACTCCCCGGCGCGACAACGACCGTGGCGGCTTCCGCCGCGACGACAACCGCCGTGATGACAACCGTGGCGGTGGCTTCGCGCGTCGTGATGACCGGCCGAGTTCGCCGCGTCGTGATGACGATCGTGGTGGTTTCCGTCGTGATGACCGTCCGAGCGGCCCGCGTCGTGACGATCGTCGTGATGACCGTCCGTCGTTCCGTCGTGACGACCGTCGTGACGACCGGCCCAGTGGCCCCCGCCGCGACGACCGTCCCAGCACTCCCCGGCGCGACAACGACCGTGGCGGCTTCCGCCGCGACGACAACCGCCGTGATGACAACCGTGGCGGTGGCTTCGCGCGTCGTGATGACCGGCCGAGTTCGCCGCGTCGTGATGACGATCGTGGTGGTTTCCGTCGTGATGACCGTCCGAGCGGCCCGCGTCGTGACGATCGTCGTGATGACCGTCCGTCGTTCCGTCGTGACGACCGGCCGACCGGTCCCCGCCGTGACGACGACCGCGGTGGTCGGGCGACCGGTGGCGGCGGGTACGGGCGTCGTGATGACCGGCCCAGTGGCCCCCGCCGTGATGACGACCGTGGTGGCCGTCCCAGCGGTGGTGGCTACGGACGTCGTGACGACCGCGGCGGCCGGCCCACCGGCGGTGGAGGCGGCGGTGGCGGCTACGGCCGGCGTGACGACCGTGACCGCGGTGGAGACCGTGGCGGGTACCAGGGCCGTGACGACAGCCGTGGTGGTGGCTACCAGCGTCGTGACGACCGGGACCGTGACCGGGAGCCGATCAAGCGGCTGCCGATCCCGGAGGACGTCACGGGCGACGAGATCGACAAGAGCGTTCGCCAGGAGCTGCTGAGCCTGCCGAAGACGCTCGCCGAAGATGTCGCCAGGAACCTCGTCATGGTCGCCAAGCTGATCGACGAGGACCCCGAGCAGGCATACGCGTACTCGCGTATCGCGCTGCGGCTCGCCTCCAGGGTCGCCGCCGTACGCGAGGCCGCGGGTTTCGCCGCGTACGCCACACAGAAGTACTCCGAGGCGCTGGCCGAGTTCCGGGCGTCGCGGCGGATGACCGGGAGCGTCGACCTGTGGCCCGTGATGGCGGACTGCGAGCGCGGTCTCGGCCGTCCTGAGCGCGCCATGGCGATGGCCGGCGAGCCCGAGGTGCAGAAGCTCGACAAGGCCGGTCAGGTCGAGATGCGGCTGGTCGCGGCCGGTGCGCGCCGGGACATGGGGCAGCTCGATGCCGCGATCGTGACGCTTCAGAGCAACGAGCTGGCATCGAACTCCGTGCAACCGTGGACCGCTCGGCTGCGCTACGCGTACGCCGACGCGCTGCTGTCGGCCGGGCGTGAGGACGAGGCCCGGGAGTGGTTCGCGAAGACGATCGAGGCGGACAAGGACGGGGCTACGGACGCGTCGGACCGTCTTGCCGAGCTGGACGGTGTCGAGTTCGTCGACGCCATGACTGATGACGAGGTTCAGGTCGAGGCTCAGGCCGAGGCACCGGCTGACGCCGCGATCGAGTCCGGCACCCGGGAGTTGGACGATGACGCCGCCGACGACGATGACGACGACGAGGTTCACGCCGACATCGAGGCCGATGAGGACGTCGATGCCGACATCGACATTGACGCCCCCACCGACTCTGACGCCGACGGTAACGACAAGCACTGAGTGATCATGCGAGTGGGTGGCATCCCGGCCGGGATGCCACCCACTCGCATTTTTGCTGTCCGCGCCGGTCAGCCGAGCGTGAGACTCCGCAGTACCAGCCCCGTCGCCGGCTTGGGGCCGAAGGACGTGGACTTGCGCGGCATCGTGACGCCCTGGCGTGCCAGGTCCCGTACGACGTCCTCCCGTACGGGATGCATCAGGATCGCCGTGCTTCCGTCCCGTTCCGCCTTCCTGACCACCGCTTCGGTGTCGTGGATGTAGGCGATGTGCTCCGGGTCGTCCGGGATCTTCCAGATGTGGTCCAGCAGCGTGGAATGCAGGACAGTCGCGTCCAGGCTCCGCCAGGCCTCCGGCCGCCCGGTGGGAACCGTACGCTCCAGCAGGGCTTCGTCCGGGCGGTCGATGAGATGGAAGCGGCCGTCCCCGGCGAGCAGGAAGGCATTGCCCCCGGTGCCGGTGCCCGCACCTCCGCCTGTTCGGGCATCTGCCAGGGCGTCGAGAGCCTCGGGCAGCGGGGTGTCGAGCGTACGGACCCGGAACGAGCCCGAGAGCGCGGCGATCGCCCGGTCGACAGGCACCCGGTGCAGCAGCCGGTGGATGGCGCGGACCTGGAGGGGGTAGCGGGCCGTGTCGATGAGCAGCACCAGGCCGTAGCCCCAGGGGCCGGTGGCCGAGTGCTCGGCGCGCAGCCGCAGATACGTGGCCCAGCGGTGATGCCCGTCGGCGATCAGCGCCTGGTGGTCCGCGAGGTCACGGGTGATCTCGTCCAGGTCGCCCGGGTCCGTGACCGACCACAGCCGGTGGCGGAAGCCGTCCTCCGTGGTGGTGGTGAGGAGCGGAGGGCGGCGGACGGTGCGTTCGATGACGGCGCTCGTGCCGTTCGTACTCGTCGTCGGCGCGGTCGCTGCTGTTGCCGCCGTGCTGCCTGCCGGTTCGTCCTCGCCCCGGTACGTCAGCAGCAATGGCTCCAGATTCGCCGCTGTCGTCCGCATCAGCGCTGCCCGGTCCGCCACGACGTCCGCCATCACGTCCTCGTGCGGCAGCACGATTCCGTCGGCCGGACCGGAGAGCGCCAGCGCCCCGATCACCCCCCGCTGCAACAGGTCACCTCTGCGCTGCTCGTACACGTACAGCGCGGGTTCGGGGTCGGGAGCGAGAATGCCCTCCGACAGCCACTCGCCCAGCGTCGCCGCCGCCTGGCGGTGGCGGGCCTCGGGGGTGGCGGCCTGCGGCAGGATCAGCCTGACTATGTTGTGCGGATCCGCCGACTCCAGGTGGTGCAGACCGTCGGGCCTGACGACCACGTCGTACGGCGGTGAGGTCACGGCGGACAGACTGCCGACTCGCTCCGGGACATAGCGGAGCCCCCGGAACGGGATCAGCCGCAGCCCCTTGTCCTCGGGACCTGTTGTGTTCATTCACGCATCGTATGTGCGGACCGGGATGGGCGATGATCGGAGGAGAAAACCCCCAGTGAGGAACGGAAGACGGATGAGTCAGCGGAGCAGGACCAGCCCGAGCGGAAGCGCGACCGCGCTGAACGAGGCGTACGACACGGCTCTGCTCGATCTCGACGGAGTGGTGTACGCGGGCGGCGAGGCCATCGCGCACGCGGTCGAGTCGCTCGGTACGGCCAGGGACGCCGGGATGCGGCTCGCGTATGTCACCAACAACGCGCTGCGCACGCCCGACACCGTGGCGGAGCATCTGACGGAACTCGGTGCTCCGGCCGTCCGCGAGGACGTGATCACCTCGGCGCAGGCGGTGTCCCGGCTGATCGCCGAGCAGCTCCCGCAAGGGTCCAAGGTGCTGGTCATCGGCGGGGAGGGGCTGAGGGTCGCACTGCGTGAACGCGGTCTTGAGCCGGTGGAGTCCGCGGCGGACGGCCCTGACGCCGTGGTGCAGGGGTACGGCGGGCCCGACCTGGCCTGGGGACGGTTCGCCGAGGCGTGTTACGCGATCAACCGCGGCGTGCCGTGGTTCGCGTCCAACACGGACCTGACGATTCCGAGCGCGCGGGGGATCATGCCGGGCAATGGCGCGGCGGTCGAGGTGGTACGGATCGGGACGGGCGCCGAGCCGCAGGTCGCGGGCAAGCCGCTGCCCCCTATGCACCGGGAGACGATCCTGCGGACGGGGGCCGAGCGGCCGCTCGTCGTCGGGGACCGGCTGGACACGGACATCGAGGGCGCGTTCAACGGGGGTGTGGATTCGCTGCTCGTCCTGACCGGGGTGACGGACGCGGCGCAGCTCCTCGCCGCCGAGCCCCGGCACCGGCCGACGTATGTGGACGCGGATCTGCGCGGGATGCTGACCGGGCAGCCGGACGTGGCCACGGTGGGGGACGGGTTCGGCTGCGGCGGGTGGACCGCCTCCGTCAGCGGGAACGCACTGGTGCTCGACGGGGACGGAGCGGCGCTGGACGGGCTGCGCGCGCTGTGTGCGGCGGCCTGGACGGACGCGGGCGACGGCACCTGCGCGCTGGACGCGGGGAAGGCGCTGGCGCGGCTCGGCCTCTAGGGTCTTTCGTTTGGATCAGGCCGGATCAGGGAGCGGGGTCTGGTGCCGTGGATCGCAAGGCGGAGGAGGGAGGCGACGCGGAGCGTCGTGGAGTGACGACAACGCGGCGAGGCGCGGTGCCAGGGCACGCGAGCCCGGCAAGATCCAAACGAGAGGCCCTAGGCCGGGGGAGGCGGGGCCGCCCTTTGGTCGCCGTGTCCTTCGGTTCAGGGCGGCCTGGTGCCCTCAGGAATCCTCCGCAGGATCCTCCGCGACGCGCAGCAGGTGGTCCTCGGAGGTGCCCCGGCGCCAGTAGCCGCTGAACTTGACCGTCCTGCGGTCGAAGCCGCGCTCCCGGACGAGGTGGCGGCGTACGGCCTTCACCGTCGCCGACTCACCCGCGACCCAGGCGTACGGGGTGCCCTCCGGCAGCGTGGCGGCCCGGACCGCGTCCGTGGTGGCGGGGGACGTGTTCGCTACGAGCCAGGTGATTTCCGCGTCGGCCTTCGTGGGCAGAACCTGGCGGTCGGCGGAGTCGTGGATCTCGATCCAGACCCGGGCCGGCATGCCCGGAGGCAGGGATTCGAGGATGCCGGCGATGGCGGGGACGGCCGACTCGTCGGCGGTCAGCAGGATCCAGTCGGTGCCGTTCGGCGGCCGGAAATCGTAGGCGGAGTTCTCCTCGTCCACCGGGGCCAGGACGGCGATCCGGTCGCCGGGGCGGGCCGTACGGGCCCAGCGCGAGGCGGGGCCTGACTCCGCGCCGTCGTCTCCAGCGCTGTTTCCGGCTCCGGTGTCGCCTTCGGTTCCGTCGCCGCCGTCGGGGGCGCCGTGCAGGGCGAAGTCGATGACCAACTCGTGCGGGTCACGGGTCAGTTCGCGCACGGTGTACGTACGCATGATGCCGCGCAGGTCCGGGTCGAGCTCGCGCCAGGCCTCGTACCAGTCGGCCCGGACCGTGTCCGGCATGACCGGTTCGTCCTGGCCGGGGTGCGGCAGGAACAGCTTCACTCGCTGGTCCCGTCCGGCCGTGGCCATGCGCGCCAAGTCCGCGCCGCCGAGGATGACACGGGCCATGGCCGGGGTGATCCGCTCCGTGCGGAGCACCGCGACGGTGAAGAACTGATAGGGGGCGGGAGCGTCGGTCATACGGAGAGCCTCTTCGACGTGTCGACGGCAGCGCGGAGCTGCTCCGGGGCAAGGGCGGAGGGGCAGGGCTGGGGGCGCGTCCGGCGTGGCCGGACCGGGCTTCCTCGCACAAGGAGATGGAGGATCCGGTGCGAGGGGTGTGCGGTGTACGACAGCCGGGCAGGGGAACCGTCATGGCGGGTGCCACCCTTGGCGGCCCCTTGGCGCTTCCCTCGGTGGTTACCTCCCTCTTCGTGACGAGATGCGAGGGTAGGCTAACCTAACCTGGTGTTGCTCGACAGTCCTCCCCGACAGAGCGCGGATCCGATATCCCCCGCCGCACCCCGTCGCCGCACCACGCTGCGCGCCGCGGGGTTGCTTCTTTCCCTCGGCATCCTGCTGCTGATCTGTACCGCGAGCATCGCGATCGGTGCCAAGTCCGTTCCGTTCGGCGATGTGTGGCACGGCCTGTTCCATGACGCCGGTACCGGCAACGACGTGATCGTCGTCGATGTGCGGCTGCCACGGACCGTCCTCGGGCTGCTCGTGGGGACCGCCCTCGGGCTCGCCGGCGCCGTGATGCAGGCGCTCACCCGTAACCCGCTCGCCGAGCCCGGTCTGCTCGGTGTGAACGCCGGCGCCTCGGCCGCGGTCGTCTCCGCCATCAGCTTCCTGAACGTCACCTCGATCACCGGCTATGTCTGGTTCGCCTTCCTGGGTGCGGCGGTCGTCTCGACCCTCGTGTACGTCCTCGGCGGCAGCCGCAGCGCCACTCCCGTACGTCTCGCGCTCGCCGGTACTGCCGCGACCGCCGCGCTCTACGGCTACGTCAACGCCGTACAGCTGCTGGACTCCGCGGCCCTCGACCGGCTGCGCTTCTGGACCGTGGGCTCGCTCGCCTCGGCGAACATGTCGACCGTCGACAAGGTATGGCCGTTCATCGCCGCCGGAGTCGCGCTCGCACTGCTGATCGCCCGCCCGCTGAACGCGATGGAGATGGGCGACGAGACCGCCCGCGCGCTGGGCGCGCGTCTGACCCGTACCCGCGTCCTCGCGATGGTCTCCGTCACCCTGCTGTGCGGAGCCGCGACCGCCGCCTGTGGGCCGATCGTCTTCATCGGGCTGATGGTGCCTCATCTGGTGCGCGCCGTCACGGGACCCGACCTGCGGTGGATCCTGCCGTACGCGGCGGTGCTCTCGCCCGTGCTGCTGCTGGGCGCCGATGTGGTCGGCCGGGTCATCGCGAGCCCGTCCGAAATCCAGGTCGGCATCGTCACCGCGCTGATCGGCGGACCCGTCTTCATCCAGCTCGTACGCCGTAAGAGGATGGCCCAGCTGTGACCGTGTTCTCCCGGGAGAAGCCCTCCGGAAGCCCCCGTAACCCCGTCCGCTCCCACCCCTCCCACCCCTCCCACTCCTCTCGCCCCTCCCGCACCGCGACACTGGCGATCCGTACGCCCGGTGGGCTCTCCGCACGGATCGACAACCGATCCGCCCTCGTCGTACTGCTGCTCATGGGCGCCGCGCTGGCGGCCGGAGTCGCGCTCATCGGCAGCGGCGACTATCCGATGTCTCCTGGCGATGTCCTCGCGACCCTGGCCGGAACCGGTAACCCCGGACAGGAGTTCATCGTCCAGGAACTGCGGCTGCCGCGTGCCCTGGCGGGGCTGCTCGTCGGCGCGGCGCTCGGCGTCGGTGGCGCGGTCTTCCAGGCCCTCACCCGCAACCCGCTCGGCAGTCCCGATGTGATCGGTTTCGGGCAGGGCGCGACCGTCGGCGCGCTGAGTGTGATCGTCCTCTTCCACGGCGGCGCGCTCGCCGTCGCGGGCGGCGCGATCGTCGGCGGCGCGGTGACCGGGGCCGGGGTCTATCTGCTGGCCTGGAAGCGCGGTGTGCACGGCTACCGCCTGGTACTTATCGGTATCGGCGCGGCCGCGATGCTCACCGCCGCCAACCACTTTCTGCTCACCAAGGCCGATCTGGTCGACGCGACCCGGGCCGTGCTCTGGATGACCGGCTCACTGGACGGGCGCGACTGGGCGCAGGTCTGGCCACTGCTGGTGGCCTGCGGGGTACTCGTACCGCTGGTGCTCGGGTACGGCCGGCCGCTGCGCATGCTGGAGATGGGCGACGACTCGGCGTACGCGCTCGGGGTGCGGGTCGAACGGACCAGGGTGGTTCTGCTGGGGAGCGCCGTACTGCTCGTCGCGGTGGCGACCGCCGCCGCGGGACCCATCTCCTTCGTGGCACTGAGCGCGCCTCAACTGGCCCGCCGGCTGAGCCGTTCGCCGGGACCGAACATCGGCCCGGCCGCCGCCATGGGCGCGGTGCTGCTGCTGGTCGCCGACTGGATCGCCACTACGGCCTTCGGTGATCGTGAACTGCCCGTCGGTGTGGTGACAGGTGTGGTCGGCGGCTGCTATCTGCTGTGGCTCCTGGTCACCGAACGCAAGGCGGGACGCATATGAAGGCGCATCCGAAGCGGCCCGTGAGGCACGACAAGGACGGGACCGCGCCCCAGCGGAACGTGAACGAGCCGCAGATGGACGGGACATGGACGGGACACGGATGAACCCCGCGGACACCAGCCACACTGGGCACACCAAAGACACCAGGCACACCAAAGACACCAGGCACACCGGGCACGCCAGGCCCACAGGTCGCACCGAAGCCGCCAGGCCCACCGAAAACACCAGGGACACCAGGAGTACGAGCATGCAGCGCCTCACCGCGGAATCGGTGACCCTCGGCTACGACCAGCGAGTCATCACCCGTGAGCTGTCGGTGGAGATCCCCGACCAGTCGTTCACGGTGATCGTCGGCCCCAACGCCTGCGGCAAGTCGACCTTGCTGCGCGCGCTCTCCAGGATGCTCAAGCCCTCCGGCGGGCGGGTCATGCTGGACGGGGCCGCCATCCACTCGATGCCCGCGAAGAAGGTCGCCAGGACCCTCGGTCTGCTGCCGCAGTCGTCCATCGCCCCCGACGGCATCACGGTCGCCGACCTGGTCGCGCGCGGACGCTATCCGCACCAGGGGCTGTTGCGTCAGTGGTCGCCGGAGGACGAACGAATAGTCGAGGAATCGATGGCGGCGACCGGCGTCGGTGAGCTCGCAGATCGCTATGTCGACGAATTGTCCGGCGGTCAGCGCCAGCGGGTCTGGATCGCCATGGCCCTCGCCCAGCAGACGCCGCTGCTGCTCCTGGACGAGCCCACCACGTACCTCGACATCCAGCACCAGATCGATGTGCTGGACCTCTGTGCCGAACTGCACGAGACACAGGGCCGGACCCTGGTAGCCGTCCTGCACGACCTCAACCACGCGGCTCGTTACGCCACCCACCTCATCGCCATGCGCGACGGTGCGATCGTGGCGGAGGGCGCGCCGGCGGACGTGGTCACGGCGGAGCGGGTGGAAGAGGTGTTCGGGCTGCGCTGCCAGGTCATCGACGACCCGGAGACCGGTACGCCCCTGGTGGTGCCGGCGGGCCGCCGGGCGCGGCAGGCGGCCGCAGCCCCCGTGCCCGTACTGTCGGAGGAGTGAGAGCGGAAGCTCACGCCGCGCCCCGGCCGATCAGGCCGGACAGGCCTAGAGCAGCGACCTCAGACGCATCAGGTCACGGAATCCCGCCTCCAGTCTGACCCGGCCCGATCCCCAGGCGCGGGCGAAGTTCAGCTCGCCCTCGACCATCGCGACCAGGTCGTCACCGGCCATGGCCAGCCCGATCTGCGCCTTCTCCGGGGGCGGTCCGGCCACGGTGTCCGCCACCTCGATCCGGCCGTCCACCAGGCGTCCGGTGAACGTGAGGTCGAGATCCGTGATGTGGCAGCTGAGTGAACGGTTGAACCCGGCCGCGGTGCGGACCTTGCCGTCCGCCTGAGCCAGATTGTCCGAGAGCTTCTCGAGTGCGCTGCGGCACTCTTCCTTCGTCGCCATCGTGATCGACGGTACCCCAGGGCTTCGCGGTAGCGTCTGGGCATGAGCGACTCGATGGCGGGCCCGGCCACGCAGGAGCCCGCGCAGGAACAGGGACAGGTTCACGAGCGGGAGCCGGCCCGGGCCACCGGACAGGCCACGGCCCAGGCCGCCGGACACGTCCCTGGGCGGACCTCCGGGGAAGGACCCGGGCGGGCCCCCGAGACGGCCCGCCCGGACTCCTCCTCGTACGATCCGGCGGCGCCCCGGCCCCTCGGTGTGGAACGCGCCCCGACCGGCAACGCCGAGGTGGACGCGAGACTGGCGCGGCTCGCCGACGCCGACCACCTCACTGCGGACGGCCATGTCGAGGTGTACGAGGATGTACACCGGGGGTTGCGCGACGCGCTGACCGGGCTCGACGCACGGCCGACACCTCAGGGACCTCCTGGGCCTCAGGGACTTCAAGGGCCTCGGGGCACGTGACGACACCCCCGCCGACTTCTCGCGTACGAACACAGGAGCTGAACCGAACGTGGCTGGACTGGCACGCCTCCGCCTCGATGCCGAGCTGGTACGCCGTAATCTCGCGCGCTCGCGTGAGCACGCGAGCCAGCTGATCGCCGCGGGCCGGGTGACCGTCGGCGGCACCACCGCGACCAAGCCCGCCACCCAGGTCGAGAAGAGCGCCGCCGTCGTCGTCAAGGCGGACGACGGCGACCCCGACTACGTCTCGCGCGGCGGACACAAACTCGCGGGCGCACTGGCCGCCTTCACACCTCTCGGCCTGGAGGTGACCGGCCGTCGGGCGCTCGACGCGGGCGCTTCCACCGGCGGTTTCACGGACGTCCTGCTGCGGGCCGGCGTCGGCCACGTGGTCGCGGTGGACGTCGGATACGGACAACTCGCCTGGTCTCTTCAGAGCGATGAACGCGTCACCGTCAAGGACCGTACGAACGTACGTGAGTTGACGCTCGAGGCGATCGAAGGGGAGCCAGTGGATCTCATCGTCGGGGATCTGTCGTTCATTCCGCTCGGGTTGGTGATGCCGGCGCTGGCGCGCTGCGCCGCGCCCGACGCCGATCTCGTACTGATGGTCAAGCCCCAGTTCGAGGTCGGCAAGGAGCGGTTGGGCAGCGGAGGCGTCGTACGCAGCCCGGAGCTGCGCGCGGAAGCCGTACGGACCGTGGCGCGGCGGGCGGGTGAACTCGGCCTGGGCGTAAGGGGCGTCACCGCCAGTCCGCTGCCCGGACCCTCCGGGAATGTCGAGTACTTTCTGTGGCTCCGCGCCGGAGCACCCGAGCTGGATCCGGCCGATGTCGATCGTGCAGTGGCGGAGGGACCCCGTTGACCACAAAGACCACGCAGGCCGCGGAGAACAAGCGGCCGGCGGAGAACAAGCAGGCCGCGGAGACCGGACCCGGCAGAGAGACCGGACCGGACTCAGCGGCCGAACCGAGCAATGAAACGGAACTGCGCGCGGAAACGGAACTGAGTACGGATACGGAACGAATCGCGAACGCGGACCGCACCGTCTTCCTGCTCGCCCACACCGGCAGACCAGCCGCGATCCGCAGCGCAGAACTCGTCGTGAACGGGCTGCTGCGCAGCGGGCTCGGCGTACGGGTCCTGGCCGCCGAGGCGGTCGATCTGCCGCTGCCACCGTCCGTCGAGACGGTCGCCGACGCCACACCCGACGCGCTCGACAGCTGCGAACTGCTGATCGTGCTCGGCGGGGACGGCACGCTGCTGCGCGGCGCCGCGTTCGCGCGGGCCTCGGGCGTCCCCATGCTCGGGGTCAACCTGGGCAGGGTCGGCTTCCTCGCCGAGGCGGAACGGGACGATCTGGACAAGGTCGTCGACCGGGTCGTCACTCGTGCGTATGAGGTCGAGGAGCGCATGACCATCGACGTCGTCGTGCACAGCAACGGCGATGTCGTCCACAAGGACTGGGCGCTCAACGAAGCGGCCGTGCAGAAGGTCTCGCCCGAACGGATGCTTGAAGTCGTCCTGGAGATCGACGGCCGGCCCGTCACCGGATTCGGCTGCGACGGCATCGTCTGCGCGACTCCGACCGGTTCGACGGCGTACGCCTTCTCGGCCGGAGGGCCGGTGGTCTGGCCGGAGGTCGAGGCGCTGCTGATGGTGCCGATCAGCGCCCACGCGCTCTTCGCCAAGCCGCTGGTGACCTCGCCGACCACGGTGCTCGCGGTGGAAGTGCAGCCGCAGACCCCGAGCGGGGTGCTGTGGTGCGACGGGCGCAGGACCATCGAGCTGCCTCCGGGAGCGCGCGTGGAGGTACGGCGCGGAGCCGTTCCCGTACGGCTGGCGCGGCTGCATCACGCGTCGTTCACCGACCGGCTGGTGGCCAAGTTCGCGCTGCCGGTGTCCGGCTGGCGAGGAGCGCCGCACTGAGAGGACATCGCTGATCCGGGCTGTCTCCGGGCCCTGTCCGGACCGTCTCCGGGTTTTTTCGGGCAGCCGGTTCCGGGGGATTCCGTACGTACGTTCACACGGAGGGCGCCCGGAGACTGCCGGAACGGCCCGGACACCGCTCGGACACGGCCCGGTCGCGGGAACCGGAGGGTGGGGTCCGTCGCACGGCGGGCCCGGGACCTCGTATGGTCATGACCGTGTTGGAGGAGATGCGGATACGGTCGCTCGGGGTCATCGACGACGCGGTCGTGGAGCTGTCACCCGGCTTCACGGCGGTAACCGGTGAGACGGGCGCCGGTAAGACCATGGTCGTCACCAGTCTGGGACTGCTGCTCGGCGGACGTGCCGATCCCGCCCTGGTGCGGATCGGTGCCAAGTCGGCGGTCGTGGAGGGACGGATCACCCTGGCCGCCGGTGATCCGGCGGCCGTACGGGCGGAGGAGGCAGGGGCCGAGCTGGACGACGGAGCGCTGCTCATCAGCAGAACCGTCTCCGCCGAGGGGCGCTCACGCGCCCATATCGGCGGGCGTTCGGTGCCGGTGGGCGTACTGGCCGAGCTGGCGGACGATCTGGTCGCCGTGCACGGCCAGACCGACCAGCAGGGGCTGCTGCGGCCCGCGCGGCAGCGGAAGGCCCTCGACCGGTACGCGGGAGACGCCGTCGCCGTGCCCCATACCGCGTACGAGGCCGCCTACCGCAGACTGCGGGCCGTCGCCACGGAACTCGACACCCTGACCACGCGGGCGCGCGAGCGGGCGCAGGAAGCCGATCTGCTGCGTTTCGGACTGGACGAGGTCGCCGCCGTCGAGCCGCGGGCGGGGGAGGACACCGAACTCGCCGCCGAGGCCGAACGCCTCGGCCACGCGGAAGCGCTCGCCTCCGCCGCCGCCGTCGCGCACGCGGCGCTCGTCGGCAACCCCGAGGACCAGGAGGGCGTCGACGCGACGACGCTCGTCGCGGGCGCGGGGCGTGCGCTGGAGGCCGTACGGTCCCACGACCCGGCGCTCGCCGGGCTCGCGGAACGGACCGGGGAGATCTCCATCCTGCTCGCCGACGTGGCCGGCGAACTCGCCGGATACGCCGACGACCTGGACGCCGATCCGCTGCGGCTGGCCGCGGTGGAGGAACGGCGGGCCGCACTCACCACGCTGACCCGTAAGTACGGCGAGGACATCGCCGCCGTCCTGGCCTGGTCGGAGGAGAGCGCGGCACGGCTGACCGAGCTGGAGAGCGACGACGACCGGATCGGCGAGCTGACGGCCGAGCGGGACGGCCTGCGGTCCGAACTCTCCGCCCTCGCCCAGGCCCTGACCGACGCCCGTACGGAAGCCGCGGCGCGTTTCGCCGAAGCCGTCACGGCGGAGCTGGCCTCGCTGGCCATGCCGCACGCACGCGTCTCGTTCGACATCCGCCAGACCGAGTCCGCCGACGAGGCGGCCGGTGTCGAGGTGGGTGGGCGCTCCGTGGTGTACGGGCCGCACGGCGTGGACGAGGTCGAACTGCTGCTCGCTCCCCACCCGGGCGCCCAGCCCCGTCCCATCGCCAAGGGCGCGTCGGGAGGTGAGCTGTCGCGCGTGATGCTCGCCGTGGAGGTGGTCTTCGCGGGGTCCGACCCGGTGCCGACGTACCTCTTCGACGAGGTGGACGCGGGCGTCGGCGGCAAGGCGGCGGTCGAGGTCGGCCGACGCCTCGCGAAGCTCGCCAAGTCCGCGCAAGTGGTGGTCGTGACGCACCTGCCCCAGGTCGCGGCCTTCGCCGACCGCCAGCTGCTGGTCGAGAAGACGGTCGACGGCTCGGTGACGCGCTCGGGTGTGACGGTCCTGGAGGGGGAGGACCGGGTACGGGAGTTGTCGCGGATGCTGGCCGGGCAGGAGGACTCGGAGACGGCACGTGCGCATGCGGAGGAACTGCTGGAGACGGCCCGAGGCGCGAATTAGCCGTCCGGCTGGGGGCGTGGTGCGGGTGTGGTGCCGGTGCGTGGTTCGGTGCGGGTTGTTGCCGGGTGCCGCTCCGGGGGCATGTCCTGCACTGCATGATTTACGCCGCGTGCGGCTCGGTTCTTCGTGTGACGGCTCGTGAGCGGCACAAATCACGCTTTACGTTCCGGACACGACCCCTGCGCGGCCCCCTTCACCGCCCGCCACAGACCACCCGCGCGCGCCGGGGCGGGTACCCCCACCGGGCCGCGGACGGGGAACCGGCGGGAGGGGGTCGGGGTCGCAGGAGGTGACGTGGCCGGACGTAAAGCGTGATTTGTGCCGCACACCGGCCCGCACCCGAAAAGCACACCCGCACGCGGCGTAAATCATGCAGTCCGGACATGCGCCTCCGGAGGCCCCGGGCGCCGCACCCACCACACACCGCACCCACCACACACCGCACCCGCACCCCCGCCGGACAGGTCCTAGGGTGATCGCATGGCAGCAAAGAGCCGCAGAACCGCCGCGTTCGCCACCGCCCTTGGCACCACTCGCGCCGTGTACGAGGCGCTCCGCAGGCGCACGCCGGGGGAGCCCGCACGCTGGTCGCGCACCAATTACGCCGGGCGCACGCTCAGTTTGTACGCCGGTCCCGCGACCACCCTCGGTGCCGCCGCCGGTGCGGCCGTCGCCGCAGTTCCCGCCATGCCCCGGAGGACCCGGGGCGCCGCCGCCCTGGCTGTGCTCGCCGCCGGTGCCTGCGGGGCGTACGACGACCGGGCGGGAGCCGGTGACTCGCGCCGGGGCTTCCGCGCGCATCTGACCGCGTTGCGCCACGGCGAGGTCACCAGCGGCGCGGTGAAGCTGTTCGGTGTCGGTGCCGCCGCCCTGGCCACCGGTGCGTTGATGAAGGAGCGGCCGGTCGACCGGCTCCTGGCCGGGGTGGTGATCGCGGGCGGCGCGCACTGCGTCAATCTGCTGGACGTACGCCCGGGAAGGGCCTGCGTCGGAGTGCTCGCCCTGGGCACTCCGGGGCTGTTGCGCGGCGGTACGGCAGGGGCCCTGGCCGCCGTACCGGTCGGCGCGGCGGCCGCTGTCGTCGTGGACGACCTCGGTGAGCGCACCATGCTCGGCGACGCCGGCGCGCACGCGCTCGGCGCGGCCCTCGGGATCGCGGTCGTGGCGGGCAACGGCCGCGCCGGGTTGGCCATACACGCACTGGGAGCCGTCGCCGCGACGGCGTACGGTGACAGGATCGGCCGCTCGACGACGGGGCGGATCGGTTCGAGCATTCACCCATGTGAGTGATCCAGGGTACGGAGTTGAGGCGTCGGTCGCGAGAACGGCGCCTCCGCGGTGCCGGAACGTGCGTACGGACTGGCATCCTTGGCGCAGTCCCCGAAATCCCGATCCAGGAGCCTTGACCACGTGACACAACTGCGTACGGTCCAGGTGCTGGGCGGAGGCAGTGCGGGCAGCAGCGCGCACGTCCGATCGTTGGCGGCGGGTCTGGTCGCCCGGGGAGTGCGTGTGACGGTGTGCGCTCCCGCCGAACTCGACCGCGTCTACGACTTCCAGGGGACCGGGGCGAGCCATGTCCCGGTGCCCCGGCGTACCGATCCCGCGGCTGTCGCGGCGCTGCGGGCCGCCTGCGCCGGCGTGGACGTGGTGCACGCGCACGGGCTGCACGCCGCCGTACGGGCCGCCGTCGCGCTCGCCGGGCAGCACGTACCGCTGGTCGTCACCTGGCACACCCGCACGCATGTGGGAGGGCCGCGCGGTCAGTTGCTGGGGCTGCTGGAGCGAAGGGCCGTACGCGCGGCGGCGGTTGTGCTCGGCACCTCGTCGGAGCTGGTCGACCGGGCCCGTGGCCGGGGCGCGCGCGACGCCCGCCTCGCGCCGATCGCGCTCCCCGTACCCGACCGTCCGGCCGCCGATCCGGAGAACAAGACGCGGGCCGAACTCGGCGCGGTCGAGCGTCCGTTGCTGATGGCCGTCGGAAACCTCCTGCCGGATCAGGGGCTCGACACTCTGCTGGACGCCGCCAGGACCTGGCGCGGCCTCGATCCCACGCCGCTGCTCACCATCGTGGGCGAAGGCCGGGAGCGCGCCAGGCTCCAACGTCGCATCGAGAACGCCGAGTTGCCCGTACGGCTCATCGGCCGCCGGGACGACATCAGCGATCTCCTGGCGGCAGCCGACATCGCTCTCCTGCCCAGTCGCCGGGAGGCCCGCTCCGTCCTCGCGCAGGAGGCACTGCGGCTCGGCGTGCCCCTGGTGGCCACGGCGGTCGGCGGGATCCCCGAACTCGTCGGCGACGCGGCCGAACTCGTACCGTACGGCGACGCGGCGTCCCTCTCGGACGCGGTGACGCGCCTTCTCGCCGATCCGGAACGCCGCGTGCGCCTCGCCACGGCCGGCCGGGCCCAGGCGGCGACCTGGCCGACGGAGGACGAGACCATCGCCCAGGTGCTGTGCGTGTACGACGAGTTGACCCAGCCGCGGCGCCTGCGCCGACCGTAGGTCCTGTCCTGTCCTGTCCGGTTCGCCTCGGCCACCGTACGGGCGCGTCCTCGGCACGGATACGGGAAGGGGCCCGGACGACGGCGTGCACCGCCTTCGTCCGAGCCCCGAGCCCGATCACCGGACCCTGATCACCGAGCCCCGATCACTGTGTGGCCGTCAGCCGCCGTACGCCCCCGAGGCCGTCAGCCGCAGCGCCGTGTCGATCAGCGGCACATGGCTGAACGCCTGCGGGAAGTTGCCGACCTGCCGCTGCAAGCGCGGATCCCACTCCTCCGCCAGCAGCCCCAGGTCGTTCCTCAGCGACAGCAGCTTCTCGAACAGCTTCCGCGCCTCGTCGACCCGCCCGATCATCGCCAGGTCGTCGGCCAGCCAGAACGAGCACGCCAGGAAGGCGCCTTCCTCGCCGGCCAGGCCGTCGACATTGGTGTCGTCCTCGCTCGAGGTCGGGTAGCGCAGTACGAAACCGTCCTCCGTGGACAGCTCCCGCTGGATCGCCTCGATCGTGCCGATGACCCGCTTGTCGTCCGGCGGCAGGAAGCCCATCTGCGGGATGAGCAGCAGCGACGCGTCCAGCTCCTTGGAGCCGTACGACTGCGTGAAGGTGTTCCGCTCCTTGTCGTAACCCTTCTCGCAGACATCGTGGTGGATGTCGTCGCGCATCTCGCGCCAGCGCTCCAGCGGCCCGTCGACGTCCCCGGACTCGATCAGCTTGATCGTCCGGTCGACCGCGACCCAGGCCATCACCTTGGAGTGCACGAAGTGCCTGCGCGGTCCGCGCACCTCCCAGATGCCCTCGTCCGGCTGGTCCCAGTGCTTCTCCAGGTAGCGGATCAGCTTGAGCTGGAGCACCGACGCGTAGTCGTTGCGGGCCAGGCCCGTCATGTGCGCCAGGTGGAGCGCCTCGGTGACCTCGCCGTACACATCCAGCTGGAGCTGGTGCGCGGCACCGTTGCCGACCCGGACCGGGCCGGAGTTCTCGTAGCCGGGCAGCCAGTCCAGCTCCGCCTCGCCGAGCTCGCGCTCGCCGGCGATGCCGTACATGATCTGGAGGTTCTCCGGGTCACCGGCGACGGCGCGCAGCAGCCACTCGCGCCAGGCGCGGGCCTCCTCGCGGTAGCCGGTGCGCAGGAGCGACGAGAGCGTGATCGCGGCGTCGCGCAGCCAGGTGTAGCGGTAGTCCCAGTTCCGTACGCCGCCGATTTCCTCCGGCAGCGAGGTCGTGGGCGCGGCCACGATGCCGCCTGTCGGGGCGTACGTCAGGGCCTTGAGCGTGATCAGCGAACGGATCACGGCCTCGCGGTACGGGCCGTGGTACGTGCAGTGCTCGACCCACTCGCGCCAGAAGTCGGAGGTCGCCTCCAGCGAGCCCTCGGGGTCGGGCAGCGCGGGCGGCTGCCGGTGCGAGGGCTGCCAGCTGATGGTGAAGGCGATCCGGTCGCCGGGAGCCACCGTGAAGTCGGAGTACGTGGTGAGGTCCTCGCCGTACGTGTCCGCGTCGGTGTCCAGCCAGACCGAGTCCGGTCCGGCCACGGCGACCGTGCGGTTGTCCACCTTGTGGACCCACGGCACGACCCGCCCGTAGCTGAAGCGCATCCGCAGCGCGGACCGCATCGGAACCCGGCCGCTGATGCCCTCCACGATCCGGATCACTTGCGGGGCCCCGTCACGCGGTGGCATGAAATCGGTCACTCTGACCGTGCCGCGTGGTGTGTCCCACTCGGATTCCAGAATCAGCGAATCTCCGCGATACCGGCGGCGAGTGGCCTGCGGCGGCTCGGCGCCCGCGGCGTGCGCGGGTCCCAGCCTCCAGAAACCATGCTCGTCGGTACCCAGCAGAGCCGCGAACACGGCATGCGAGTCGAAGCGGGGCAGGCACAGCCAGTCGACTGTGCCGTCCCGGCAGACCAGGGCAGCGGTCTGCATATCTCCGATAAGTGCGTAATCCTCGATGCGCCCGGCCACGTGCATCTCCAGTCGAACGGCCATGTTCGCCCCGTGGGGCGCTTACTGCGGTCAAGGGTCGTTGACGAGCTCATTTTCCGGGAAATCGGGCGGTGATGGTGCCGTTTGCCGGCCGGACTCGGCAGCGAATGTCCGAGCAGGATACGACGCACGTAGGAGTTCCGCGCCACGGTTCGAGGAACGCCGGTGTGCCGAATGGGTGGGCCAAGGGTGACTCCGGCGGAAAAAGCGTGACTCGTGTGAAAGTGGTGATGACGCCTGAGCTGATACCCGGGCGCCGCCCGGTAATGCCACCCCCGCCTGTCCCGTATTGCCGCTGAGTCCGTCACATCGCTGATTCCCGGCCTGCGGGGCGATATTCGGCCAATTCCCGGCGGGCGCCGAGAGGTGGCCGTCCGGCGCCCGCCCGACGCTCCTCCGATGCCCGGACGATGCCCGTCCGACACCTGCTCGATGCCTGCCCGGAGCCCGTCCGATGCCCGTCCGATGCCTGTTCCGAGCCCGCGCCGATGCCCGTCCGGGGCCCGGGCCGGTGTCCTGGCCGGAAGAACCCTCTCCGTGGCGCTGATACCCTGGTAGCCCGTGGACCGGTGGACTCCTTGCAAGACAACGGGGCCCCGAAGCCGCAGCGACGGCAGTCCCTTCGCCTCCAGGCAGGGACACCGGTACGCACCTCGAACCGCGACCACGGGAGCCCCCTCTTGGCCATGCCGATCCGATCCTCGACATCCTCCTCGACGACCAAGCACCTCTTCGTCACCGGGGGTGTCGCATCCTCCCTCGGCAAGGGCCTGACCGCCTCCAGCCTCGGTGCGCTGCTCAAGGCGCGTGGGCTGCGGGTCACCATGCAGAAGCTCGACCCGTATCTGAACGTCGACCCCGGCACGATGAACCCGTTCCAGCACGGTGAGGTGTTCGTCACCAACGACGGCGCCGAGACCGACCTGGACATCGGGCACTACGAGCGGTTCCTCGATGTGGACCTCGACGGTTCCGCCAATGTCACGACCGGCCAGGTCTACTCGCAGGTCATCGCCAAGGAACGGCGCGGCGAGTACCTGGGCGACACGGTCCAGGTGATTCCGCACATCACCAACGAGATCAAGCACCGCATCCGGCGGATGGCGACCGACGACGTCGATGTCGTCATCACCGAGGTCGGAGGCACGGTGGGCGACATCGAGTCGCTGCCGTTCCTGGAGACCGTCCGCCAGGTGCGCCACGAGGTCGGCCGCGACAACGTCTTCGTCGTGCACATCTCCCTGCTGCCGTACATCGGTCCGTCCGGCGAGCTGAAGACCAAGCCGACCCAGCACTCGGTCGCGGCCCTGCGGAACATCGGTATCCAGCCGGACGCCATCGTGCTGCGCGCCGACCGTGAGGTGCCGCTCTCCATCAAGCGCAAGATCTCGCTGATGTGCGACGTCGACGAGGCCGCCGTGGTGGCCTGTGTGGACGCCAAGTCGATCTACGACATCCCGAAGGTGCTGCACACCGAGGGCCTGGACGCCTACGTCGTACGCAAGCTGGACCTGCCGTTCCGCGATGTCGACTGGACGATCTGGGACGACCTGCTGGACCGCGTCCACAACCCCGACCACGAGGTCACCATCGCGCTGGTCGGCAAGTACATCGACCTGCCGGACGCCTATCTGTCCGTGACCGAGGCGATCCGCGCGGGCGGCTTCGCCAACCGGGCGCGCGTCAAGGTCAAGTGGGTCACCTCGGACGACTGCAAGACACAGGCCGACGCGGCGAAGCAGCTGGCCGACGTCGACGGGATCCTGATCCCCGGCGGCTTCGGCGAGCGCGGCGTGACCGGCAAGGTCGGCGCGATCCAGTACGCCCGCGAGAACAAGGTCCCGCTGCTCGGTATCTGCCTGGGCCTCCAGTGCATCGTCATCGAGGCCGCGCGCAACGTCGTCGGGATCCCCGAGGCCAACTCCACCGAGTTCGACTCCGGGACCTCGCACCCGGTGATCTCCACGATGGAGGAGCAGCTCGCCTACGTGGAGGGCGCCGGTGACCTCGGCGGCACGATGCGGCTCGGTCTCTGCCCGGCGAAGCTCGCCGAGGGCTCGATCGTGCGCGAGGTCTACGACGACCAGCCGTACGTCGAGGAGCGCCACCGCCACCGCTACGAGGTCAACAACTCCTACCGCGCGGAGCTGGAGAAGAAGGCCGGTCTGGTCTTCTCGGGCACGTCCCCCGACAACAAGCTCGTCGAGTACGTCGAGTACCCGCGCTCCACGCACCCGTACCTGGTCGCCACCCAGGCGCACCCGGAACTGCGTTCCCGGCCGACCCGCCCGCACCCGCTGTTCGCGGGGCTGGTGAAGGCCGCGGTGGAGCGACAGCAGGACGAGCGGCGGGGCGAGCCGTCGGCCTCGGCGGAGCCGGTGGCCGCGAAGTCTTGAGCGTCGTCTTAAGCGATACGGTGGAGCCGGGGTACGGGTCTTTCGGGACCGGTACCCCGGTTTCCGCTTGTGTGCCGCTGTGTGGGAGGACGCTTTCATGGTCATCAAGGACGCCCCCGAGGAGTGGCGGGTCACCGCGACCACGACGCCCTTCCGCGGAAACAAGACGAGTGTCCGCACGGACCAGGTGGTCATGCCCGACGGCTCGGTGGTGGCGCGCGATTATCAGGTCCACCCCGGATCCGTGGCGATCCTCGCGCTGGACGACGCGGGCAAGGTCCTCGTACTGCGCCAGTACCGGCACCCCGTACGCCAGAAGCTCTGGGAGATCCCGGCCGGCCTGCTCGACGTGCCGGGCGAGAACCCGCTGCACGCCGCGCAGCGCGAGCTGTACGAGGAGGCGCACGTCAAGGCCGAGGACTGGCGGGTGCTGACGGACGTCTACACGACCCCGGGCGGCTGCGACGAGGCGGTACGGGTCTTCCTCGCCCGCGATCTGTCGTCGGCGGAGGGTGAGCGCTTCGAGGTCTCCGAGGAGGAGGCGGACATGGAGCTGGCCCGGGTCGAGCTGGCGGAACTGGTACGGGGCGTGCTCGCCGGTGAACTGCACAACAACTGCCTGACCGTGGGCGTGCTCGCACTCACCGCGGCGCTGGCGGGTGACGGCGTCGATGCGCTCCGCCCGGCGGAGGCACCCTGGCCCGCACGTCCGTTCGAGTCCTGAGTCGTCGGCCGGTCTCGATCGCCCGATCTCTCGATCTCCTGATCGCTTGGCGACCGGCGCTGATCGTCGTCCGATCTGACGATATGGCTGATCCGGTTGAGGGATTTACCGGCCGCGCTTCACCTCTTTCGTGGCAGAGGCCGAACTACGCTCGAAGCGCCCGCGCGGAGACCCGCCGGGCTCGGCTCGTGCGCAGGCGGACGGAGCGTGGCCCGTGACGGATCAGGCGACGGATCAGACGGTGGATGTGAACGGCCTCGACCGTGCGTGCGCGACGGGGAAGAGCGTTGGTCCCACCGACGGCGCGGAGCCAACTGCCGCAGGGGTGACAGAATCTGACGGGCCGTCGGGCGGACGGAGCGACCGCTCCGAGGCTGCCGCGACGCAGCCGCCGGCGGGGGGTACGAAGGCTTCCGGGACCGCGACATCCGTCAGGACTTCCGAGTCTTCCGAGACGAAAGGTACGACCCGGGTGAACGCCCCGGAGGGGCCCGAGGACGCCACCGGTCCGGCGCCGGACCGCGTGACGGAGAGCTGCGACGCGGGCGCCGGGCAGGCCGGTCCTGTCGTGGCCGAGTCCGAGCCCCCTTCCGGCACCGAATCCGGTTCCGATTCCGGTTCCGGCACCGAGTCCGGTTCCGATTCCGGTTCCGGGCCCGGCGGCGCCGGAGTTGAGCCGGTCGGCAGCCAGGCCGATCCCGTCGGCGGCGAGGCGGACCTGGGCAGTGCCGAGGTCCGCCTCGGGCTTGTCGAGGCCGCTTCGGCCGACGGCCAGGCGGATCAGGACGGCAGCGGGGCCGGTGCGGGCATCGGCGAACAGACCGGTACCGGCGCAGGCCAGGCCCGTACGGCTGCCGGTGACCTCGGTCCCGGCGGTGGAGAGACCCCCGGACCCGCCGGCCTGGGCGCGGGGAGCGCTCCGGCGGCCCCGGCCCGGCCCGCCGGGCCGGCACCCACGCGGCCCTCGGGCCCGCCTCGTACACGGCCCGCCGGGCCGACGCGCACACAGCACGGTGCGCCGGGCGGCCGGCCGTCGCACCGGCGGACGCGGCCCGCCCACGACGGGTGGTTCTTCGGGCGGCAGCGGGAACTGAAGGCGCTGCACGGAGACATCGAGCGCGCCGGGCTCAACACGATCTCCGGGCGCAAGGAGCCCCGCGCGCGGGTGCTGCTGGTCGCCGGGCGCCCCGGGTCCGGGCGTACCGCGCTCGCCGAGGAACTGGCGGGGCGGCTGCGCGGCGGCTATCCGGACGGTGTCGTACGGGCCGGGCTGACCGAGGCCGGGGGAGAGCCGGTGCCCACCGAGCGGACCGCCCGCGAGATCCTCGACGCGTTCGAGGTGCCCACACCCCCCGGCGCGGACGAGGACGAGCTGTGCGAGATGGTGCGCGAGACGCTGGCCGTACGGCGGGTGCTGCTGCTCCTCGATGACGCCGGAGACGCGGAACAGGTCGATCCACTGGTGCCCGACAACCCCGAATGCCTGGTGGTCGCGGTCGCGCAGGGCCCTCTCACCGGGATCCCCGACGTCCGGCCGTGCACGCTCGGCGGGATGGACACGAAGGCCGCCATCGAACTGCTCGGCCGTTTCACCGGCGAGGTCAGGATCACCGTCGACCCGCAGGCGGCCGAGTCCCTCGTCGAGGAGTGCGGCGGCCAGCCCGCCGCGATCGTGCTGGCCGGCGGCTGGCTCGCGGCGCGTCCGATGGCCTCGGTGGCCGACATGACCAAGCAGCTGCGCGCCCTGCCGCACGACCCCGAGCGGCCCGTCGGGGACCGGGCGCTCGCCCGCGCCTTCCGGCTCGTGTACGAGTCCCTGCCGCAGTCGGCCGCCCGGATGCTGCGACTGCTCGCCCTCGCGCCCGCCGGATACACCGACGCCCACACCGCGTCCGCGCTGGCCGGCTGCTCGGTGACGGACGCCACCACCATGCTGGACGACTTCACCGCTCTGGGACTGCTCCGGGTGGCCGACGACCGGGCCGCGAAAGGTCACGCCCCGGATCAGCGGACGCCGGACGTCCGTACCCCGGATCTCCGTACCCCGTACAACCGGGGCGCGGACCAGCCAGTCTCGGAGCAGTGGACCTCGGATCAGCCGGCCTCGGATCACCTGGTCCCGGATCACTGGTTCCTGGACGACCAGGTCGAGGTGGATCCGGCCGCGGACGGTCAGTACGCCCTGCCCGGCTGTCTGGTCCCGCTGCTGCACGCCCTCCTGAGGGAGAAGGACCGGCCGGCCGAAGTGCAGCTGGCCCGCGCGCGGATGCTGGAGCGGACCGTACGGCTGCTCCAGTCCTGCCGGGCCGTCACCGAGCCCGAGGGCTCCCCGGCCCGTACGAGGCTGGCCGGGCTGCCGCGCGCGCTGCGTTTCCCGGACACCGAGGCCGCGGCCGAGTGGCTGCGGTCGCGGCAGCCCGCTCTGCTGGCGTCCGCGCGGCTCGCGGTCGCCGACGGTGAGCTGGACACCCTGGCCCGCCGGCTGGTGGCCGCGCTGGTCCGGGCGCTGGCCGTGCACCGGGGCGCCGAGGCCGCGGCGCCCGAGCTGTACGGGCTCCACCAGCTGGTCCTCGACATCGCCGAGCGGCGCGAACTGTTCCGCGAGCAGGCCGCCGCGCTGCTGAACATCGGCGATCTGGACGCCCGGAACGGCCGTACCCGTGCCGCGCTCACCCGCTACCGCGCCGCGCTCGACGCGGGACGGTCCGCGAACGACCTCTACGCCACCGGCCGCGCGATGGAATCCGTGGGCGGCGCCTATCAGGATCTCCAGGACTGGACGCGGGCCGCCGACTGGTACGGAAGGGCGCTCTCCCAGCGGCTCAGCCGGGGCGAGAAGGCCGACGAGGCGAGGCTGTACGGCCGCCTCGGCACCGTCCACACCTATGCGGGCCGCTACGGGGAGGCGCTGCGCAACTGGCGGGCCGCCACCGCGGTGTACCGGCGGTTGCGCGATCTTCCGGGACAGGCGCGGGCCCTGAGTGAGGCGGCCCGGGTCCAGGAGTACGCGGGCCGGCCGCAGGAGTCGCTGCGTACCTGCCGGGAGGCGGTGGAGTGGGCACGGCTCGCCGGTGACGTACGTCTCCAGGCCGCTCTCGAACTCCGGGCCGCGGACACGCTGGACCGGCTCGGCGAACCGACGGCGGCCAGGCTGCACCGCGTCGCGGCCGACCTGCTCCTCGGGACGGAGGAAGGGGAGGGGGCCGTGGGAACAGAGGGATCAGAGGGTTCTGCCTGTGAAATCCGTAGCGCTTCGACTAGTGATTGACGCTTTGCAAGGCTAGACAGCGAGAAATCCTTCATTAGACTGGCTCCGCCGCATCTTCTTGCGGTGTCGACCCGTGCGTCCGTCACGTTCGGGTTCGTGTGGATGTGCCCGAGAAAATCCCTGAGCCAAGGACCGTGATCTGCCGTGCTGGTCGGAATCCCCCGTGAGGTCAAGAACAACGAGTTCCGGGTGGCCATCACCCCCGCCGGTGTGCATGAGCTGGTGCGCCATGGCCACGAGGTCGTCATCGAGCGGGACGCCGGTGTCGGCTCCTCGATCGCGGACGCCGAGTACGTCGCCGCCGGTGCGCGGATCCTGCCCACCGCCGACGAGGTCTGGGCCGTCGCCGACCTGCTGCTGAAGGTCAAGGAGCCGGTCGCCGAGGAGTACCACCGGCTGCGCAAGGACCAGACGCTCTTCACCTACCTCCACCTCGCCGCGTCCCGCGCCTGCACCGACGCCCTGCTGGAGTCGGGCACCACCGCCATCGCGTACGAGACGGTCGAGACCGCGAACCGCGCGCTGCCGCTGCTCGCTCCGATGTCCGAGGTCGCGGGCCGGCTGGCGCCGCAGGTCGGCGCGTACCACCTGATGCGCTCCGTCGGTGGCCGTGGCGTGCTGCCGGGCGGCGTCCCGGGTACGGCGGCCGGCCGGGCCGTCGTCATCGGCGGCGGGGTCTCGGGCTGGAACGCCACGCAGATCGCCGTCGGCATGGGCTTCCATGTGACGCTGCTCGACCGTGACAACGGCAAGCTGCGCGAGGCCGACAGGATCTTCGGCACGAAGGTGCAGACCATTGCCTCCAACGCCTTCGAACTGGAGAAGGCGCTCGTCGACGCGGACCTCGTCATCGGGGCCGTACTCATCCCCGGAGCGAAGGCGCCGAAGCTCGTCACCAACGAGCTTGTCGCCAAGATGAAGCCAGGAAGTGTACTTGTCGACATTGCGATTGATCAGGGTGGTTGCTTCGAGGATTCGCACCCGACGACGCACGCCGAGCCGACCTTCCGGGTGCACGACTCGGTCTTCTACTGCGTCGCCAACATGCCGGGCGCCGTGCCGAACACCTCGACGTACGCCCTGACCAACGCCACGCTGCCGTACATCGTGGAGCTGGCGAACCGTGGCTGGGTCGAGGCGCTGCGCCGGGACCCCGCGCTCGCCAGGGGGCTCAACACCCATGACGGCCAGGTGATTTACCGCGAGGTCGCCGAGGCGCACGGGCTGGATCACACCGAATTGGGCGCCCTCCTGGGCTGATGTGTCACAGGGCATCGTCAACATCGCGCCAACGGCCGGATCTTGCTCAGCGAGGTTCGGCCGTACGCGTGTGAGGCCGCCTCGGAAGCGCCGTTCAACACGCCTTGAACGTAACGCTTTCAACCGTTTCGCGCGCCTGCGAAACATGCGTGCCACGCCTTGGTGAGAGGCTTGTGCGCCCTTGACAGAGAGGTGTTCGGTTGCCGACACATCGGACCGGGTCCGGCGGATTGTGTTGCTGCGAAGTGGTGACACGCCATAGAGTCGCCCATCGTCGGCATGGTGCCACGCTGACCTATCGATAAGTTTCCTGGTCCCGTCCAAGGAGGTAAGACGACTTGTGAATGAGTCGACATTTACTCCCGGGGGTGGTCAACCAGGAATGCCTGCGAGGGGCCAGAGCCCGTCGTCCGGGTTCGAGGCTGTCGGCTCCGTAGCTGTCCGCACCTTCGCCACGCACCAGCACATGACGACAGCCCCGCACATGACGACAGCCCACCAGATGATGGACGGCCAACACGTGAACGCCATGGCCGGCAGCGAGGGTGGCCGAGAGTCCACTCCATTCGCCGACTACGACGAAGTGCCCGAGGGGCACTTCTACGACCCCGACGCCGAGTACGAGCCCGACCCCGAGTACGCGGCCACCCTCGCCCCCGACGCCGCTCGTCAGCGTCGCGAGCGGATCGGCCCCACCGGGCGTCCTCTGCCGTACTTCCCTATCCCGGGCCCGCTCACCGACCACGGCCCCGCGAAGATCATCGCGATGTGCAACCAGAAGGGCGGCGTGGGCAAGACGACGTCGACCATCAATCTGGGTGCCGCGCTCGCGGAGTACGGACGGCGTGTGCTGCTCGTCGACTTCGACCCGCAGGGTGCCCTGTCGGTCGGTCTCGGCGTGAATCCGATGGAACTGGACCTCACCGTCTACAACCTGCTCATGGAGCGGGGCATGGCGGCCGACGAGGTTCTCCTGAAGACGGCCGTGCCCAACATGGACCTGCTGCCGAGCAACATCGATCTCTCGGCCGCCGAGGTGCAGTTGGTGAGCGAGGTCGCGCGCGAGTCCACGCTCCAGCGCGCCCTGAAGCCGCTGCTCCAGGACTACGACTACATCGTGATCGACTGTCAGCCGTCGCTCGGTCTGCTGACCGTGAACGCGCTGACCGCCGCGCACAAGGTGATCGTCCCGCTGGAGTGCGAGTTCTTCGCGCTGCGCGGGGTGGCCCTGCTGACGGAGACCATCGAGAAGGTCCAGGAGCGGCTCAACCCGGAACTGGAGCTCGACGGCATCCTCGCCACGATGTACGACTCCCGTACGGTGCACAGCCGGGAGGTCCTCGCGCGCGTCGTCGAGGCCTTCGACGATCACGTCTACCACACGGTGATCGGCCGGACCGTGCGCTTCCCGGAGACCACGGTCGCCGGTGAGCCGATCACGACGTACGCCTCGAACTCCGTCGGCGCCGCCGCGTATCGCCAGCTCGCCAGGGAGGTGCTCGCCCGGTGTCACGCCGAGTGAGTCTGCCCGGGGCCGACGAGCTGTTCCGTACGACCGGGGGTATGGGGCTCCAGTCCTCGACGCCCGCGGACCGGCGCCGGAACGCCAACGGCGAACCCCGGGTGCCGGCGCCGGCGGGGGAGAGCGATCCGGCGGGCGACGGCGCGGCGGGTCCGGCCGGCTCCGGGACCGCCCCGGCTCCCGCGGAGGAACACACCTCCGCGGGACCGGACACGGCCCAGTCGCCCCGGAGCCGTACCGCGGGCGCGGAGCAGGCGGCCGCGTCGGTGAAGGGCCGCAGGCCGCCGGAAGCGGGATCCCAGGGGGCTGCGGGGCCTTCGGGCCAGGCGGCGGGCCAGGCGTCCCCCGGCGGACCGCAGGGCGGGCAACAGGGCGGCCAGCAGCGCCGCCGGGGGCGCGGTGCCAACCGCCGTCCCAGCGGGCGCGAACGGCACGACGAGAAGATCACGGTCTATGTCTCGGCCGAGGAACTGATGGACCTGGAACACGCACGGCTGGTACTGCGCGGTGAGCACGGTCTCGCCGTGGACCGCGGGCGGATCGTCCGCGAGGCGGTCGCGGTCGTCCTGGCGGACCTCGAATCACGCGGCGACGCGAGCATTCTCGTACGGCGCCTGCGCGGGCGCTGAGGGTAGCCTGCGCGGGCCGCCCCTCCGCTCCCCGGCCCCAGGACCCCGATGCCCCCGCCCCCGGACTCCACCCGCCCCCCGCGCCGCTCCTTGGGCGGCGGCCCGGGGGTACCGAAGCCCGCGCCGTCCGGGCCGTCCGGGGCCGCGGAGGCCCTGCCGGAGCCCGGCCGAGCGGGTGCCCTGCCCCCGGACGGTTCCGATACGGGCCCCGGCGAGGCGTACGAGCCGGGAGCCGGGGGGCCGGAGACCGAGGCCCGGACCGTTGGGACACCGGACGCTGAGGCACCGCCCGGCGGGACACCGGACGCCGATGCGCCCGCCGTCGAGGAAGCGACCTCGGAGGAACCGACCTCAGAGGAAGCGATCTCAGAGGAAGCGACCTCGGATGAAGCGGCCGTCGGCGAAGCGGCCGTCGACGAACGGCGGTTCACCGTACGGCTCGTGAACTTCGAAGGGCCCTTCGACCTGCTCCTGCAGCTCATCTCGAAGCACAAGATGGATGTCACCGAGGTCGCGCTGTCCAAGGTCACCGACGAGTTCATGGCGCACATCCGGGCCATGGGGCCGGAGTGGGACCTCGACCAGACCACCGAGTTCCTGGTCGTCGCGGCGACCCTGCTCGATCTGAAGGCCGCCCGGCTGCTGCCCGCCGCCGAGGTGGAGGACGAAGGCGATCTCGCGCTGCTCGAAGCACGGGACCTGCTCTTCGCCCGGCTCCTCCAGTACCGCGCGTACAAGCGGATCGCGGAGATCTTCAGCACGCGCCTGGACTCCGAGGCCCGGCGCTACCCCCGTACCGTCGGGCTCGAACCCCACCACGCCGAGCTGCTCCCCGAGGTCGTGATCAGCATCGGTCCGGAGGGCTTCGCCGGGCTCGCCGTGAAGGCGATGCAGCCGAAACCCAGGCCACAGGTGTACGTCGATCACATCCACGCGCCGCTCGTGTCCGTACGGGAACAGGCCGCGCTCGTCGTCGCCCGGCTGAGGGAGTGCGGAGAGGCCAGTTTCCAGGCGCTCACCGAGGACGCCCCCGACACCCTCACCGTCGTGGCGCGCTTCCTGGCTCTGCTGGAGCTCTACCGGGAGCGGGCCGTCACCCTTGACCAGGAAGAGGCTCTGGGGTCGCTCATGGTCCGCTGGACGGGCGGGGACAGCGACGCCGAGCCGGCCGTGACGGACGAGTTCGACCGTGAACCCGGCCACACCGACGAGACCAGTGAGGAGAAGGCGTGAGGGAGCAGGAGCGGGAGCAGGAGTACGAGCGGAGTACGGGTACGGTCGCGGAGCTGGACCTCAAACCCGCCCTGGAAGCGGTCCTCATGGTCGTCGACGAGCCCGCGACCGAGCAGCATCTGGCCAAGGTCCTCGACCGCCCCGTCCGGGCCGTCGCCGAGGCGCTGCGTGAGCTGGCCGACGAGTACACCGTCCAGCGCCGGGGCTTCGAGCTGCGGCTGATCGCGGGCGGCTGGCGGTTCTACTCCCGGCCCGCGTACGCCGAGGCCGTCGAGGGGTTCGTACTGGACGGCCAGCACGCGCGGCTCACCCAGGCCGCGCTGGAGACCCTCGCGGTGGTCGCGTACCGCCAGCCGGTGAGCCGTTCGCGGGTCTCCGCCGTGCGCGGAGTGAACTGTGACGGCGTCATGCGCACCCTCCTCCAGCGGGGGCTGGTGGAGGACGCGGGCGCGGAACCCGAAACAGGTGCGATCCTGTACAGGACGACGAACTACTTTCTGGAGCGGATGGGCCTGCGTGGCCTGGACGAGCTCCCGGAGCTCGCGCCCTTCCTCCCCGAGGCGGACGCCATCGAGTCCGAGACGCTGGAAGGTGTGCCGTCGTTCGATGTGGACGCACCGTACGCCCCAGAAACTCACGCAGACGACAAGACGGATCTTTAATGCGAAGCAACGGCAGGAACAGCGGAAGCGGCAACCGGAACAGCGGAGGCGGGAGCGGCGGCAACCGGGACAACCGGGGTGCCGACGGCGGGCGTGACGACCAGCCGAAGCGTCCGTCCCGCCCCCGTCCCGAGGAGCGCCGTTACGATGTCGGCCGCTCGGGTGCCACCGGTGGTTCCGGCGCGTCCGGTGCGCCCGGTGGTTCGCGCCGTTCCGGCGGGCCCGGCGGCTCGGGCGGCGGCTCGGGCTCGGGCGGTTCCGGCGGCGGCGACCGTCAGGGCGGCGGCGCGCGTGGCGCGGCGGCCCGCGGCGGTGCCAAGGGCGGCCCCAAGCCCTCGCAGAGCGGCGGCGGCCGTGGCCCGCGCCGTGGCGCTCCGGCCCGCCCGCGCGAGCTGGACGCCAAGATCGAGCAGCGCAACCGCGACCGGTACGCCGACAAGCCCGCGATCACGACCCCCCGTACCAACCTGGGCGCGGAGCAGGAGGGCGAGCGGCTCCAGAAGGTGCTCGCCCGCGCCGGCATGGGTTCGCGCCGCGCCTGCGAGGAGCTGATCGAGCAGGCCCGCGTCGAGGTCAACGGCGAGATCGTGCTGGAGCAGGGGCTGCGCGTCGACCCGGAGAGGGACGAGATCAAGGTCGACGGGCTGACCGTCGCCACCCAGTCGTACCTCTTCTTCGCGCTGAACAAGCCGGCCGGTGTCGTCTCCACGATGGGGGACCCCGACGGCCGGCAGAACCTCGGTGACTACGTCACCAACCGTGAGACGCGGCTCTTCCACGTCGGCCGGCTCGACACGGAGACCGAGGGCATCATCCTGCTCACCAACCACGGCGAGCTGGCCCACCGCCTCACGCACCCCCGGTACGGAGTCAAGAAGATCTACCTCGCCGCGATCCAGGGCCCGCTCCCGCGTGATCTCGGCAAGCGGCTCAAGGACGGCATCCAGCTGGAGGACGGCTACGCGAAGGCCGACCACTTCCGGGTCGTCGAGAACACCGGCAAGAACTACCTGGTCGAGGTCACCCTCCACGAGGGCCGCAAGCACATCGTGCGCCGCATGCTCGCCGAGGCCGGCTTCCCGGTCGAGCGGCTGGTCCGGACGTCCTTCGGACCGATCCCGCTGGGCGACCAGAAGTCCGGCTGGCTGCGCCGCCTCACCAACACCGAGGTCGGCATGCTGATGAAGGAAGTGGGGCTGTAAGCCCCCCTGACAGCCGCCCCTGAGGACGGTCCTTGACGACCGTGCCTGACAACCGTCCCTGAATGGACCGGTGTTGCCGGTGTTGCCCATGGTGGCACCGGTGACAGCGGTACGGAAGAAAGAGCCCGTGGCCCCTTGGCCGCGGGCTTTTCGCCTTGTACAGCGGGCTCGTTCAGCTTTATAGTCAGAGTGACTATTAAGGAGGCGGGCGTGAGTCTCGCGGAGTTCCTCGATCCCTTGCAGCGGCCGCTGGTGACCGTGCTGGACACCCCGGTCAGCTGGACCGAGGTCCTCGGCTTCGGCAGCGGCGCCCTCTGCGTATGGCTCGTGGCCCGTCAGCACCTCGCCAACTGGCCGATCGGCATCGCCAACAACCTCTTCTTCATCCTGCTGTTCACCCAGGCCGGCCTGTACGCCGACGCGGGGCTCCAGATCGTCTTCATCGCCCTCGCCGGGTACGGCTGGTGGACCTGGACCCACGGGGGTGGACCGGACTTCGCGATGCCGGTGCGGCGCACGACCCGTACCGAATGGAGCCTGCTGCTCGCGGCGGGGGCGGTGGGGACATTCGGTCTCACGCTCCTCCTCAGCCGCGCCACCGACTCGACCGTGCCCTTCTGGGACGCGCTGACCACCGGCCTCTCCCTGATGGCGACCTACGGACAGTGCCGCAAGCGGCTGGAGTCGTGGTGGCTGTGGATCGCGGCGGACGTCGTGTACATCCCGCTCTACGCGCACAAGGGCCTCTACCTGACCTCGTTGCTCTACGTCGGTTTCCTGGCCCTCTGCCTGGTCGGGCTGCGCGAATGGTCCCGTGACCAGGCCGGTGCGCGGCGGCGGCCGAGAGAGGTGACCGTCGCATGACGACGAGGACGTACCGGAGAGTGAGCACCTTCGAACACGGCCTGGTGCTCGGCAAGTTCTATCCCCCGCACGTCGGCCACCACCATCTCGTACGGACCGCCCAGGACCGCTGCGAGCGGCTGACCGTGCTGGTCTGCGCCTCCTCCGTGGAGTCCGTACCGCTGGCCGACCGGGTCCGCTGGATGCGGGAGGTCCATCCGGACGTACGGGTCGTGGGCGCCGTCGACGACGTACCCATGGATGTGCGCGACCCCGCCGTCTGGGACGCGCACATGGCCGTCTTCCGGGCCGCCGTGCCCGAGCGCGTGGACGCCGTCTTCAGCTCGGAGATGTACGGCCGCGAGCTGGGCCGGCGGTTCGGCGCCGAGTCCGAGTGCGTCGACCCGGACCGTACGGTCTTCCCGGTCTCCGGCACGGCCGTACGCAAGGATCCGGTCGGCTGCTGGGACTTCCTCGCACCGCCCGTACGCGCGGCCCTCACCCGCCGCATCGTGGTGCTCGGCGCGGAGTCGACCGGCACCACCACCCTGGCGCGGGCGCTCGCAGCCCATTACCGGCGACGTGGCGGGGTATGGGCGCGGACCCAGTACGTACCGGAGTACGGGCGCGAGTTCAGCGAGGTCAAACTGGCACGTCTGCGCGCCGAACGGCCGGGGGCGCGGTGGGCGGACGTCGCCTTCACCTCGGAGGAGTTCCCGCTGATCGCCGAGCGGCAGAACCAGTTGGAGAACGCGGCGGCGCGCGCCGGTTCGCCCGTGCTGTTCTGCGACACCGACTCCTTCGCCACGACCGTCTGGCACGAGCGCTACCTGGGGGAACGCAATCCGCGGATCGAGGAGATCGCGGACCTGGTCCCTCATCACCTGTGGCTGCTCACCGACCACGAGGGCGTGGCCTTCGAGGACGACGGGCTGCGCGACGCCGACGCCCCGCGGTCCTGGATGACGGCACGGTTCGGGGCGGAACTGGCCCGTACCGGCCGTCAGTTCACGCTGCTGAGCGGCTCGCACGAGAAGCGGCTAGCCTCCGCCGTCGCCGCCGTGGACGGCCTGCTCGGCCGGGGCTGGGACTTCACCCCGCCCCTTCCGGAGCGACGATGAACACCCGGGGGCCGCACGCCCGCGGCCGGCGCGCGCAAGGACTGCGCGTCCGGGACCAGCACGCCCCGGCCCCGCGCGTCCCCGAGGGCTACGACCCCTTCGCCTTCGAGCCGTTCGCGGTCACCGTCGACCTCGCCGTGTTCACCGTCCGCGAGAGCCGGCTGCACGTCCTGCTCGTCCAGCGCGGAGAGGAACCGTATCTGGGCGCCTGGGCGCTGCCCGGCGGCTTCGTCCTGCCGAGGGAGTCCGCCGGGCAGGCCGCCCGCCGTGAACTCGCCGAGGAGACAGGCCTGTCGGAGGAGACCGCGGGCGCGCTCCACCTGGAGCAGGTACGGACGTACAGCGACCCGGACCGCGACCCCAGGATGCGGGTCGTGTCCGTGGCGTACGCCGCACTCGTACCGGATCTGCCCGAGCCGCGCGGCGGCGGGGACGCCGCGCACGCCCGGTGGACGGAGTTCGGCGCCCTGGGGCGGCTGGCCTTCGACCACGACCACATCCTCGCCGACGCCTACGACCGGGTCGGATCCAAAATCGAATACACCTGTCTCGCCACGGCCTTCTGCCCGCCCGAGTTCACGCTCGGCGAGCTGCGGCAGGTGTACGAGACCGTCTGGGGCGTGGAGCTCGACCGTCCCAACTTCCGCCGCAAGGTCCTCACCACGCCCGGCTTCGTCCAGGCGCTGGAGGGGCCCCCGCGCCGGACGGGCGGCCGCGGCAAACCGGCCACGCTGTACCGCGCCGGCGCCGCCACCACGCTGCATCCACCTCTTCTGCGACCGGAAGGACGGACCGCATGATCCTCGCGAGGACCATCACCAAACAGGCTGCCACCGGCTCACTGCTCGGGCTCGCGCTCGGCGACGCCCTCGGCTTCCCGACCGAGTTCAACGATGTGCCGTCGATCCTCGCCAAGTGCGGCCCCTGGCGCGAGATGCCACTGCCGAATCCCGCCTTCGTCACGGACGACACCCAGATGACGCTCGCGTTCGCCCGGGGCATCAGGACCGCGATGGACCGGGGCGTGCTCGGACCGGTGCGTCTGGAGCGGCCGGTGCGCGAGGAGTTCGTCCGCTGGTACCACTCGCCGGACAACAACCGCGCCCCCGGCCGTACGTGCATGACCGCCTGCATGCTCCTCGACAGCGACCGGCCCTGGCAGCGGGCCAGCCAGGTCCACTCCAAGGGCTGCGGCGCCAATATGCGTGTCGCGCCGATCGGACTCGTCCCCGGCCTGAGCGACGAACAGCGCGGGGGCGCGGCGCAGTTGCAGGCGGCGCTCACCCACGGCCACCCGACGGCACTGGCCGCCTCCGACCTCACGGCGCGCGCGGTCTACCTGCTGGCGCGGGGAGGTGAGCCGCACGGGCTGGTGGGTCATCTGCGTTCGTACGCGTACGAGAACCGGGACCGCTACTACCACCGCTGGCTCGGCGACCTCTGGACGCTCTCCCACGACCCGACGCCGGAGGCTTTCATCGCCCGCGGCTGGGACGAGTGCCTGGAGGTCCTCGAACGCGTCCAGCGGGCCCTGCCGGGACAGTCGCCGGAGACCGACCCGTGCCTGGCGACGGGCGACGGCTGGATCGCGGAAGAGGCCCTGGCCACCGGTCTGCTCTGCTTCCTCCTCTTCCCCGAGGACCCGGTCACGGCCCTGCGCCGGGCCGCCTGCACCCGGGGCGACTCGGACTCCATCGCCTGCCTGGCGGGCGCGTTCGCCGGGGCGCACCTGGGCGCGGGCGCCTGGCCCAAGGAGTGGACGGAGCGGATCGAGTACCGCAGCGACCTGATGTCGCTGGGAGCGCTCTGGGACTCCTGACGGGATTCCTACGGGACTCCTGGCGGGACTCCTGATCCGCACGACTGATCCGCACGACGGGACGGCCGATCCGCACGACGGTTCGGCCGCGAAGGCGTGCCACACGTGTCCGGGCGGCCGGCCGCGGCCGTCCGGGGCGAGAGTGGCGGGTGTTCCCGCCGGACGGGACCTTGGATTCACTGATCCAGGGTCTTTCGTCTGGGTCAGGCCGGATCAGGGAGCGGGGTCTGGTGCTGTGGATCGCAAGGCGGAGGAGTGAGGCGACGCGGAGCGTCGTGGAGTGACGACAACGCGGCGAGGCGCGGTGCCAGGGCACGCGAGCCCGGCAAGATCCATACGAGAGGCCCTAGGCTGAACGGAGCAGTCGATCACTGAGGAGAACGTCGTGGCGGTACGAGCGGTTCGTGGGGCCGTCCAGCTGGAGCGGGATGAAGCCGGGCACATGGACGAGCAGGTCAGGGAGCTCCTCGCGACGATCCTGGAGCGCAACGAGCTGAAGTCGGACGACCTGATCAGCATCTGGTTCACGGCCACGCCCGATCTGCACAGCGACTTCCCGGCCGCGGCCGCCCGCGGCCTCGGTATCGTCGACGTTCCCCTGATCTGCGCCCAGGAACTGGATATAGCGGGCGCTCTGCCGCGCGTCGTCCGCATCCTCGCGCACATAGAGTCCGATCGCCCCAAGTCCGAGATCGCGCACGTCTACCTCGGCGCCGCGGCCGCCCTTCGCAAGGACATCGCTCAATGAGAACCGCCCTCGTCATCGGTACGGGCCTGATCGGCACCTCGGCGGCGCTGGTACTGGCCGGCCGCGGGGTCACCGTCCATCTGGTCGACCACGACCCCGCCCAGGCGCGCACCGCCGCCGCGCTCGGCGCGGGGACGGACGAGGCGCCCGAGGGGCCCGTCGACCTCGCGATCGTCGCCGTACCGCCCACGCACGTCGCCGCCACGCTCGCCACGGCGATGCGCGACGGCGTGGCCCGCGGCTATCTGGACGTGGCCAGCGTCAAGGGCGGCCCCCGGCGCGAGCTGTCGGCGCTCGGCCTCGACCTGGCGGCGTACATCGGTACGCACCCGATGGCCGGCAAGGAGCGCTCGGGGCCGCTGGCGGCGAGTGCCGACCTGTTCGAGGGGCGCCCCTGGGTGCTGACCCCGACCCGCGACACCGACACCGAGGTGCTGAACCTCGCCCTGGAACTGGTCGCGCTCTGCCGCGCCGTGCCGGTGGTCATGGACGCCGACGCGCACGACCGGGCGGTCGCCCTCGTCTCGCACACCCCTCAGCTGATCTCCTCGATGGTCGCGGCGCGCCTGAAGGAGGCCGACGAGACCGCCGTACGCCTCTGTGGCCAGGGCATTCGCGATGTCACCCGGATCGCGGCCTCCGACCCCGGGATGTGGGTCGAGATCCTCTCCGCGAACTCGGGTCCGGTGGCCGACGTGCTGGCCGGGGTCGCCGCCGACCTCGACGAGACGGTGGCGGCGCTGCGCGCGCTCCAGTCCTCCGACGAGGACAAGCGGCGCGGCGGCGCGGCCGGTATCGAGGACGTCCTGCGGCGCGGCAACGCGGGCCGGGTACGGGTGCCCGGCAAGCACGGCGCGGCCCCGGCGGCCTACGAGATCGTGGCGGTCCTGATCAGCGACCAGCCGGGTGAACTGGCCCGTATCTTCGCGGACGCGAGCCGCGCGGGGGTCAACGTGGAGGACGTCCGTATCGAGCACGCGACCGGGCAGCAGGCGGGTCTGGTCCAGCTGATGGTGGAACCGGCGGCGGCCCCGGTACTGGCCGCGTCCCTGCGGGAACGTGGCTGGTCGATCCGGCAGTAGGCCGTCCGCCTCACGGCCGCCGCTCGGTGACCCGGGCCGCTGCCGTGGGGCGGGGCCGGTACGGGCGGGGTCGCCGGAGGGTGTCCCGCCGAACGGGTGCATTTTCGGTCCTGAGTACTCGGTAACCTTGTGTGGGGGCGTATCGACGCCTCCGCCCAGCCTCCCCGTGAACCAGGAAAGGTGTCCGCCCCCCGTGGAAAACGGAGCAAACCCCGCCCGGACCGCCCCGGCCGCCGTGATCGTCGCCATCGACGGGCCCTCCGGCACGGGCAAGTCGAGCACTTCCAAGGCCGTGGCCGCCCAGCTCGGGCTCAGCTACCTGGACACCGGCGCCCAGTACCGGGCGATGACCTGGTGGATGATCAGCAACGGTGTCGACATACGGGACGCCGCCGCGGTCGCGACCGCCGCGACCAAGCCCGTCCTCGTCTCCGGTACGGACCCGGACGCCCCCACGATCACCGTGGACGGGGCGGACGCCTCGGCTCCGATCCGTACCCAGGAGGTCACCTCCCAGGTCAGCGCGGTCAGCGCGGTCCCCGAGGTACGGACCGTCGTCACCGACCTCCAGCGCTCCATCGCCAAGGCCGCCGAGAACGGCATCGTGGTCGAGGGCCGTGACATCGGTACGACCGTCCTCCCGGACGCCGACATCAAGATCTTCCTCACCGCCTCCCCGGAGGCGCGCGCCGCCCGTCGCAGCGGTGAGCTGAAGGGCAAGGAGGCGACCGATGTCGCCGCCACCAAGGACGCGCTGGTCAGGCGGGACGCGGCCGACTCCAGCCGCAAGACGTCCCCGCTCGCCAAGGCCGGGGACGCGGTCGAGGTGGACACCACGGATCTCACGCTCCAGCAGGTCATCGAGTGCGTCGTGACCCTGGTCGAGGAGAAGCGAGCCGCCAAGTGAGCGCACCGTCCGCGAGGGAGACCGCGCCGTCCGTGAGGAGGGGCACACCGGCCGTCAGGGCTGCCGCGCCCTCCGAGAAGGGCGCGGCGGTGGGACGTGGCATCGGCATCGGGCTGATGTACGGCCTGTGGAAGCCCCGGGTGCTGGGCGCCTGGCGGGTTCCGGCGAGCGGTCCCGTGATCCTCGCCGTCAACCACGCGCACTTCGTGGACGGACCGATGCTGATCGGCACCTCGCCCCGGCCGGTGCACTTCCTGATCAAGAAGGAAGCGTTCATCGGCCCGCTCGACCCGTTCCTGCGGTCCGTCGGGCAGGTCAAGGTGGACCGAGGGGTCGCCGACCGCAACGCGATCACCGGCGCGCTCAGGGTGCTCGAGGAGGGCGGTGTGCTGGGGATCTTCCCCGAGGGCACCAGGGGCGAGGGCGATTTCGCCGCGCTGCGCGCCGGGCTCGCGTATTTCGCCGTACGGTCGGGGGCACCGATCGTCCCGGTCGCGGTGCTGGGAAGTACGGAGAAGCCTGGACGGTTGATACCGAAGCTGCCCGCGCTGCGCAGCCGCGTGGACGTCGTCTTCGGTGACCCCTTCGAGGCGGGGGACGGAAGCGGGCGGCGCACCCGCAAGGCCTTGGACGAGGCCACCGAGCGGATCCAGGAACGACTGACCGCTCACCTGGGAAGCGCCAGACGTTTCACCGGGCGGTAGGGGATGTTTTTCCCCGGCACGACTTGAGTAGTGCGCCGCGTGCCGCGGCGCACCGATCACGATGAACGAGGTACGGACTTCATGAACGACCAGATCGACTCCGGCGACGAGCACGGAGAGCTTGGCGATGCCGAGTACGCGGAGTTCATGGAGCTTGCCGCGCAGGAGGGCTTCGAGCCCGAGGACGTGGAGGGCGCGATCGGCGAGGCCGGTCACGGCCCGCTGCCCGTCCTCGCCGTCGTCGGCCGCCCGAATGTCGGCAAGTCGACTCTCGTGAACCGGATCATCGGCCGCCGTGAGGCGGTCGTCGAGGACAAGCCGGGCGTCACCCGCGACCGTGTCACCTACGAGGCCGAGTGGGCGGGCCGCCGCTTCAAGGTCGTCGACACCGGCGGCTGGGAGCAGGACGTCCTGGGCATCGACGCCTCCGTCGCCGCCCAGGCCGAGTACGCGATCGAGGCCTCCGACGCGGTGGTCTTCGTCGTGGACTCCACGGTCGGCGCGACCGACACCGACGAGGCCGTGGTCAAGCTGCTGCGCCGGGCCGGCAAGCCCGTCGTGCTCTGCGCCAACAAGGTCGACGGGCAGAGCGGCGAGGCCGACGCGACGGCGCTCTGGTCGCTCGGGCTCGGCGAGCCCTACCCGGTGTCCTCGCTGCACGGCCGCGGCACCGGCGACATGCTGGACGCGGTGCTCGAAGCCCTCCCCGAGGCCCCGGCGCAGACCTTCGGCACCGCCATCGGCGGCCCCCGCCGGATCGCGCTCATCGGGCGGCCCAATGTCGGCAAGTCGTCCCTGCTGAACAAGGTCGCGGGCGAGGACCGGGTGGTCGTCAACGAGATCGCGGGCACCACCCGTGACCCGGTGGACGAACTGATCGAGCTCGGCGGCACCGTCTGGAAGTTCGTCGACACCGCGGGCATCCGCCGCCGGGTCCACCTCCAGGAGGGCGCGGACTACTACGCGTCGCTGCGTACCGCCGCCGCAGTCGAGAAGGCCGAGGTCGCGGTCGTCCTGATCGACACCAGCGAGTCCATCAGCGTCCAGGACCAGCGGATCATCACGATGGCCGTCGAGGCGGGCCGCGCGCTGGTCGTCGCGTACAACAAGTGGGACACGCTGGACGAGGAGCGCCGCTACTACCTGGAGCGCGAGATCGAGACGGAGCTGGCGCAGATCGCCTGGGCGCCGCGGGTGAATGTCTCGGCGCGTACCGGCCGCCACATGGAGAAGCTGGTCCCGGCGATCGAGACGGCCCTGGAGGGCTGGGAGACCCGGGTCCCGACCGGCCGGCTCAACGCGTTCCTCGGCGAGCTGGTCGCCGCGCATCCGCACCCGATCAGGGGCGGCAAGCAGCCGCGCATCCTGTTCGGTACGCAGGCGGGGACGAAGCCGCCGCGCTTCGTGCTCTTCGCCTCGGGCTTCATCGAGCACGGCTACCGGCGGTTCGTCGAGCGCCGGCTGCGCGAGGAGTTCGGCTTCCTGGGCACCCCGATCCACATTTCGGTGCGGGTGCGCGAGAAGCGCGGCCGGAAGAAGTGACGTAGGAAGCGACGGAAGCCGTGGGGCCCGGTACGGATGATTCCGTACCGGGCCCCACGGCTTCCGGGGACCGGGCGGCCGCTGCCTCCGGGCGGTGGGCCCGTGCCGCGTCCGCTCAGATGCCTCGGCGCGGTCCCGGGGGCAGGGCCGCCGGGACGTGGCGTCCGTTCGGCTGGCGCGGGTCCCGCTGCCAGGACCCCATGTACGGGGTGTGCCCGAGCCCCCCGCTGTGGCCGCCGTATCCGCCGTACCCGCCATGAGCGGCGTGCAGCCCGGTGCCGAAGGCCGTGAAGCCGAGATTCTCCTCATTGCTCCGGTCACCGGGCAGCGCGCGGAAGGAGCGGCGGAACTCCAGGTACAGCGCGTCGTAGATCGGTGTCGTGGAGAACCCGTCCGCTCCGTCCTGCGCGGGGCGCATGGAAGGGATCTGGCTCTGGTACTGCTGGCGGGATGGGTCGTATGAGGAGTGCACGTACGTGCCAACGATCCCTTCGTCCGCCGGATGCGGGATACCGCGGGAAACGGCCCCGGTTGGAGCAGTGGCCCCCGGCCGGTGTCCGGGCATCCGGAGGGCGGTGCGCGCGGCGCCCGTCATGTCACGTCCCGGCCAGCGGCATCGCGGCGGCCACCAGCCGCCCGTTCACCGCCGCCTTCTCCAGCGCGTCGCGCAGCAGGTCCTCCCGGGGCTGCTGGCCGATGGAGCCGACCGGAGCGGCGAAGACCAGCACCGTGTGCGACTTGTTGGCGGCAGTCCGCCAGCCCTCGGTGACCTGGAGCGGCTGGTGGGCCTGCCACCAGGCGACCGGGCTGCCGCCGCCGGTGCCGGGCTGGAGCACGGCGTGCAGCTGGCCCATGGCGAGCAGGACGGACCAGCCGGGCAGGGGCGCGGGCACCTGGCTCAGATCGCCGACCGGCATGAAGCCCTGTTCCACGAGGAGCTGAAGGAATTCGTCGCTGGTGCCCCCCGAGCCGGGCCGGGCGATCGGGGCGGTGGGCTCGACGACCAGGGCGGGGTGCAACTCGTCCTCGATCAGCACCAGACCGCTGGTGACACCGAGAACGGCCTGGCCGGGGGCCGCGTCGGGCGCCCCGGGCTCCTGGGTCTCGCCGCCGGTGATGCTCCGGACGGCGCCCTGGAGCTGGTCCTCGGCGACCTGGACGACCTGGGAGGGGATACAGGTGGCGTGGGCGAAGGCGAGAACGGCCGTCTCCTCACCGACGAACAGAACGGTGCTGGTCCGCTCCTGTTCGGAGTCGCCGGGGGTCCGGCAGGAGGTGCAGTCGTAGCTTCCCGGGGAGTTCTCGCCGGTGAGCAGCCGATCGGCTTCTGCGTCGCCGATCTCGGCGCGTACGTCCTCGCTGACGTCGAGCATGCGCGGCACGGGGTGGCTCCTCGAACTCGGTGCGTGGGCCGGGCTGTTCCCGGCTCGTAAACCGGGCTGTTCCCGGCTCGTAAAAGGACAACGGGTGAGCCGTGGCCCGGGTCACGCACGGAAGGGCACGGAAATCGAACCATCCGGCGCATCGGGGGATCCGTCGGCCGGAACGGTTCATTCCGTGCCAACACGTGGTGAGCGAACGGAAGTTGACCGGACACGCGAGGCCGCTGATCGGTGGGTGTACAGGTCGACAAATCGGGAAATCAGCGAATCAATGGGGTGGCTGAAACGCGTTGCTCCGTGTGGCTCGTGGCAGCGGAGCTCGGGAAGCGGACGTGGCGTGGGTCGCGCCGACGGGGGATGGGCCGCGCCGACGGGACACGGGGCGAACCGGCGGGCGTGCGTTCGCGGCCGACCGGATCGCCCCCGGGCCGAAGTGCGGCCCGCGTATCTCTCGTCCATGGGGGTGACACGTGAAGGCGGCCCGGCTGGCCTTTACGCATCTCTTACGCAACGCGCTCTGAGCTCGTGCGGAGCGTGAGAATTCGTAAATTCTCCACGGCGGGTCAATTTCGGACGAGCGTCGGAGGAGTGCCGGATAGGGGGGAATTGGGAAAGCGTAAATTTATGTGATCTTAGGGGTCATCGAATTACTGAGCGGTAGGGAGTGAATGGCCCGTTAGGGTGAAGTTGTCGGCGTTTGGCCTACGTCGAGATCCTGTGACACAAGTGTGACCGGTGGCGGGACGGGAACCGTCCCGCCAGGATGACCGTCCGGCTTCCTTCGCCGTCTCCGGGCACTTACGGTGAGTGTCATGGCACCGATACCGACTCCTCCCGCGCAGCCCCACGACGACCCCGAGTCCTATGTCGGCCTCGACGCCGGGAGCGCCGAGAGCCGAGCCCGCGGGCGCGGCTGGACCACCGTCAGAGCGCTGCCACCGGGCTCGATCATCACCATGGAGTTCGTCATGGGCCGGCTCAACTTCGAGGTCGACGCGGGCACCGTCGTCCGCTGCTGGCTCGGCTGAACCCGCCCCGGGCGCGGCCGTCCCCGCCTCGCTCCCGTGTCTCCGCCTACGCGGTCCGCAAACGTACGAAGGCCCCGGCTCCGGCCGGGGCCTTCGTGGCGTTCATACGGAGGAGAGGCTGTGCGTACCGTCCCCGGGGGCCGGCGCCGACCGGCCTGTCAGCCGCCCGTCAGCGGGCGGGAGTGCGGCGGACGACGGCTGCCGGTCGGGGTCGTCGGGGTCCGCTCCGAGCGGACCGCGTGCGGCCTGGCCTGGGTCAGCTGTCCAGTGCCGGCGGTGCCGGTGCTGGGGGTTCCGGCACCACCACCGGTGGTGGGGGTGCCAGGTGTGGTTCCGCTGTTTCGGCCGGCCGTGGAGTGGCCGCCGTGACCTGCTCCGACACTCTCGTGCCCCGCTCCGACGGCCTCGCGTGGTGCTTCCTCCTCCTGCGCGGACGCACCGTGCGGTACCGGTACCGGTTCCGGCCTCGGGCCTCCGGCCGCGACCGGGATGGCGGGGACCGGCCTGCGGCTCGCACGCCACCGCTCGCGGACCGCGAAGATCTCCCGCTCGGCCCGGTTGATCAGCGGCTCGAACCAGGGCAGTCCCAGCAGGATCAGCAGGCCCGCGGCCCAGCCGAGCAGCACATCGCTCAGCCAGTGCGTCCCCAGGTACACGGTCGTCGCCCCGACGCCCAGCGCCACTATGGCCGACAGGACCGACAGGTAGCGCCTGGCCCGTGGCGTGGTGGCCAGATAGGCCAGGATTCCCCAGGTCACGACGGCGTTGGCGGTATGTCCCGAAGGAAATATATCGCCGCCCGCGTAGAGCTCGGCCGAGCCGATCCGCGTCGCGTAGTGGGGGCCGAGCCGCCCAAGACCGAGCTTGACCGCGCCGACGGTCACATTGAGCAGCAGCAGGGCCGCGCCGAGGGCCAGCAGCGGCCGCAGCGTGTGCTGGCGCCAGGAGCGCCAGCCCAGCCAGGCCGCGATCATCACGGCGGTGGGGCCGCGCTGGCCGAGCACGACGAAGTAGTCGAGGAAGGCATGCAGGTCCGGCCACTGCTGATAGGGCCGGAACAGCATGACCTTCCAGTCGAGGGTCACCAGCCAGGACGAGACGAGCACAGCGACGACGATGGCGAGATAGAACGCCAACGTGCCGCCGAAGAGAGACTTGCGGGTGCGGCTCATCCGCGGGGTCTCTATCTTCGGCGGTTCCGGCTCCCGGTCCAGGCGGGCAAAGATGTCGGTACGCACGTAATGGACGTTACAGCGAGTGAGTGAGCAAGCAGGTCGATCAGGTCTCTTTGTGATGACGATGTGATGTGGAGTATGTCTCAGGTCACTGTTTATCCGGGACGGTTCCCGAAATCGAAGTGACCTTCGACCCTATTCAGCGTCATACCGTTCCCGGAACTGTCTTTGTGTGGAAGTGGAATTAGTTCACCGTGGCGTCGCGCGGAATTTCCCTCTTGCTCGCGCACGCCCGGGGCCCCCGGTCCTGGCGCGGGTGACGTGGCGTACGCCACACTCCCTGGTCGGGACGGTGAGAGATGCACCACGCGCCACACGCGATGACTCGCGTACGCTGACGGCTCACTCGCCCGTCGATGCCGGGCCGCCCTGAGGGATTCGTGTCCCCGTCGGACCGCCGAGCGCGAGGGACGCACTGGGAGGTACGCAGATGTCCGGGACCACCGCGGCCGGAGCACGCCTGCGTGGCGTCGGCGATGGTGCCCACCGCTGGATCGTCCTGGTCGTCCTCTGCGTCAGCCTGCTGCTGGTCGCACTCGACGCCACCGTGCTGCACGTGGCCGTCCCGGCCGTCTCCGCCGACCTCAACCCCAGCGGGGTCGAGCTGCTGTGGATCGTGGACGCGTATCCGCTGGTGTGTGCCTCACTGCTGATCCTCTTCGGCACGCTCGGCGACCGCATCGGACGACGGCGGGTGCTGCTGCTCGGGTACGGCCTCTTCGGGGCCGCCTCGGCTGTCGCGACCCTGGCCCACTCGCCCGAAGTGCTGATCGGGGCACGCGCCCTGCTGGGCGTCGGCGGCGCGATGATCATGCCCGCGACGCTGTCCATCCTGCGGGCGGTCTTCCCCGACCGGCGCGAGCGGGCCATGGCCATCGGCATCTGGACGGCGGTCGCCGCCGTCGGGGCGGCCGTCGGCCCGGTCCTCGGCGGCTTTCTCGTCGAACACTTCTGGTGGGGCTCGGTCTTCCTGATCAACATCCCGCTGCTGGCGGTCCTGCTGCCGCTCGGCCGGGTGGTGCTGCCGGAGTCGAAGGGCTGCGGCGACGGGCCCTGGGACGTCCTGGGCGCGTTGATGGGCGCCGCCGGAGTGCTCGGGCTGGTCTTCGGCATCAAGCGGCTCGGTGCCGGCGAGGGGCCGCTGAGCCCCCTGACACTCGTCCCGCTGTGTCTCGGCGCCGCTCTGATGGTCCTCTTCGTCCGCAGACAACGCCGCCGGACGCACCCACTGATCGACATGCGGATGTTCGCCAAGCCCACGTTCTCCACCTCCGTCGGCTGCATCGTCCTCGCCATGCTGGCCCTGGTCGGTCTGGAACTGATCGCCGTCCAGTACCTCCAGCTGGTGCTGGGGCTCAGCCCGCTGGAGACCGGGCTGCGGCTGCTGCCGCTCACCTTCGCCGCGATGGCCGCGGGCGTCACCGGCTCCGCCACGCTGCGCCGGGTGGGCCCGCGCCGGATGGTGGCCTGGGGCTTCGTCCTCACGGCGTCCGCCGTCCTGCTGCTGGTCCAGATGGGCCAGCACGACCGCCCCGCGCTGCTGACCACGGGCTTCGTCCTGCTCGGCTTCGGACTCCAGACCACGCTCTTCGGCGCGTACGAGTCGATGCTGAGCGAGGCTCCCGCCGAACAGGCGGGCGGGGCCGCGGCCATCGGTGAGACGTCCTACCAACTGGGCGCGGGCATGGGGATCGCCCTGCTCGGCAGCGTCATGAACGCGACGTACGCGCCCGCGCTGTCGTCGGTGAAGGGCGTCCCCGGGACCGCCGAGACGGCGGCGTCCTCGTCGCTCGGCGAGGCCTACGCGGTGGCGGCCAGGCTGGGCGGCCCCGTCGGGGAGTCCTTGCGGCACGCCGCACGTCACTCGTTCGTGCAAGGCCTGCATGTGACGCTCCTGGTCAGCGCGGGCCTGCTGCTGTTCGGCGCACTGGCCGCGCTGCGGCTGCCGAAGGTCATGGAGTGCCCGGACCCCGACGCCGACGAGACGCCGGAGACACGCGAGTCGTACGAGGCGGAGGAGCCGTACGAGACGCGAGACGGGCAGGAGCCGCACGAGCCGTACGAGGCACGGGAGGCGAGTCCGTCCGAACAGCAGTGGCCGCCGCGGCAGCGTCGGCCACTGGAGAGCCGCGAGCCCTCCGAAACGGCCGTTCCGGCCGGCCGCGGCCCCGGTTAGATCCTGTCCGGTCTGTCCCCACGCGCCGGGCAGGGCACGAGACGGCCGCAGCCCGCGCGGCACCGGCGGGGCGGGTCTGGACGAGCGGCACACTGAGCCGTAACGTCGCCAGCCAGCACGACTAGCACTGCTAATTAATCGCTGGCCCGAGCCGCGCGAGCCGCCGGAGGTCTCCCATGTCCGAACCGTCCGCCGCCAAGCCCCCGCCCTTCGACCCCGGCGATCCGCTCGGTCTCGACGATCTGCTCGACCCGGAGGACCTGGCGATCCGGGACACCGTGCGCGCCTGGGCCGCCGACCGGGTCCTGCCGCACATCGCCGAGTGGTACGAACGCGGCGAACTGCCGGGCATCCGCGAGCTGGCCAGGGAACTCGGCGGGCTCGGCGCGCTGGGCATGTCCCTGACGGGGTACGGCTGCGCGGGCGCCACCGCCGTCCAGTACGGGCTCGCCTGCCTGGAGTTGGAGGCCGCCGACTCCGGTATCCGCTCCCTCGTCTCCGTCCAGGGCTCGCTCGCCATGTACGCGATCCACCGCTACGGCTCCGAGGAACAGAAGCGGCAGTGGCTGCCCGGCATGGCGGCGGGCGAGATCATCGGCTGCTTCGGACTCACCGAGCCCGACCACGGCTCCGACCCGGCCGGGATGCGCACCCACGCCAAACGCGACGGCGGCGACTGGGTGCTCAGCGGGCGCAAGATGTGGATCACCAATGGCTCGGTGGCCGGTGTCGCCGTGGTCTGGGCGCAGACCGACGAGGGCATCCGGGGCTTCCTCGTCCCGGCCGGCAGCCCCGGTTTCTCCGCCCCCGAGATCACCCACAAGTGGTCGCTGCGGGCCTCGGTCACCAGCGAGCTGGTCCTCGACGACGTACGGCTCCCGGCCGACGCCGTACTCCCCGAGGTCACCGGACTGCGCGGGCCGCTCAGCTGTCTGAGCCACGCCCGTTACGGAATCGTCTGGGGCTCGATGGGCGCCGCGCGCGCGAGCTTCGAGTCGGCGCTCCAGTACGCGAAGACGCGTGAGCAGTTCGGCCGGCCGATCGGCGGTTTCCAGCTCACCCAGGCCAAGTTCGCCGACATGGCGGTCGAACTGCACAAGGGGATTCTGCTCGCCCACCATCTGGGGCGGCGCATGGACGCGGGCCGGCTGCGGCCCGAACAGGTCAGCTTCGGCAAGCTCAACAACGTGCGGGAGGCGATCGAGATCTGCCGTACCTCGCGGACCATCCTCGGGGCCAACGGCATCTCGCTGGAGTACCCGGTCATGCGGCATGCGACGAACCTCGAATCGGTGCTGACCTACGAGGGCACCGTCGAGATGCATCAGCTCGTCCTGGGCAAGGCGCTCACCGGTCTCGATGCCTTCCGGTGAACCGGGACCCGTGAACCGGGACTTCCGGCGAACCGGCGGGAACCGGTGAGCGCCTTGCTCAGCTCTGGTTGAAGAAGCCGTCCTGTGCGCGGCCCCCGGCATCGCCGGTGAGGATCTCGGTGTCGGCGGGGCTCAGCAGGAAGACCCGGGTGGCCACGCGGTCGATCGAGCCGCGCAGTCCGAAGATCAGCCCGGCGGCGAAGTCCACCACCCGCTTGGCATCCGCGGACTCCATGGCCGTGAGGTTCATGATGACCGGGACGCCCTGCCGGAAGAGCTCACCGATGGCGCGGGCGTCCCGGAAGCTGTCCGGGGAGACGGTCGCGATCCTGCGGTCCTGCCCTCCCGGGGCGGGCTCGGAAGCGATCCGTACCCGGGGGTCGGTCTTCCAGCTGTCGCCGCTCTCCGCTTCCTCGGCGTACTCGTCGTCGTAGTAACGGTCGTCGTTGTCCTCAACGAGGCCCAGCCAGGCGCTCGCCTTGCGCACAGATCCCATGGACGCCTCCTTTCACCGCGGTCACAAGTCGTTTCCTATCCCCATCGTCGTCCATGATGCGGATTGCGCGCCAAGTAGATAGTCGGCGCGCAGACGATTCGTGACGGTACTGGTGCAGAAGATGTGGCGGTTCGTCAAGGTTCTTCCGGGGTAAGGGCGCTGGCACGGTACAAAATATGATCTTCCGGCCACTCGGGTGATGCTGAGCACATACGGGTGAACGGACGCCTCGGTACGATGCGCGCGCACCTGTGTTACGACTCACCGGGGGACGGTCGTGTTCGGAATAGTCAAACCATGCGGTCATCGGCTCACCGATGGCCTCAAAACCGAGTGGATGGCCCATCTCTGCGGGCTGTGCCTGGCACTTCGCTCCGACCACGGGCAGTTCTCCCGGGTCGTCACCAACTACGACGGGCTGATCGTCTCGGTCCTGACGGAGGCTCAGACCGAGCGCACCGCGGATCAGCGGCGAACCGCCGGGCCCTGTCCGCTGCGCGGGATGCGCACCGCGCCGGTAGCCCGGGGTGAGGGCGCGCGTCTCGCCGCCACCGTGTCGCTCGTCCTCGCATCGGCGAAGGTGCGGGACCACGTCGCCGACCGGGACGGCCTGTTGAAGCGCCGGCCGCTGGCCGCCGCCGCGCGCCGCGTCGCCACCGGCTGGGACCGGGCGGGCGCGCGCGGCGGCGTCGAGCTGGGTTTCGATACGGCCGTACTGGTCGACGCGGTCGACCGGCAGCCGGAGATCGAGGCGCTGGCCGGGCTCGGTACGCCGATCCTCACCGTCACGGAACCGACCGAGTCGGCCACAGCCGCCGCCTTCGCGCACACCGCCGTACTGGCGGGGCGGCCGGGCAACCAACGGCCGCTGGCAGAGGCGGGACGGCTCTTCGGGCGGCTCGCGCATCTGCTGGACGCCGTGGAGGACCAGCGAGCTGACGCGGCGTCGGGTGCGTGGAACCCGCTCACGGCGACCGGCACGTCGGGCACGGAGGCCCGGCGGCTCGCCGACGACGCGGTGCACGGCATCCGGCTCGCGCTGCGGGACGCGGAGTTCACCGACGGCAGGCTGGCGCATGTGCTGCTGGCGCACGAGTTGCGCGCCTCGGTGGACCGCGCCTTCGGCACGACGGGCTGTGCGCACGGCGGACATGGTGAACATGGTGGCCAGGGAGGACGCGACGGACACGGCGACGGGCCGTACGGGGGGAATCCGTACGGCGGAAATCCGTACGCCGGGACCCCGGGTGCGCCCGGCGGACCTGGTGGCCCCGGCAGGACGCCGCCCGGTCTCGGGCCGAATCCGGAGCCGGAACCGGGATCGCCGAAGCCGGGCAGGCGCGGCTTCTGGGCCGGCTGCGCCGCCTTCGTCGGACTCTGCTGCACCTGCAAACTCTGCTGCGCGAGCGAGTACGAGGGCCCGTGGTCGCGCAAGAAGCGTGAAGGCTGCTGCCACAAATTGGACAGCTGTGACTGTTGTGATTCCTGCGAGTGTTGCGACTGCAGCTGCTGACGTCGCGACCGGGAGACGCAGGAGAGCAGGAGAGCCAGGAGAGGGAGGAAAAGCGAGGGGAGCCGAGCGTGGTGCTCTGCGTGTGAAGGCACGCGGGAGACGGCGCGCGAGCGCCGGAAACGCGGGAGGCCGTGCAGGGCGTCAGCTCAACAGGACGAGGACCACACTCGACCGAAGTCGATGTGGGAGCGGGTGACCAGCCACTGCTGCGGATGCATGGGGCAAGTGGAACAGGCATCCGTTTCCGCGTCAACCGTCCCTGAGACGGATGGTTCACAGTTCGGACAGGCTTGACAGCGGGCCGTACGCGGCGCTTAGCCTCTGACGGACAGCGGATCGTGCTGAGGGGCTCGGTCCGGCTGCGTTTCTGTGAAGGCACTTCCCGTGTTCGATCTCTGTATCCACGGAGCCTTCGCATGCCCCTGTCACCGGACACCGTCCGTATCCCGCCTGTGCGCCCGTCTCTTGTCGTGGTCGGCGTGGGTCCGCGCGGCACGGGATTCCTGGAGCGGCTCGCCGCCAACGCGCGTTCCCTGTACGACGGTCTGCCGCTGGACATCCACCTGGTGGACCCGTACGCGCCGGGCGCTGGGCGGATCTGGCGCCGTGACCAGTCGCCGCTGCTCTGGATGAACTCCATGGCCGAGGACGTCACCATGTTCACCGACGACTCGGTGTCCATGGCCGGGCCGGTACGGGAGGGACCCGCGCTGCACGAGTGGGCGCGGGACATCCGCGAGGGCCGTGCGCGGCTGTCCGCGGACTCCGAACGCGCGGAGTCCGAACACGCAGACTCCGAACATGCCGACTCCGAACGCGCCGAGTCCGAACGCGCGGAGTCCGGTTCCGGGTCCGGGTCCGGGCTCCGTGCGGAGATCGCCGCCCTCACCGGTCAGGCCTTCCCCAGCCGCCGGGTGCAGAGCGCCTATCTGAGCTGGGTGTACGAACAGACCGTCGCCGCTCTCCCGCCCGGCATCACCGTCCACCGCCACCGCACCAGCGCCCTGAGCGTCACCGGGCCGCGCGGCGGCCGGCAGCGCGTCCGTCTGGCGGGCCGTACCGCACCGCTGCACGCCGATCTCGTCGTACTGACCCTCGGTCATCTCGACGGCGAACCGGACGCGGAACAGCGGGAGTTGACGTCCTTCGCGCGGCGGCACGGGCTGGTCCATCTGCCGCCCGACTTCACCGCCGACAGCGATCTGTCCGCCCTGCCCGCCGGCGAGCCCGTCATCGTCCGTGGCTTCGGACTGGCCTTCGTGGACCTGATGGCGCTCCTCACCGAAGGCCGGGGCGGCCGCTACTCGGGGGACGCGGGCGAGGACGGCGGCGAGCTGGTCTACCACCCCTCCGGACACGAACCGGTCCTGCACGTCGGGTCGCGGCGCGGTGTCCCGTACCACTCCAAGATCGGTTACGGCCTGACGGGCGAACGGCCCCCGCTGCCCCGCTTCCTCGGCCCCGCGCAGATCGACGCGCTGCTGAGCGGACCCGAGTCGCCCGACTACCGGCGCGACATCCGGCCGCTGGTCGACAAGGAGCTCGGATTCGCGCACTACCACCGCCTCTTCACCGCCCATCCCGGACGCACCCGCGTGGGCTGGACCGACTTCGAGGAGAAGTACGCGGCCGCCGAACCCGGCAGTCCGGAGTTGGCGGCGCTGGTCGCGGCGGCCGTGCCGGACCCCGCCGACCGGCTCGATCTCGACGCCCTCGACCGGCCGCTGAACGGGCTGGCCTTCCCCTCGTACGACGCCCTCCAGGAAGGGCTGCGCGGCTACATCGGCGCCGATCTGCGCCGCCGTCATGATCCGTCCCACAGCGCGGACCTCGGTGTCTTCCTCGGACTGCTCTCCGTCTACGGGCAGTTGATCCGGCTCGGGGACCTCGGTGACCCGGGCGGCCGGTGGCACGGCTTCTTCAGCTACCTCGCCTCGGGGCCGCCCGGCCCCCGGCTGCGCCAGCTGCTCGCGCTCTCGCGGGCCGGGATCGTCCGCTTCCTCGGCGCGGACATGACGGTCGAGGCCGACGAGCGGCGCGGAGTCTTCCGGGCCGGGAGCGCGGCCGTACCGGGGGAGTACGTGGAGGCCCGCGCCCTGGCCGAGGCGCGGCTTCCCGACCCGTCCCCGGCGCGCACCCGCAGTCCACTGCTGCGCGCCCTGTACGAGCAGGGGGCCGCCACGACCTCGGCGGCCGGTCTGGTCAGGGTCGACCCCGGCGACGGGCGGCTCCTGGAACGTGACGGCCGCCCGCATCCGCGGCGCTTCGCGCTCGGTCCGTACACCACCGCCCGGTCGAGCGGTGCCTTCACCCGGCCGCGTACGGGCGGACCGGCGTTCCGGCAGAACGACGCGACCGCGCGGGCCGCGCTCACCCTGCTCGGTGGGCTGTTCCGCCCCGCCGGCGGCCCGGAGCGGCCTCCCCTCGCGCAGATTCCTCCATCGCCCGACGGGCCGTGCGCCGTGCCCGCGGCTGAAAGGTAAGGCCCGCCATGCCCGTCATCCGCCCCCTGCGACTCGCCGCCGAGATAGGCGGTCCGCCGCGTCACGACGCCGCGCATTACGGCGCGGCGAGGTACGTCGAACTCGCCCGGCTCGCCGAACGCGGCGCGCTCGACTTCATCACCCTCCAGGACTCCTTCGGGCGGCCCGGTCTCGACGCGCTCGCCGTGCTGTCCCGGGTCGCACCCGCCACCGGACGCGTCGGTCTCGTACCGACCGTCACGACCACCCACACCGAGCCGTTCCACGTCTCCTCGGCCGTCGCCACCCTGGACTGGGTGAGCCGCGGCCGGGCCGGCTGGCTGGTCGACGTGTCGGCCTCGGAGGCGGAGGCAGCGCTCTTCGGCCGCCGGTCCGCCGCACCCGCCGCGGCCCTGTGGCGGGAGGCGGGGGAGGTGGCCGAGGTGTCGGCCAGGCTCTGGGACAGCTGGGAGGACGACGCCGAGATCCGCGAGACATCGACAGGGCGCTTCATCGACCGCGACAAGCTGCACTATGTCGACTTCGAGGGCGCCTTCTTCACGGTCCGGGGCCCGGCCATCGTGCCGAGGCCGCCGCAGGGCCGTCCCGTCACCGTGATCGACGCGACCGAGGGCCACAGCGCGGAGACCGCCGCGCGCCACGCCGATGTCGTCCTGGTCAGGGCCGGCCGGCCCGAGGAGGCGGCGGCGGTCCGGGAGTCGCTCCGGTCACGGGCGGCCCGCCACGGCCGCGACCCCGACACCCTGCGGGTGCTCGCCGGGCTCACCATCGACCTCGGCGGCGGCGAACGCCCGGTGGAACCCGGCCTGGAGAGCCCGCCCCGTACGACGACCGGCGCCGGCGGACCGCACTACCGGGGCGGGCCCGTCGACCTCGCCGAGCTGATCACCGACTGGCACCGCACCGGCGCCGTGGACGGCTTCCACCTCACGCCCACCGAGCCGAGGCGCGATCTCGAACGGCTCGTCAACTGCACCGTGTCGCTGCTCCAGCACCGCGGGCTGTTCCGCACCTTCCATCCGGGCGGCACGCTCCGCGAGCACCTGGGCCTCGCCCGCCCGGCCAACCAGTACACGCTCGCCGAGGGGACCTCATGACCACGGAACGCCGCAGGCCGATGCACCTCGCCGCCCACTTCCCCGGGGTCAACAGCACGACCGTCTGGACCGACCCCCGCTCCCGGTCCCAGATCGACTTCTCCTCCTTCGAGCGGCTGGCCCGTACCGCCGAGCGCGGGAAGTTCGACTTCTTCTTCCTCGCCGAAGGGCTGCGGCTGCGCGAGCACAAGGGGCTGATCCACGACCTGGACGTGGTCGGCCGCCCCGAGTCCCTGACCGTGCTGAACGCGCTGGCCGCCGTCACCGACCGGCTCGGTCTCGCCGCCACCGTGAACGCCACCTTCAACGAGCCGTACGAACTGGCCCGCCGGCTCGCCACCCTCGACCACCTCAGCGAAGGCCGGGCCGCCTGGAACGTGGTGACCTCCTCCGACGCCTTCACCGGCGAGAACTTCCGGCGCGGCGGCTATCTCGACCGCGCCGACCGCTACACGCGGGCCGCCGAATTCCTCGCCACCGCCCGGGAGTTGTGGGACTCCTGGACACCGCCCCGGCCCGGCGTCCCGCACGGCACACCCCGGCCCTTCGCCCACTCCGGCGAACACTTCCAGATCGAGGGGGAGTTCACCGTCCCGCGCTCCCCGCAGGGGCATCCCGTGGTCATCCAGGCGGGCGACTCCGACGAGGGCCGGGAGTTCGCCGCCTCCGCCGCCGACATCATCTTCACCCGCCACGGGACACTGGAGGCGGGCCGCGCCTTCTACGCCGACACCAAGGCACGGCTGGCGAAGTACGGCAGGGACCCGGCCGATCTCAAGATCATGCCCGGGGTCACCTTCGTCCTCGGCGACACCGACGGGGAGGCGCGGGAGCGGGCCGTCGAGATCCGACGGCAGCAGGTCTCGCCGCAGAACGCGATCCTCGCCCTGGAACAGGTCTGGGGCCGCGACCTCTCCGCGTACGACCCGGACGGTCCGCTGCCCGACATCGACCCCGATCCGGACTCCGCGCCGGCCCAGGGCCGGGTGAGGATCGCCGATCCGCTCGCCGTCGCGGCCACATGGCGGGCGCTGTCCGAGGAGAAGGGGCTGTCCATCCGGGAGACGGTCATCGAGACGACCACCCGGCAGTCCTTCATCGGCAGCCCGGAGACCGTCGCCGGGACGCTCGACACCTTCGTGCGGTCGGACGCGGCGGACGGCTTCATCCTGGTGCCGCATCTGACCCCGGGCGGTCTCGACGACTTCGTCGACCGGGTCGTCCCGCTCCTCCAGGAGCGTGGAGCCTTCCGCACGGAATACGAGGGCGCCACCCTGCGCTCACATCTGGGGCTGGCGGATCCCGTACGGAAAGGCTGATCAGCGGCTGTTCGTTCGCGCCGCCCGGCAACACCCTTCAGGCCTCCGTCGGAAGCGGGTGAACGCACGCTCCGCGCCGGCTGACACCCGCCGCACGGGACCCCTCCCGCCCCACCCGCCCCACGGCTTAACCCGCAGCCAAAAGGCCCTCTTGCGCGGCGAGTTGAGGCCGCCAATACTCCCGAGCAGCGCCGGTCGAGGCTGTTGGGCCCGTCCGAAACCCGGACAGGTCACGCCCCGGCTGCGCCTCACGGGCCCGGAACCCCACCACAGGGCCCCCGATTCCCCTCGGGAGGAACGACAAGTGAGGATCAAGCGCACCACCCCACGCAGTGGCATTGCCAGACGCACCCGTCTGCTCGCGGTGACCACGGGACTCGTCGCCGCCGCGGCGTTCGTGGTACCCGCCGCGAACGCCGACTCCGCCGGTACGTTCAGCGCCAACCAGCTCGCCGCGGCGAGTGACGCCGTTCTCGACGCCGATGTGGCGGGCACCGCCTGGTATGTCGACAAAGCCAGCAATGACCTTGTCGTCACGGTCGACAGCACCGTCTCCCAGGCCGAGATCGCCAAGATCAAGCAGTCCGCCGGGGCCAACGCGGGCGCCCTGAACATCGAGCGCACCCCCGGCACCCTCTCCAAGCTCATCTCCGGTGGCGACGCCGTCTACACGAACAGCTGGCGCTGCTCGGCGGGATTCAACGTCGTCAGCGGCAGTACGTACTACTTCCTGACGGCGGGACACTGCACCGAGGGCAGCCCGGCCTGGTACACCTCCTCGGGCGGGACGAGCATCGGCCCGACGACCGGAACGAGCTTCCCGGGCAACGACTACGGCATCGTGCGGTACTCGAACACCTCGATCGCCCACCCGGGCACGGTCGGCAGTGTCGACATCACGCGCGCGGCCAACGCCACCGTCGGCATGTCCGTCACCCGTCGCGGCTCGACCACGGGCATCCACAGCGGTTCCGTGACCGGCCTCAACGCCACGGTCAACTACGGCGGCGGCGACGTCGTCTCCGGCCTGATCCGCACCACGGTCTGCGCCGAACCCGGTGACAGCGGCGGCCCGCTCTACTCCGGCAACGCCGCCATCGGGCTGACCTCCGGGGGCAGCGGCAACTGCACCTCCGGTGGTACGACGTACTTCCAGCCGGTGACCGAGGCCCTGAGCGCCTACGGAGTCACCATCCTCTGACCGGGGCACGCACGGGCACCAACAGCACCAACAGCACGGAAAGCGGTACTGAGAACGGCACTGAAAGCGGTACTGAGAACGGCGCGGCACGGGTACCGCGGACCCGTGGCCGGCAGTGGGCGAGCCCCTGTCCGAATTCCCGGACAGGGGCTCGCTCCCGCCGGTTTCTGAGAGAATGCCGGGCGGCGGGCCACAGAGGGAGCGGGGGGCTGCGGAGCAGTGAAACGCATCGGAGTGACCGGCCACAGGAACATCCCGGCCGAGGCCTACGCGCACATCAGAGCCGCCGTCCAGGCCGCGCTCCGCACCCATACGGGTTCGATGGAGGCGCTCTCCAGCCTGGCCGTGGGCGCGGACCAGCTCTTCGCGACGCTCGCCCTGGACCACGACGCGGACCTGACCGTCGTCATCCCCAGCGGTGACTACGAGGACACCTTCGACGGCCCGGAGGAACTCGCCGACTACCGACGGCTCAAGGACCGGGCCACGAGCGAGGTCCGGATGGCCTTCCCGCACTCCACCGACGAGGCCTACTACGCGGCGGGTACCTATATCGCCGACCACTGCGACCGTCTGCTGGCGGTCTGGGACGGCCTCCCGGCCCGCGGGCTCGGCGGCACGGGCGACATCGTGCGCTACGCCCGGGAGCGCGGGAAGCCGGTCACGGTGATCTGGTGCGAAGGCGTCGAGCGCGCCTGAGAATTGAGGCTCCTCCAGACCGGGACATCAACTGCGGTGCCGCACCAGCCAGTCGGTGTGCTGCGGCGAGACGATGCGCTCGGTCTCGTACACCGCGTTCGCCCACTGCTCCTCCGTGACCATCGTCTCCATCGCCGTATGCAGGGTCGCCAGGTCCTCCTCCACCAACGAGTGGGCGGATATGAGGGGTTGATGGCGCCGTATCTCGCTCCACGCCAGACAGGCCGCGGCGGCCGCCGACAACAGCCCCGGTACGGAAGAGGATTCGGTGACCGAGAAGCTCCGCAGCACGGCGAGGAGGAGGGCCAGCAGGGTCAGCAGGGCGATGGTGACCGACCAGAAGGTGGTCGCGCGGCGCGAGACCACCGTTCTGCGGTGGTACCAGTTCCGCTGCTCGATCAGCCGGTCCCTGACGTAGGTCTCCTTGCGGATGGTGAACGGCTTCTCGCGCAGCATCCGCATGGGGGCCGTCACCAGTGCTCCGTCGCCACCGCCCCAGCTGTCGCCACTGTCTCCGCCGTCCCGCGGGTCCTCCCAGCCGACCTTCTTCAACTCCGCCAGTCCTGCCTCCATCCGGGCGGTGAACAACCCCGACGGGTCGGCGGCCCCGGAGTCGAAGGGCGCACCGTGGACGGCGTAGCGCCAGGACATCGATTTGATGAACTCCGCTGCCGAACGGTTGAGCTGCCAGTGCGACTTCGCCTTCTGGCCCGCGGAGCGGTAGGTGACCAAGAGCACACCCCCGTACGCCAACGCGCTGAGAGCGCCCACGAGTTGGAACGAACCCACCGGTTTCCACTGCCAGGGCAGCGACGCCAGCCCGGCGCCCAGGACCAGCAGCACCAGCTGGAGGCGGGTGGTGTTGACGGCCTCCCGCTGCCGTTCGATGGCGATCCCGTCCGCGTGATGGAACAGAACCGGCAGGTCAGCGTTGCGGAAGACCATGCTGTGCAGTGGTCCGTTGAAGTCGGCCATGCGCGCCCCGTCTGCTGTTTTTGTTGTCACTCAACCGGCGGAACAGTGTGTTCCGTATCGCCTCGTGAATTCCTCGCAACGCTTTCGTCTCGGCTGCCCGCGCCGAGTTGCCGCGAGAGTTCATGAGGGTAAAGTCGAGCCGCTGACACTGCAACGGTGCCGTGTCTTCCCCCTGCACAACATGATCAAGGACGGCCGTCGTGACCTATCAGAGTTCTGTCACCTTCGCCGCTGCGAAGAAGAACCGGATCCCCCTCGCAGAGATCGATGTACGCGACGCCGGTGTCGCCAAGAAGCTCGGCCGTGTGGTCCCCATGCCGGGCACCCGTGTCGCACGCGTTTCGAGCTTCAACTCGGCCCTCTAGACTGGCGTAATGACAGGACCCCTGGTCCCATTCCGCGAGATCGTTCTGAAGGTCCACAGCAGGTGTGATCTTGCGTGCGACCACTGCTATATCTACGAACACGCTGATCAGAGCTGGCGCACCCGCCCCAAAACAATCTCTGACGAAGCGATCTCCTGGACAGCTCTGCGACTGGCCGAGCATGCCAAGACCCATGCCCTGCCCTCCGTGTCAGTGATCCTGCACGGAGGGGAGCCACTGCTGGCGGGACCCGCACGACTGAGGCGCGTCTGCGAGGAACTCACCCGGGCCCTCGACGGAGTGGCCGATCTCGACCTCCGGATCCACACCAACGGGCTCCAGCTCTCCCCCCGCTACCTCGACCTGTTCGACGAGTTCGGCGTCAAGGTGGGTATCTCCCTCGACGGCGACAAGACGGCCAACGACCGGCACCGCCGCTTCGCGGACGGCCGCAGCAGCCACCCGCTGGTCCTCAAGGCCGTCGAACTGCTCCGGCAGGACCGCTACCGCCACCTCGATCTCGGACTGCTCTGCACCGTCGACGTGGCCAACGACCCGATCGCCGTGTACGACGCGCTGGACGCGCTCGACCCGCCGCGCATCGACTTCCTGCTGCCGCACGCGACCTGGGACGAGCCACCGCCGCGCCCGGACGGTTCCGCCACCGCGTACGCCGACTGGCTGCTCGCCGTCTTCGACCGCTGGGACGAGCGGGGCCGCCGGATGCCGGTACGGCTCTTCGAGTCGGTGTTCTCCACCCTGAACGGCGGCCCCAGCCTCACCGAGTCGCTGGGGCTGGCGCCCACCGATCTGGTCGTGGTCGAGACCGACGGGACCCTGGAGCAGGTCGACTCCCTCAAGAGCGCCTACGAGGGCGCCGCCGCCACCGGATTCGACGTCTTCGCCCACCCCTTCGACGCGGTGGCCGCCCATCCCGGCGTGCGGACACGGCAGCTGGGGCTCGCGGGGGTGAGCGAGACCTGCCGGCAGTGCCCGGTCGTACGGTCCTGTGGCGGCGGCCTCTACACCCACCGCTACCGCTCCGAACCGGACGCGGAGACGGGCGGGGCGAGCGCGGGAACCACCGGGACGAGTACGGAGACGGGCGGGGCGAGCGCGGGAATCACCGGGGCGAGTGCGGGAACGGGCGGTTTCGACAACACCTCCGTCTACTGCGCCGACCTGGCGGCGCTGATCCGCGGTATCGAGTCCCGTACGGCCGCAGTCTCTGTCTCACCCGCCGTCGCCGACACCGGTGAACTGCTCGTCGCCCAGCAGGAGCTGACCCGCTCCCTCCTCGCCGAACTGCACTCCGAGCTCGCCGGCCGGGGCGGCGAGACCTGGCAGGCCGCCTGGGAGCTGGCGGGCCTGGCCGAGCAGGTCTCCGACGGGCTCGACCACGTCCTCGCCCATCCCTACACCCGTACCTGGCTGGTCGATTCGGTCGCCGCCCTGCGCGAGGACCGGCCCGGCGCGCTCACCGCCGCCCTCAGGTTTCCGTCGTACGTCGCCGCCGCACTGCTCCGGGGCGGCCTGGACCGGCCCGTACGGGTCGGCTACCTGGACGGCAGGCTCCACCTCCCCACTCTCGGCACGCTGCGGCTGCACGGTCCGGGCGAGAGCGGAGAGGCCGAAGTACGCCTCGCCGAGAAGGGCTTCGTGGTGCGCACCGCCACTGCGGAACGGCTCGTCACACGCCCCGCCGACGCCACCCCGTACTGGCGCCCCGTACGCAGACTCGGCCGGGACGGGGCGCCCGATCTCGTCCTGGACGATCTCGACCCGTACCGCGACTGTTTCGGCGCCCCCGCCCATCCCGGGCTCGGAACGGCCGAGGCCGCCGACTGGAGCGGCCGGCTGGCGGCGGCCTGGGGGCTGCTCAGAGCCGCCGCGCCCGAACAGGCCGCCGCCGCGGCCGGCTCACTGTCCACCCTGACCCCCCTGACCGCCGGGTCCCCGCCGGGCCGGCACGGCTACGGCGCACTCGGCATCCCCCTCCGGGGCAGCGCCGACGAGCTGGCCCGCGGACTGCTGCGCGGCTTCCGCCGGGCCACCCTGCGAGCGCTGACCGAAGTCACCGATCTCTACGCGCACGACGGCGAATGGAGCCGCCCCGCCCCCTGGCAGGAGGCGCCGGTCCCGCTGTCGGAGCTGCTGGCGGGGGCGTACGAACGGGTGGGGCTCGCCGCGTACGACCCCAGGTACGCGGACGAGGCGAGCCGGGCCCTGGACACACTGGAGGGCGCGCCCGAACTCACCGTCGGCGGGAAGAGCCTGCTGACAGCTCTACGGGAAGAGGCCGGACATGTGCGACGGGACGTGGGTGGACACGCTCGAACGGGACCCGGCCCCGGTCCACGAAGGCGATCCGGTCACTGATCCGGTCGCTGATCCGGTCGGCGATCTCCTCGGTGATCTGGCGATGCTGGGTGTCACCGAGGGGGCGACCCTGCTCGTCCACGCGTCCCTGAGCGGCACGGGACTGTCCCCCGACACGTTGCGTACGGCCCTGCTGACGGCGCTGGGCGACGAGGGCACCCTGGTCGTCCCGGCCTTCACCACGGAGAACTCCGACACGTCGGCCGCCCATGTGGCCCGCGTCAAGGGAATGACCCGCCGGCAGGCGGCGGACTTCCGCGCGCGGATGCCGGCCTTCGACCCGCTGACCACACCGAGCCGGGCGATGGGCCGGCTGGCCGAGTCCGTACGCACCACCCCCGGAGCCGTCCGCAGCGCGCACCCGCAGTCCTCCTTCGCGGCGGTCGGACGGCGGGCGGCCGAACTGCTCGCGGACCATCCGATCGACTGCCACCTCGGCGAGGAATCACCGCTCGGCGCGATGGCGAGGTCCGGCGCGCGGGTGCTGATGGTCAATGTCGGATTCGCCGCCTGCACCGCGTTCCATCTCGCCGAATACAAGTACGACTCTCCTCGGCGCTCCTATCGCTGTGTGGTGAAAGCGCCGGACAACAGCCCGCGGTGGGTGGAATATGAGGATGTCAGCCTCGACGACAGCGATTTCGAGGCGATCGGGGCCTCATTCCCCTGGGGTCTGGAACAGAAGGGACAACTGAGAGGGACAACCGCGAGATCGTTCTCGGTCCAGGACGCTGTCGACCACGCGGCGACGTGGATGGCCGAAAAGCGGCGTTGATTGACCGAACCGTATGGGGAGTAAGCGAGCGCGGTTCCGGAATGATGAATTCGCTCACGTCCGCGTGTGCGTGGAGTCGTGCGTGGAAATGGGTGCTCAACACAGGACGGGGGTCGTGTGCACGCGTCATCGCAGCAACGAGCCGCTGACCATCGACCGTATTTTTTTCTGAGCTACGCGCACACGCCGAGGGACGGTGTCGGGGGACCCGATCCGGACATGTGGGTCGAGCGGCTTTTCAGGGATCTGTGCGACCACGTGATGGCCATGACGGATCTGCCGGCCGGGGCCCAGGCCGGGTTCATAGACCGTGAGATGCGTTCCGGCGAGGGCTGGTCGGAGCGGCTCGCCGAAGTACTGGCCACCTGCCGGGTGTTCGTGCCGCTGTTCTCGCCGCGCTATTTCGCCAGCGAGATGTGCGGCAAGGAGTGGTACGCCTTCGCCCAGCGGGTCATCTACGAACAGGCCAAGAGCAACCGCACGGCCGAGGCGATCGTGCCGGCCCTCTGGGTGCCCGTACCGCCCCAGCAACTGCCGGGCCCCGCCGAGCGGTTGCAGTTCAATCACCGGGACTTCGGCGACCGTTATGTCACCGACGGGCTCTACGGTCTGATCAAACTCCGGATATTCGCCGAGGAGTACGAACGGGCGGTCTACGAACTCGCCAAACGCATCGTCAGCGTCGCCGACACCTCCGCGATAGGCCCGGGGCGCCCGGTCGACTACCGCCAGGCGCCCAGCGCCTTCGGCACGAGCGGTGGACCGCGCCCCATGCAGGTCACCGTGGCCGCGCCGACCCGCCACGATCTGCCGGAAGGCCGGGCCGGCCACTACTACGGCAGCATGGCCCAGGACTGGAACCCGTACCACCCGGACTCGGTGAGGCCGTTGGCGTATGTCGCGAGGGATCTGGTGCGCTCCCTCAACTACCAGGCCGACATCATCTCGTTCGACGAGGTGCCCGTACCGAGCGACGGCAAGCAGGCACCCACCCGGCCGGAGATCCTGCTGGTCGACCGGTGGGCCCTGCACGACGAGGAACAGCGCGAGCGGCTCGCCGCGTTCGACGCCGAACACCGGCCCTGGGTGAGCGTCGTCGTGCCGTGGAACCGCGAGGACCAGCAGAGCCGGGCCGCCGAGGCCGAGTTGAGCGACCAGCTGGAGCGCACGATGCCCAAGAAGATGGGCCAGGGCCGTGCCGCCTGCCGGGCCGCCGCCAAAGGCGTGCCCAGCATGGAGGCGTTCGGCCAGATACTGCCGCAGGTCGTCGAGGCGGCGGCCCAGCAGTATCTGAGACACGCGGCGGTCTATCCGCCGGCCGGCGGCAGCCACACCGAACGGCCGCGGCTGCGCGGGCCGATGGCCGCCGAGTACGCCACGACGCACTACATTCCCGAGACGCACGACCTGGCGCCCGATGCGGAGGACACGGATGACAGAACGTCGTGACGGACGCATCGTCACCTTCTACTCGTACAAGGGGGGTACGGGCCGCACGATGGCCCTGGCCAACACGGCCTGGATCCTCGCCGCCAACGGACGACGCGTCCTGGCGGTCGACTGGGACCTCGAAGCACCGGGCCTGCACCGGTTCTTCCATCCCTTTCTCGACCCCTCCACCCTCGGCGCCACCACCGGTGTCATCGATCTGATCACCGAGTACGCCTGGGCCGCGACCAGCCCGGTGGAGCGCCCCGACGACTGGCACCGCGACTACGCGCGTATCCAGCCGCACGCCGTCTCGCTCACCCCGGAGGCCCTGGGCTGGGAATTCCCGGCCGGCGGCACACTCGACTTCGTCTCGGCCGGCAAGCAGAACCGCGAGTACTCCGCGACCGTCTCCACCTTCGACTGGGACAACTTCTACGACCGGCTCGGCGGCGGTCACTTCTTCGACGCGCTGCGCGACGACATGAAGGCCCACTACGACTACGTCCTCATCGACAGCAGGACCGGCCTGAGCGACATCGCCGACATCTGCACGGTCCATCTGCCCGACGTTCTGGTCGACTGCTTCACCCTCAGCGACCAGTCCATCGACGGCGCCGCCGCGGTGGCCCGCCAGATCGACGAGCGGTACGGCGGCCGGGGCATCCGGATCTTCCCCGTACCGATGCGCATCGACGAGGGGGAGAAGGAGAAGGCCGACGCCGGACGCGCGCTGGCCCGGCTGAAGTTCGACCGCTTTCCCGGCGGGCTCACGGGTGAGGAACTCACCGCGTACTGGGGCGCGGTGGAGATTCCCTACCGCCCGTACTACGCGTACGAGGAGACCCTCGCGACCTTCGGCGACGAGGCCGGCCTGAGCAACTCCCTGCTCTCCGCCTTCGAGCGGCTGACCACCTATGTCACCGAGGGCGCCATCACCGCGATGCCCGCCGTCAGCGAGGAGTCCCGGCTGCGCATCAGGGACGCCTTCACCCGACGCCGTCCCGCGATGCCCGCCGACCTCTTCCTCAGCTATGTGGCCGAGAACCGGATGTGGGCCGACTGGATCGAATCCGTGCTCACCCGGGCCGGCTTCCGGGTCGTGCCGCGCGACGTCTCCTCCGATCCCGGCGGCGGCACCTTCGGCTCGGGTACCTCCCTGACCGGTGAGAACGCCACCCGTACGGTGGTGCTGCTCTCCAGCGCCTACCTCAAGTCCGCGCGGGCCGTGGAGGTATGGGCCCGCGCCACGTCCGACGACCCGGGCGGGGCCCGGCGCCAGCTGGTGCCGCTGCGGGTCGGCGACGTCCGGCTCACCACCCCGTACATCGACCGCAACCCGGTGGACCTCTTCCGGCTGGACGAGGTGCACGCCACCACCGCGCTGCTGCGCGCGCTGGAGCGGCCCGTACAGCTCACCGACGGTGTCTCGCCGGGGCCGCGCTTCCCCGGCACCGTACCGAAGATCTGGAACGCGCCGGCCCGTAACCCCGGCTTCACCGGGCGTTCCCTCGTACTGGAGCGGATGCGCGACCAGCTCGGTGGCGGGATGGCCGTCGTGCTGCCGCAGCCGCAGACCCTGTACGGGCTCGGCGGGATCGGCAAGACCCAGGTGGCGCTGGAGTACGTGCACCGCTTCATGGCCGACTACGACCTGGTGTGGTGGATCTCCTCCGAGCAGACCGCCGACGTGGTGGCCGGACTCGCCGAGCTGGCCGTACGGCTCGGAGCCCAGGGCGGCGACGACATGTCGGCCGCCTCGCAGGAGGCCGTCGACCTGCTGCGGCGCGGAGTGCCGTCCTCGCGCTGGCTGCTGGTCTTCGACAACGCCGACGACCCCGAGCAGATCCAGCGGTTCTTCCCGCCGGGCGGACCCGGGCACGTCCTGGTCACCTCCCGCAACCAGAGCTGGTCGCAGTACGGCGACGCGCTGCCCGTCGACGTCTTCCTGCGCGAGGAGTCCGTCGAACACCTCCAGCGGCGCGCGCCCGGACTGACCGCCGCGGACGCCGACAAGGTCGCCACCTCGGTCGGTGACCTGCCGCTCGCCGTCGAACAGGCCGCCGCCTGGATCGCGGAGACCGCCACTCCCGTCACCGAATACCTGGACCAGCTCGCGCAGCAGGCCCCCAGCGTGCTGGCGCTCAACCAGCCCGCGGGCTACCCGGAACCGGTCGCCGCGACCTGGAACATCTCCATCGAGCGGCTGAAGGAACGCTCACCCGCGGCCGTGCGGCTCCTCCAGCTCTGCGCCTTCTTCGCCCCCGAGCCGATCTCCGCGAACCTCCTCTACAGCAAGGAGATGATCGAGGCGCTCAAGCCCTACGACGTCTCGCTCCAGGAGACGCTGGTCCTGGGCCGGGTGATCAGGGAGATCGGCCGGTTCGCGCTGGCCAAGGTGGACCAGGTCGGCAACAGCATCCAGGTGCACCGGCTGGTCCAGGCGATCATCAGGGCCCAGCTCACCGAGGAGGAGCAGCAGGACGCCCGGCACGCCGTCCACCGGATCCTCGCGGGCGCCCGGCCCGACGGCGACGAGCCGATCGACAACCCCGGCACCTGGGAGCGGTTCAACACGATCTGGCCGCACCTCACCACCTCGGAGGCCAGCCTCTGCCGGCGGCCGGAGACCCGGCGGCTGATGATCGACCGGGTGCGCTACCTGTGGAAGCGCGGCGACCTGCTCGCCGCCTCCGAAGTCGTGGGCGAACTGCGCGACAGCTGGCGCGAGAAGCTCGGCAACGACGACCCGCAGTATCTGTATCTGCGCTTCCACCTCTCCAACATCTTCCGCTCGCAGGGCCGTTACGTGGAGGCGCGCGAGCTGGACGAGGAGACCCTGGCGCGGCAGCGTACGGTCCTGGGCCCGACCCATCCGCACACGTACATGACCACCAGCGGACTCGCCATGGACCTGGGCACCCTCGGCGAGTATGCCAAGGCGCTGGACCTGGCGCGGGAGGCACACGAAGGATTCAGCGGGATCTTCCACGACTCCCATCCGAGGACGCTCGCGGCGGCCAACAACCGGGCGCTGAACCTGCGGATGGTCGGCCGCTACGCGCAGGCGCGCGAGATGGACCAGGAGGTCTTCGACCGGCGGACCGAGGTGCTCGGCCCCGAGCACCCGTACACCCTGTCCTCCGCCACCAGCCTGGCGCGCGACCTGCGGGAGATCGGCCGCTACGAGGACTCGGTCGCGCTGCTCAGCCGGACGTACGACGCGTACAAGGAACAGATGGGCCGGGCCTTCCCCGGCACCCTGGCGGCGGCCAAGAGCCTGGCGGTGTCGCTGCGCAGGGCGGGCCGGCTGGAGGACGCGCGGCGGCTGACCACGGCCACCAGGAACCGGTACCGCGCCAAGTACGGCACCGACTCCAACCCGGACTCACTCGCCTGCGACCTGAACCTGGCGGCGGACCACTTCGCCGCGGGGGAGCCGGTGGCGGCGCGGGACCTGGCGCAGGAGGTGGTCGACCAGTACATGCGGGTGCCGGGCGAGAGGCATCCGTACACCCTCGCCGCGATCAACAACCTCGGTATCTACCACTGGGGTTGTGGCGCCCCCGAGCTGGCGGAGCAGCTGCTCCAGGGCACCTTGCGCACGATGCGGGAGGTACTGGGGGACGACCATCCGCACACGCTGTTCTGCACGGTCAGCCTCGCCAACGCCAAGGCGGACCTGGGCGAGCTGGACGAGGCGCTGGTCACCGAGCGCGGCGCGGTCGCCGGGCTGCGGGTGGCGCTGGGCGCGCACCATCCGGAGACGCTCGCCATCGCCTCCAACATGTGCGTCACGCTGGGGGCGTTGGGCCGCAAGGACGAGGCGGCGCTGCTGCGCGCGGAGACGGTGGAGGAGCTGGTCCGGCTGCTGGGGGAGGACCACGCGCTGACGCGGTTCGCCCGGGACGACCGGCGGGTGTACCGGGACCTGGAGCCGCTGTCGGTGTGACGTGTGCTCAGTGACCCGCGCTGACTCCTCGCTCGCCGGACGGGCCCGGTGAGCGAGGAATCGCACTATTCGTCGATCAGCCAGGTGAGGATCCGGGGAAGGGCGTGCAGGGCGTCGAAGTGCGCGGCGGCCGGTTCCAGTACGGCCGTCGCGCCCGGGATGCGCTCCGCGAGCCAGCGGGAGTGGCCGACCGGTGAGAAGACGTCCTTCTCGCCGTGCCAGAGCATCACGGGGCCCTTGATGTCGGCCGGGTCGAACCCCCAGGGGCTGCAGAAGGCGAGGGCGTCGTCGATCCAGCCGTACGCCGAAGCCCGCAGCGCCTCCTGGTAGTTGCGCAGCAGCATCGTTCTGACCCCGACGTCGGAGACCACCATGCGGTCGGAGTCGGTCAGCTCCCTGCGCAGATCGTCCAGGAGGCGTACCGGGTCCTTTCTGATCGCGTCGGCGCGCGGGATGAGCCGGGCGGCCATGCCGTCCGGGTCCTTGGACGCGCTGGTGTACTCCAGGACGTTGGAGGCTGCCATGCCCTCGAACCAGTCGAGCCCGGCCGCGTCCCGTGGCGCGAGCGTGACCAGCGCGGCGGTGCGGGACACCCGTTCGGGCATCAGCGCGGCGCAGGCCAGCGCGTGCGGGGCGCCGCCCGAGCGGCCCGCGACGGCGAACCGCTCCAGGCCGAGGGCGTCGGCGATCGTCGTCACGTCCTGGACGACGTCGGCCACGCTGCGTCCTTCGAGCCGGTCCGAACCGCCGTATCCAGGGCGGTCGTAGGCGATCAGCTGCATCCCTCGCTGGTACAGCACCATGCCGCGTGGTGCGGGCCCCAGCCTGCTGCCCGGCGTGCCGTGCAGCAGAAAGACCGGTCTGCCACGTGGATCCCCCAGACGCTCCACCATCAGATGCCGCCCGTCCGCCGCGCGCACCCGACGTCGCACCCCCGCCCCCTTCGTCGTACGTATCCACATGTCTGCCTGTTTGTGCGGCCGGCCTGCTTGTGGCCGGTCTGCTGTGTGCCCGTGTGCCTGTATCCCCGTGCGCCTGTCCGCGTCTGTCTGCGTGCCCGGTCATACGTCGTCGCGTGCTTGCGGGCACGCGCGCCCGCAAGCACGCATGCCTTATGTGCCCTATGCAGGCATCGTGTCCCTGCATTCCCCGTCACGGTGCTGATTACCCGCCAGGGCCCGCGTCAGGCTTGATTCGCCGGTAAAACAGCCCGGTTCATGATGATTGTCCCGGATCGGACCCGATTGCATAAGGTCACTCCGCAATCCACGGATCGTGCCGGCGCACGGGGCGGGCGTGCGCGGTCGAGTTGGACGGCTGGATCGCCGTTTCCGTTCCCGGAAGGGCGATTTCAAGACAGGACTAGTCCTTACCCGTTGCTGCTTTGGCAGTTGCACCGGGTGTTCGCAATAGGAACTATCCCTGGTGACCTTGGACGGCCGAAGGCCCCGGGGTACGCTGGCCGGCCATACGCCTGTCTCGAAGTCGACCTTGTACGTCAGAGGTCGATCTCGGGATAGTGGGCGCCTCATCCTCCGTGTCATGCCACCCCACATGGTCTGACGCGGCCCCCACAGGAGGTTTGACGTTGAAGCACCGGAACATATCCAGGAAGCGTGCGGCGATCGCGGGCGGTGCGGTGATCGCTCTGGTCGGCGCGGGCGCCACCTTCCAGTCTGCGAACGCCAGTGAAGAGAAGCCGCAGTTCGCGGTGAAGTCGCTGACGGCGACGGCGGCCGGAAAGCTCGCATCCACCCTGGGCGGCGACCTGGGCGGCGACGCGGCCGGTTCGTACTACGAGGCCAAGTCGAAGGCCCTCGTGGTGAACGTCGTCAGCCAGCAGGCCGCCGAGACCGTGCGCCAGGCCGGTGGCAAGGCCAGACTGGTTCAGAACTCCCTGACCGAGCTCAAGGGCGCGCGGCAGACCCTCACCACGAAGGCGACCATCCCGGGTACGTCCTGGGCCGTCGACCCGGTGACGAACAAGGTCGTCGTCACGGCCGACCGTACGGTCAAGGGTGACGCGCTGAAGAAGCTCACCGGTGTGGTGGACGGGCTCGGCTCCAAGGCCGAACTCAAGAAGTCGGCGGGGGAGTTCAAGCCCTTCGTCTCCGGCGGTGACGCCATCATGGGCGGCAGCTCGCGCTGCTCGCTCGGCTTCAACGTGGTCAAGGACGGCGAGCCCGCCTTCCTGACCGCCGGACACTGCACCGAGTCCATCGACTCCTGGACGGACTCGGACGGCGCCGACCTCGGCACCACCGAGGTCTCCAACTTCCCGGAGGCCGACTTCGGTCTGGTCAAGTACACCGACACCAGCGCGGAGGCTCCGAGCGAGGTCAACCTCTACGACGGCACCAGCCAGGAGATCACCCAGGCCGGCGAGGCGACCGTCGGGCAGCAGGTGACCCGCAGCGGTTCCACCACGCAGGTGCACGACGGTGAGGTCACCGGGCTCGACGCCACGGTGAACTACGGCAACGGTGATGTCGTCAACGGGCTCATCGAGACCACGGTCTGCGCCGAGCCCGGCGACAGCGGCGGCGCGCTCTTCGAGGACACCACCGCGCTGGGTCTGACCTCGGGCGGCAGCGGCGACTGCACCTCGGGCGGCACGACGTTCTTCCAGCCGGTTCCGGCCGCGCTCGACGCGGTCGGCGCCGAGATCGGCTGACGTATTGATCAGCTGATCGGCCGACGAGCTGATCGACCGAGAAGGGCCCGGTCCACCACTGCTGGTGGGCCGGGCCCTTCTGTCTGGCCTGTCTGGATTGTCCGGGCAGGCGCCTTGGGCTGTCGGTCCTGGTCACCTCTCGGGAGCCGCGGATTCGGTCACGGAATCCCGGCGGTACTGGCGGGTCGTACCGAACCCGGGCCGAAGCGTGCCCGGGCCCGGTCGGCCGCGGCTTCGATGCGACGAGCCTTGTCATCGTCGGGCCCGAAGGCCAGCTGCCGGGATGCCGCACCCGCGTCGCACAGACCTTCCGCGCGCAACGTGACGCAGCGGACACGGGCTCGCTGCAGTCCCAGAGCCATGTGCAAGGCGTGGGCCGCCGCGCGCAGCTGAGGGCTGTGCGCGGTGGGTTCGGGCAGGGTGCGGCTGCGGGTGGTCGTCGAGTGGTCGGCGTACTGGACGGTCAGGACCAGCGAGCGGCAGACCTGCCGCTCGCCGCGGAGCCGGGCACCGAGACGCTCGGCGAGATGGGTCAGCGCGCCGCGCTGCCGGTCGGGATCGAGTTCGTCGCGGCTGAAGCGGTGCTCGGCGTGGAACGTGTGTGGCGGGGCGCCGGGCGTGACACGGGTGGGGTCGATGCCGGCCGCGCGCTGATGGAGCTGTCGTCCTGCCGCCGTTCCCAGGATGCGCTGGAGTGTGAGCAGGGGAGTGGCGGCGATCTGGTCGGCGGCGGACAGTCCGTAGGAGGCCAGGGCACGAGCCGTCGCCGGGCCCACTCCTGGCAGCGCGGCGACGGGCAGGCCGGTGAGGAACGCGGCGATGGTCCCGGGATCGTCGGGGACGGCGCGGACGGTGCCGGGGGCTCCGCGATGGGCGACCAGTTGGGCGAGCAGTGGGTTGGGGGCGATGCCGATCGTCGGGTCGACGTCGAGGACCGCGGCGGCACGCATACGGATCAGGGCCGCCAGGCCGGCGGCGTCGCGCTCGAAGTACCGCACGCTCCCGGACACGTCGGCGAGTGCCGCGTCCGGCGGCAGCGCCTGGACCATGGGCGTGAACTCGGCCAGTATGCCGATGAGTTGGCGGTACGTCTCTTCGGGCTGCGGGCCGAAGTGGAGATAGAGGATCATCGTCGGTCACCCCGCGCTTCCGGGACTCGCATGGTGGAAGGTCCTTCCGTTGAGAGCGGCCGGAGTTCCGGGTGGCTTCAGGTCGGCCCAGGGATGCAGGGCGTAGCCGGTCGGCTGGGTGATGGTCCGGGGCGTACCGGCCTGGCGTGCGGCGGCCGAGGGGCGGGCGAGCCGGTCCGCGACGGCGGCGGGGCCGCCGGTCCGGTGCAGCTCGATGAGTTCGGCCAGATCCCAGGCGGCGGTGCCGGTGATGCTGAACGCGCGCGGCGGGCGGCGGGTCAGCGTCCCACGGACGAGAAGCAGGCCGCTGTGGAAGACCGTATGAGCGCAGCGTGCGTGGCTGTCTTCGAAGAACGCCAGGTCGGACAGGCCGGTGGGGTCGTCGAGGGTGGCGAAGATGACGCGCTTGCCCGAACGGATGGGTGGGGTCTGGGTGGCGACCTTGACGCCGGCGACCAGTACGGTGGCGCCGTGCCGCAGCCGGGACAGACCGGCGGCGGGCGTCGCGCCGATGTCGGCCAGCAAGGACCGGTGCTCCTCCAGCAGGTGGCACGACACGTCCATGCCGAGTACGTCCAGCTCCGCGGCGAGTTGCTCGGAGCCGCTCATGGCCGGCAAGCCCGTGGGCGCGGTGTCGTCCGGTTCGGTGCCGGCGCCGTTCTCCATGGGGAGCTGCCCCGCGGAGGAGCCCTGGCCACGGCCGGAGCGGTGCAGCTCGGCGATCTTCAGCAACAGCTCCCGCCGGGGCCCGAAGGTGTCCATCGCCCCGACCTGTGCCAGCCGTTCGGCCAGCGGACGGCTGGGCCGGGCGCGCCGCCAGAAGTCCTTCAGTGAGGGGTAGGGCTGCCCGGTGGTGATGCGTTCGGTCTCGGCCTCGGTGATGCCGCGGACCTGCGAAAGGCCGATCCGTACACCCCACTTACCAGACACCAGTTCGATTATGTGTGCGGACTGGGAGAGGTTGATGTCGGGCAGCAGCAGAGGTACGCCATGGCGGCGGGCGTCCGCGGCCAGCACGCGCTTGTGGTACATCCCCGGATCATGTGTGAGCAGTCCGGCGAGCAGGGCCGCCATCCGGTGGGCCTTGAGCCAGCTGGACTGGTAGGCGGGCTGCGCGAAGGCCGCGGCGTGCGCCTTGGCGAAGCCGAAACTGCCGAAGCCCTCCAGGATGTTCCATACGTCCCGCACGGACCGCACCGGGTAGCCGCGGGTCCGGGCCCGGTCGGCGAACCAGGCCCGCACCCGGCCCTGCCGCTCCGGGTCGGACAGGGCGCGGCGCGCCTCGTCCGCCGTGCCCCGGTCGCAGCCGGTCATCGTCGCCATGATCGCGATGACCTGCTCGTGGAAGATCACCTGCCCCTCGGTCTCCTTCAGGATCGGCTTCAGGTCCGGGTGCGGGTAGCGGGACCTGGTCCTGTTGTCGCGGGCCTCGATCAGCGGAGCCACCATGTTGGCGGCCACCGGGCCCGGCCGGAACAGACTGATGTCGAGAGTCAGGTCGAGGAACGAGCGCGGTCGCAGATTCTGGACCAGTTCGCGCTGGCCCGGACTCTCCAGCTGGAACGTGCCCAGGGTGTCCCCGGACGTGATCAGGTCGTACGTGGCGGGGTCGTCCGGCGGCACCTGCGCGGGATCGTCCAGGTCGAGGGGTTCGCCGGTGACCCGTTCGATCTCGGCGGCCGCGTGGGCGAGCGCCGACTGCATGCGTACGCCGATGACGTCGATCTTCGGGTGCCCGGTGTCCTCGATGTCCTCCTTGTCGAACTGGGACATGGCGATGTTCTCGACGGTGGTCGGCGCCACCGGGGTGCGCCGCAGCAGCCCGTCGTTGGAGACCAGCAGCCCGCAGGGGTGCATCGCCGTCTCGTGCGGGAGCCCGTCCAGCGCCTCCACCAGCTCCCAGAGCCGGCCGTGGTCCTCGGCGGCGACCTCGCGCAGCTCCGGCAGCTCGGCCAGCGCCGCCCGTACGTCCCGGGCCCGGATGTGCGGAAACGCCTTGGCCAGCCGAGCGGCCTGACCGGGGTCCATGCCCCGGGCCCGCGCCACGTCCTCGATCGCCCCGCGCGCCCGGTAGGTCTTGTACACCGCGAGCGTCGCCACCCGGTCGGCGCCGAACCGCTCACGTACCGCCTGATAGACCTCCAGGCGCCGCGCCGACTCCACGTCCAGGTCGATGTCGGGCAGTGCGGACCGCCGCGCGGACAGGAACCGCTCCATCAGCAGACCGTGCGCCACCGGGTCGACCGGACTGATGCCCAGGAGGTGCGTGACGAGTGACCCCACGCCCGAGCCGCGGGCCGCGACCCGGATACCGAGGTGCTGTGCCTGCGCCGCCACCTCGGCGACCGTCAGGAAATACCCGGCGAAGCCGTGCCCGGCGATGATCCCCAGTTCGTCCTCCAGGCGGTCCCAGCGCCGGGTGTCCCGGTGGTAGCCGCGGCTCATCATCCCCGCCGCGCACCGGTCCGCCAGCACCCGATCGGTCAACTCGGCACGCGCACCCACCAGTTCGGGCTCGGGAAGGTTCAGCCGTCCGAGGCCGAACGCCTCGCCGGGATCGACCTCGCAGGCCGCCGCCGTCTCCTCGGTCGCGGCCAGCAGCCGCCGCGCGTCCGCGCCCTGTCCGCCCACCGCCTCGGCGATCCGCCCGGCGATCCGCTCCATCTCCCCGCCGTCCTTCAGCCACCGTTGCCCGCTGTCCAGACGGGACGCGTCCCGGGCGTCGACCGGCACCAGCAGACGCGCGGAGTCCAGAATGTCGGCGACCTCACCCTGGTGCGGGTCGGCGTAGCGCACGGCATTGCTCAGTACGGCCTCCACCCGCTGCCCGGCGGCGAACCCCGCCAGCCGCGCGGCGAGCCGCAGCGACCCAGGCCCGGTGCCGGTCCGCCCGTGCCAGGACACCTCAAGGCGCAACGACCGGCCGAACCGCTCGCGCCACGGACCGAGCAGCGCCGCGGCCCGGTCCGGCCGCCCCGACGCCAGTGCCTGCCCCACCTCGGAATCCGCCCCGAGCAGCACGAACAGCTCGCTGTTCTCGCAGGCCAGGTCCGCCCAGGTGAGGCCCTGATCCGACGTCGCCGACACAAGGCGGCACAGCTCGGCCCAGCCGCGCGCGGTCCGGGCCAGGAACACCGCGCGGAACGGCGCGTCCGTCACGAACGCGCCTCCCTTGGCCGGAGTCCGCTGTCGCTCGGGCCTCGCGTGGTCGGCCGCCGGTATACCGGGCACCGCCAGGTCGGCGCCGAACAGCGGCCGGACTCCGGCTCGCGCGCACGCCTTGGCGAAGCGCACCGCCCCCGCGAGCGAGTCCCGGTCGGTCAGCGCCAGGGCATCGAGCCCGCGCTCCGCGGCCCGCTCCGCCAGCTCGTACGGGTGGCTGGCCCCGTAACGCAGCGAATAGCCGCTGGCGGCATGGAGATGTGTAAACGGCATACACACCTCCTGTTTCCCATGAGCCCCCTTTGCGTCATCTGTGTCATCTGCGTCTTCTGTATCTTCTGTGTCGTTTCGATCGCGAGAAGCACTCTAACTCAATCTTCGCACGTTCGTTCGATTGGTGCTGGTGGGGCGGATGGCGCAGACGCCGCGGCGGTCGTCGGTGCTCTCCTCCAGAGGCGCTGCGGCGAAGGCGGGAACCCGTCGTTCGGCCGAGGGAAAGACATGGCGATCACGGAGTACGGTCACGCTCGACGGAAGACGCCGGAAGAGGGACCCCATGAATCAGAACTCGGGCGAGGTCGCGCGTATCTCGAGCGAAGTCGCGCGCATCGAGGACGCGGTGCTCACACGTGCCGCGCAGGCGGGTGACGTCGCTGCCCTGGGCCTGCTGCTGGAGCGGCACCGGGCAGGTATGCGCGCGGTGGCGCTGAGCATTCTGGGGCCGGGGCCCGACATCGACGACGTGCTCCAGGACGCGGCCGTGACCGCGCTCCGGCGCGTGGGCGACGTACGCGACCCGGCGGCCGTCGGCGCATGGCTGCGGATGATCGTGCGCAACGCCGGCCGTTCCCTGTTGCGGGCCTCCGTCCCCGTCCAGCCGATCGACGATCTGCACCTGCCCGCCACGGGCGGCGGTCCGGAACAGTGGCTGGAGCGGCACACGATGCGGGACTGGATCTGGGAGGCCGTGGAAGAACTGTCCCCCGCACTGCGCCTGCCCCTGGTGCTGCGTCACTTCAGCACCGGCGTCACTTCCTACGAGCGGATAGCCGACGCCTGCGGGGTCCCGGTCGGCACGGTCCGCAGCAGGCTCAGCCAGGGACGGGCCAAGCTCGCGACAGCCCTCGCGGCCACGGCGGACGCCCCGCACGGCGACACCGCGCGGCGCGTCCGCGCCAGCCGTACCGAGGCACACGAGACACTGGCCGCCGCCGAGAGCGGACGCTTCGGCGCGCTGATGACGGAGCGCTGGTCGCCCGGGATCACTCTGCTCAGGGGGAACGAACCGGTGGGCGACAGGAACGTCCTCGTGCGCGGCATGGACGGCGACCTGGAGGACGGTGTACGCCAGCGCCTGGCCCATGTCGTGGCCGGCCGGTCCCTCGCCGTCTGGGAGATGGACCTCCTGTCGCCCGCCGACAACCCCGACCACTGCCCGCCCTCGGTGGCCTGGCTGATGACCCTGGACGACGCCGGTCGTCCGCACCGGCTGCGTCTCCTGCACCCCAGGCCGGTCCAGGCCCTCCAGTCACTCACCCCGATGTGACCGGACTCCGATCTGACCGGACTCCGATGCGACGGAACCCTGACCGGACTTCATGCGACGGAACTCCGGTGCGACGGAACTCCGGTGCGACGGAACCCTGATGTGACGGGCGTCACGTAGTCCGGATCGAACTTCGTCCTCTCTCCGGCGTCCTGCTGGTGTCATCGACACCTGCTGGATACGGAGACCCCATGACCACCTCTGCGACCGATCCTCTGGCCGCCGGCACACACACCGTCGAGATCGACGGAGTAGTGCAGCGCTATCACGTCCACGGCACGGGACCGGTGTGCGTCGCGCATTCCGGCGGACCGGGCATCGGCTGGGAGTACCTGCGCATGCCCGCGCTGGAGCGGCACCTGACGATCGTGTACCCGGAGCCGATCGGCAGCGGCGCCTCCGGCCGTCTGTCCTCCCACCCCCACGGCTACACCCGGCCCCGTTACAGCCAGTTCCTCGATGCGCTGATCGAGCACCTCGGCGTCCCGGAGGTGCACCTCCTGGGGCACTCGCACGGCGGCTTCGTCGCCCAGTACCACGCCCTGCACAGCCCCGAGCGCATCGCCGGGGTGATCCTCTACGACAGCGCGCCGCTGACCGGTCCCGAACACATCGCCGAGGCCATGCGCCTGGTGGAGTCGTTCGCGGCGCGGTATGCCGGTCATCCCGAACTCCCCGGGGCCCTGGCGGCTTTCCAGGCCATGTCGGCCGCTTCCGACGACGCGCAGACGACCGCCGCCGCCAAGGGGCTGCTCCCCTTGTACTTCGCCGACTACTGGGGCCGGGAAGGGGAGTTCGCGCCCTTGAGTGCCTCCCTGAGCGCCACATACATCTCCGGGATGGACGAGAACCTCTCTCCGCACATCATCAACGACCGTGAGGACCTCGGCTCGCTCACCGTGCCGACCCTCGTCGTCGTCGGCCGCCACGATGTCGTCTGCGGGGTGCGATGGGCCGAGGAGCTGCACCGGTTGATCCCCGGATCGGAACTGCTGATCCTGGAGAACAGCGGGCACTTCGGTCACCTTGAGGAGCCGGAGGCCTTCTCGCGGGCGGTGACGCGTTTCGTGACGGCCGCGGCACGAAGCACGGCATGACCTTCTGCTCTGCCTCGCTCGTCGCCCAACCAGGCCACTTGGCCGAAGCACGAGCCGAAGCAGGAGCCGAAGCAGGAACAGGAACAGGAACAGGCAATCCGGCACGGCTTGCAGCCGACCGGAAGTCTTCCGACCAACAAGGAGCAATCACATGAGTGCCGTCAAGAACATCGTTCTTGTGCATGGCGGATTCGTCGACGGTTCCGGCTGGCAGCCGGTCTACCGCCTCCTCACCCGCGACGGCTTCAACGTCAGTGTCGTACAGAACCCGACCCACTCCCTCGAAGGTGACGCGGCCGTCACCCGGCAGGTTCTCGACGCCCAGGACGGGCCGACCGTGCTCGTCGGCCACTCCTACGGCGGGGCTGTGATCACCGAGGCCGGCCGGCACGAGGGTGTGGCCGCGCTCGTCTACATCGCGGCCTTCGCACCGGACAGGGGCGAATCGGTCGGCACCCTGATCGCCGACCCGGCTCCCGGCGCGCCCGTTCCGCCGATCCTGCCGCCCCAGGACGGCTTCCTCTTCCTGGACCGTGAGAAGTTCCCCGCGTCGTTCGCGGCCGATGTGGCGCCCGAGGACGCCCGGTTCATGGCCGACTCGCAGGTTCCCTGGGGTGTGGACGCGCTGAACGGGACGGTCACGGAGGCCGCCTGGCGTGCCAGGCCGAGCTGGTACCTCGTCGCGACCGACGACCGTATGATCCCGCCGCCGGCGCAGCGCACGATGGCCGAGCGAGCCGGAGCCACCGTGACCGAGGCCGCCGGAAGCCATGCCATCTACATATCCCGGCCGGAGGCCGTGGCGGAGCTGATCAAGCAGGCCGCCACCCTCCAGGCATGACCCGGGTACGGGCCGGTCGGCGCCGACCGGCCCGCCGTACGGCGCGGTGATCGCCGACTCCGCGTCATGATGCGACAGCCCGCCTGGTCCCCAGGCGGGCTGTTTGCTTCGATCCACGAGCGGCCCCGGGATGTCGCAGAGCACAACTGCCCCCACTCCCGGGCGGATTAGGATGAGGCGTGAACTCCTGGAGCCAAGCTCTCACCCTCTCCTCGGCGAGCGCCTGGGACGAGGTCTTCACCGGCCTCCATGGCGCGAGCCGGATCAGTGTGCCGGACCGTGACGCTCCGTGGACCGGACGCCTGGAGTGGCAGCAGTCGAAGAGCTACGGCCTCGCCCGTTGTTCCGGCGGCGAGGAAATGGTGAAGAGGGACACCCGGCATATCCGGTCCGATCCCCGGGGCACGTACGAACTCCTCGTACCGCTCGCCGGCACGGCCTGGGTGGAGCAGCAGGGGCCCCGTCCGCCGAGCTCCGGCCCGGCAGTATGGCGCTGTGCGACATCGACCGTCCGATGACGTTCGCGCACGGCGCCGACTTCCTGTCGATCTCCTTCATCATGTCCGGCCAGGACGTCGCCGTACGCAGCCCGATCGCGGCCGGCGGGTCGCAGCTGCTCAGCGGCGACCGTGGACTGGGCCGAGTCATCCGGCAGTTGACCACCACACTGCACGAGGAGCGCGAGCAACTCTCCGAGACCACCTTCGACATCGCCTGCGACCGGCTGCTGGACCTGGTGTGTCTGGCGGCGGAGGGCTGCGACGACACGGCGCCCACAGGGCAACGAGCGACGGTCGAGGCCGCGATCCGACGCTACGTACGCCGGCATGCCTGCGACAGGGACCTGGACGCCGTCGGTATCGCGCGGGCGCTCGGCTGGTCCGCGCGCTACGTCCAACAGGTGTTGCAGGCGGCCAACACCACCTCACGCGATCTCATCCGCCGCGAACGGCTGAACGTCGCCCGAACCCGCCTGGCCGGCGCGAGTTGGGCCACGTACTCGATCGCGCACTTCAGGAACGCGGCCCTGATGCCGGTGTCCGCGATGCCCTCGGTGAGTTCACGGACGAACAGCTCGGTCATGTCCTCGGCGCCGCCGAGCATCGTGCCCGGCCCGTGGTAGCGGAAGAAGTCGGGTACATCGGCCAGCGTGAAAAGGCCGGTGGCCGCGACGATGTTGAGGTCGACCTGCTGGTTCACCACGGCGACTCGCGCGACATTGCGTCCGAGCCCGATGACGGTGGGGTCGACGATCGTGGTGACGCCGGTCGCGGCAAGGGCCTTCAGCCGGGTGACGGCGTCGCTGATGCGCTGCTGCTCGTCCCAGGTCTCCGGGAGGCTCTGCCGGAGTTCCTCGTTGAGGACGAAGACGTGCTCGTGCATCAGTACGGTGCCGAGGTCACGTGCCGCCACGGCGCCACGGACGGTCTGTACCCGCGGGGTCGAGGTCATGCGGATCCTTCGATGCCGGAAGCGGCCTGCTTGATCACGTCGGCGACGGCTTCCGGCCGGGATACGTAGATCGCGTGGCTGCCGGGGGTCCCGGTGACCGTGCTGCCCGCCCGCCGTGCCATGGCCCGTTGGGCGGGAGGCGGGATCATCCGGTCGTCGGTCGCCACCAGGTACCAACTCGGCTTCCGTCGCCACGCCGGCTCGGTGACGGTGCCGTCGAGCGCGTCGAGGCCCCAGGGCACCTGGGCGGCGGCCATGAATCCGGCCTCGGCCGACGGCAGATCGGCCGCGAAGGAGGCGTGGAACTTCTCCCGGTCGAGGAACAGCACACCGTTGACCGGCGGGAGTATCGGCGGTACGGGCGCTCCCGGCTCCGGATCGGCGATGAGCATACTGACGGATTCGCCCTTGTCGGGTGCGAACGCCGCGATGTACACCAGCGCCGCGACGCCGTCATGGTTGCCGGCCTCGGTGATGACGGCCCCGCCGTACGAGTGACCCACCAGAACCGTCGGTCCGTCCTGCTCGTCCAGGATCTGCTCGGTCGCCGCGACGTCTCCCTGAAGGGAGTGGGTCGGGTTCTGTACGACGCTGACCCGGAAGCCGTCGTCCGTCAGCAGACGGTGCACCCGCTGCCACCCGGAGCCGTCCACGAATCCTCCGTGGACGAGCACAACGTTCTTCGCCGGTTTCGTACTCATGAATGTTCCTCACTGCGAAGTGGCAACTGCCACCGAACCGGCGCCGCGAAAAGCGCGGGCTCGTTGTGCCGACGACTCTTCCAGCACCACGGCGAAGCGGTCTTTCGCGTCGGCGCGCAGTCCTTTCCCGTGGGCGTGATGCCCGGCCACGGGGTGTGTACGGCGACGATTTTTTACCGACGCGTAACTTCCCTTCTCTGCCTTACTCGTGCGTAAGTTGGCATGAGCACAGCCGTACGTGTGGTCCGGGCCACAGGGCTGACAGTCATCGCAATTCCCTTGAGCCGCAAGGAGATCGCCCGATGCTGCCCTGGAAACGCGCGCTCGGCCCCCTGGCCGCGCTGCTGCTGGCCACGACGGTCACGGTCACCCCAGCCGTAGCCGCGACCACCACTTCTGTCTCTTCCACGTCCTCTTCCTCCGCTTCCGCTTCCGGTGCCTGGAACAACTACTCCTGCAAGCCCTCCGCAGCCCACCCCCGGCCCGTCGTCCTCGTCCACGGCACCTTCGCGAACTCCGTCGACAACTGGCTCGGCCTCGCCCCGTACCTGGTGAACCGCGGATACTGCGTCTTCTCCCTCGACTACGGGCAACTCCCGGACGTGCCGCTGATCCACGGCCTCGGCCCCATCGACGTCTCGGCCGGACAACTCGCCACGTACGTCGACAAGGTGCTCGCGGCCACCGGCGCGGCGAAGGCGGATATCGTCGGCCACTCCCAAGGCGGCATGATGCCGCGCTACTACCTGAAGTTCCTGGGCGGGGCGGCGAAGGTGAATGCCCTGGTCGGCATCGCCCCGGACAACCACGGCACCACTCTGCTCGGGCTGACCCGGCTGCTGCCGTACTTCCCCGGAGCGGCGGACCTGCTGACCGAGAACACCCCGGCACTCGCCGACCAGGTGGCCGGATCCGCCTTCCTCACCAAGCTCAACGCGGGCGGCGACACGGTACCCGGTGTGCGTTACACCGTGATCGCCACGCGCTACGACGAGGTGGTGACCCCGTACCGGTCACAGTTCCTGAGCGGCCCCGATGTGCGCAACGTGCTGCTCCAGGACCTGTGTCCGGTCGATCTCTCCGAGCACGCGGCGATCGGGCTGTTCGACAGGATCGCCTTCCACGAGGTGGCCAACTCGCTCGATCCGGGACGGGCCACGCCGACCACGTGTGCGTCGGTGGTCGGCTGACGCGTCGTCGTCCGACATCACACTGCCGTCCGCACCGGGGAGTTACCGGGGCGGACGGCAGTGTGTTGCCCGAACAGGCAGGGGGGAGGGCAAGGCAGGGTCAGGTCAGCGGCCGTGGCGTCCGGCCGGTACGGCCTTGCGGCGGACGGCCCCGAACGTCACCGCGGCGCCGACGGCGAGGGCCGCCGCGCCACCGATCGCGATGTACGAGGTGGCGCTGGTGCCACCGGTCTCGGCGAGGTTCTCCTGACCGGCGGCGGGCTGACCGGCCTGCTGCTTGACCGGGGTGCCGGCGCTCTTCGCTTCGGGGGCGTTGGCCCCGCTGCCCGACGTCTCCTCCGTCCCGCTCTCCGCCTTCTGCTCCTCGGCGGCCTCCGTCTTCCCGGTGTCCGCCTTCTCGGCGTCGGCCTTCCCGGCATCGGTGTCGGTGTCGGTGTGGCCGTCGGTGTGTGTGCCGGCGCCCGCGTCGATGTCCCCGTGGCCGTTGTGTTCGACGGTGGACTTGTCCGCGCTGTCCTTGACCTCCTGGTCGGTGGGCGCGGAGGCGGCCGGGGCGGCGCCGCCCGCGCTGCCGTTGTCCTGGCCGAAGACCACGTCGGAGCAGGTGTAGAAGGCTTCGGGGCTGTCCGAGCGCTGCCAGATCGAGTAGACGAGATGACGGCCGGACTTGTTCGGGACGACGCCGTCGAAGGCATAGGCCCCGTTCTTCAGCGTGGGGTCGGTGACCTTGAGGAAGGGCTTCTCCTCCAGGTCGGACCACTTCAGCGGCTTGCCCGGGTCGTAACCGTCCTTGGTGATGTACAGCTCGAAGGAGCCCTTGTGCGGCGCGGTGGCCTTGTAGTTGAAGGTGCGGGTGCCCGGCGCCATCGTGGACGACGGCCAGTCGCCGCGCGCCAGATCGAGCCCCTTGTACTTGTCCTTGCCCGCGCTGCACAGCTTTCCGTCCGGGATCAACTGCTTGTGGTTCCCGGCCGCGTTGGCGATATTGACCTCGTTCCAGTCGTAGAACGCCTGCGTCCCACTGGCCGCGACCGCAGCCTTGCACGCCGCCGACCGCGGACTCTCGGGCCCCTCGGCGAAACAGGCGGCGACCCGGCTGACCGGATCCGTCATCGACCCATGAGCGGCGGCGGGCGCGGCGGCCAGCCCGGTCAGCGCGAGCGGGGCGAGGCCGAGGACGACGATCCCGGCGGCCGTACGGCGAGCGGTCATGGAACTGGTTCTCCTTCGGAAGAGGCGAGAGCGGTATGAACGGGACGCGGGCACGGGGCCCTGAGCGGGATGCGCGTCATGCGCGTCATGAGCGTCACGAGCGTCATGAGTGAACCGCCGGAGCGGCGGACAGCCTCCCCGCTGAAAGCCGCCCCGGCGATCAGAAAGCTAGTCGCTCGGAACCACGAAATCGCCTGCTGGGACGGGGTGAAGGCGATCCTTATGGCGCCTTTAAGGAGAGGCTAAGAAGGGACACAGGAAGGGACACAGGAAGGGGCATGGCACGGCGCAGAGGGAGGGGCTGAGGAAGGAGCCGAGGAAGGAGCCGAGGACGGCCGGTCGCGGTGTGTCCGCGTGTCACCGCGCGGCTCCGGTAGGGTGGCCTCCCCAAGCAGGGAACGCGTCGAGGAGGTGGGACCCATTACCGCTGTAGCAGGTCGGGTGCTCTCCTCTCATGACCGTGCGGTCCATCAGGCATAGGTGACCGCGGGAGCAGCCCGGAGGCATTCCGAAAGGCTCCGATGTCGGCTTCACCGTCCTCACCGTCACCGTCTCTTCCCTCTGTTCTCTCTCCCGCCGTCGTCGCCAGGCTTCGGGCCGCTGGCTGCGTCTTCGCCGAGGACGAGGCACGTCTGCTCGTCTCCACGGCACGGTCGCGGGCGGACCTCGCGGCCATGGTCGACCGGCGCGTCGCCGGGCTTCCCCTTGAACACGTCCTCGGCTGGGCGGAGTTCAGCGGCCTGCGGATCGCCGTGGACGCGGGCGTCTTCGTACCCCGCCGCCGTACCGAATTCCTCGTCGACCAGGCCGCGGCCCTCGCGGTGTCCGCCGGTCCACGGGCCGTCGTCGTCGATCTGTGCTGCGGCTCGGGCGCGTTGGGCGCGGCACTGGTCGCGGCCCGGGGCGGGGCCGGACCGCACTCCGCGCCGTACGCGGATCCGCACTCCGCGCCGTACGCCGATCCGTGCACCGCGTCGTACGCCGATCCGTACACCGAGTTGTACGCGACCGACATCGACCCCACAGCGGTGCGGTGCGCCCGCCGTAACGTCGCCGCCGTCGGCGGCCGGGTGTACGAAGGCGACCTGTACGAGCCACTGCCCGCCACATTGCGGGGCCGCGTCGACATCCTGCTCGCCAACGTGCCGTACGTACCCACCGAGGAGATCGGGCTGCTGCCGCCCGAGGCCCGTATCCACGAGGCACGCGTCGCGCTGGACGGGGGAGCGGACGGGCTCGACGTCCTGCGGCGGGTGACCGCGGCGGCGTCGCTGTGGCTGGCGCCGGGCGGCCACCTGCTGTTCGAGACGAGCGAACGCCAGGCCCGCCGGGCCGTCGACACGGTCGCCCGGGACGGCCTGATCCCGCGCGTGGCCGTCTCCGACGAACTGGACGCGACCGTCGTCATCGGAACCAACCTCGACAACGGCTCCGGAGAACAGCCCTGAGGGGCAACGCCCTTACGGGCGCCGGACTTCAGCCGGTCCAGCGGTAGCGGCGTTCCGGGCGGCCCGTACCGCCGTAGCGGAGGGTCACTTGGGCTCGGCCCGTGTCGGCGAAGTACTCCAGGTAACGGCGGGCACTCACCCGGGACAGGGTTCCCGCGTCCGCGCATTCCGTGGCCGACAGGCCGTCCGGGTGCCGGCGCAGGACGCCTTCGACCAGGTCGGCCGTGTGGGGGGCCAGGCCCTTCGGGAGGGTGCGGCTGCCGGGCGGGCGGGTGCCGAAGATACGGTCGACGTCCTCCTGGCGGGCCTCGCCCAGCCCGGCCAGGCGGGTGCGCAGGGACGCGACATGGCGTAGCTGCTCCTGGAGAGCCGCCTGGTTGAAGGGCTTGATCAGGTAGTGCAGCGCGCCCGCGCGCAGCGCCGCGCGGATGATGCCCGCGTCCCTCGCCGCCGTGATGAACAGGGCGTCGACGCTGATCCGGGCCCGGTCCCGCTCCTCCGCCGCCCGTAGCTCGCGCAGTACGGCGATCCCGTCCATGTCGGGCAGATAGATGTCGAGCAGGACAAGGTCAGGACGCAGCCGCTCGGCCGCGCGCAGCGCTTCTCCGCCGCTGTGCGCCACTCCGACGACCGTAAAGCCGTCCATCGCGGACACATAACGGCTGTGGAGCTTCGCGACCATGAAGTCGTCGTCCACCACCAGCACTTTCGTCACATCGACACGCTAGGCCGCGACCGCAACGACCACAACGTCCGTTGGTTCCGGAAGAGAGACAGGTTGTTAACGCGCAGGCAACATGTGGCCCACCTCACATAGCTTTCCGGACACTCGCTTTCCGAATACAGCCTCTCCACGCACACCCCTTCCAAGCGCACCTCTTCCAAGCGCACCCCTTCCAAGCACAGCCTCTTCACCCATACCTCTTCACAGCCCTTCTTCACAGCTCTTCACGTACAGCTCTCCGAGCACTACTTCCGAAAGGCGGCAGACGTGCGATTGCGCACCCCCCTGGCCCTGCTCGGGTCGGCGCTGCTGGTGCTGGTGGGGCCGCCACTGCTCACCGCGGGCGGTGGCACCGACACCGGTACACAGATACCCGGCCTGCGCTTCATGGTCCCCAACACCCCCGGCGGCGGTTACGACATCACCGCACGCACGATGGCCAAGAACGCCGAGGACGCCGAACTCACCCACAACATCGAGGTGTTCAACCTGCCCGGCGCGGGCGGCACCGTCGGTCTCAGCCGGCTCGTCGGCGAGCACGGCAACGGCAAGCTCGCCATGTCGATGGGCCTCGGTGTCGTCGGCGCCGTACACACCAACAAGTCGCCCAAGACACTTGCCGATACGACCCCGATCGCCCGGATCAGCGAAGAGTCGGACATCGTCGTCGTCAGCAAGAACTCCCCGTTCAAGACCATCGACGACCTCGTCAAGGCGTGGAAGGCCAACCCGGCCAAGGTGCCGGTCGGCGGTGGTTCCTCGGCCGGCGGTCCCGACCACCTCGCGCCCATGCTGATGGCGAAGGCCGCGGGCATCGCGCCGAAGACGGTCAACTACATCCCCTTCGACGGCGGCGGCGAACTCCTCGCCTCGATCCTCGGCGACAAGGTCTCCTTCGGCGTCTCCGGCGTCGGTGAGTACCTCGACCAGATCCAGTCGGGCGAACTGCGCGTCCTCGCGGCCACCGGACCCGAGCGGATCCCCGGCGTGGACGCCCCCACCCTGCGGGAGTCGGGACTCGACACCGACTTCACCAACTGGCGCGGCGTCGTCGCGCCGCCCGGCCTCTCCGACGCCCAGCGCGACAAACTCATCGCCTTCTTCGAGAAGTTGCACGATTCGCCCCAGTGGCGGGAGTCCCTCAAGAAGAACAACTGGGACGACGCCTTCCTCACCGGCGAGAAGTTCGGCGACTTCCTCGCCGGAGAAGACCGCCGCGTGGACTCCGTCCTGAAGGAGCTGGGACTGTGACGACACCGCACACCGATCCCTCCGGCGCGACCCCGGACAACGTTCCGCCCTCGGACTCGTCCCAGGCGTCGTCCACGGGCTCACCCCAGGCATCGGCCCAGGCCCCGAACCCGGCATCGGCCCAGGCCCCGAAGCAGGCCCCGGACCCGGCCGCGTCCGGCGCCCGTTCCTGGCTTCGCGAGCACTCCGAACTCGGCGTCGGGCTCCTCCTGCTCGTCCTCGGCGTCCTCGTCCTCACCGACGCCCTCACCATGAACGTCGACATCACCCAGCGCGGCCCCGTCGGCCCCAAGACCGTCCCGGTCGTCGTAGGGATCGGCCTCCTCGTCGTCGCCGTCCTGCTCACGCTCGACGTCCTGCGCGGCGGCCGGGGAGAGGCGGAGGGCGGCGAGGACATCGACCTCAGCGAGCCCAGCGACTGGCGGACCGTACTGCTCCTCGCCGGCGTCTTCCTCGGCAACGCCGTCCTCATCGACCCGCTCGGCTTCCCGATCTCCGGCGCCTTGCTCTTCTGGGGCTCCGCGTACGCGCTCGGCAGCCGCCACTACGACCGGGACCCGCTGATCGCCGCGGTCCTGTCGCTCGTCACCTTCTTCGTCTTCGACAACCTGCTCGGTGTCCCCCTCCCCGGTGGCCCGCTGATGGGGGTGCTGTAACCGATGGACTCCCTCAACTCCCTCATCGACGGCTTCGGTACGGCACTCACGCCGATGAACCTGCTCTGGGCCGCGATCGGTGTGCTGCTCGGCACGGCGATCGGGGTCCTGCCCGGCATCGGCCCCGCCATGGCCGTCGCCCTGCTGCTCCCGGTGACGTACGGACTCGAACCGACCGGTGCCTTCATCATGTTCGCCGGCATCTACTACGGCGCGATGTTCGGCGGCTCCACGACCTCCATCCTGCTCAACACCCCAGGTGAGAGCGCCGCCGTCGTGGCCGCCATCGAAGGCAACCCGATGGCCAAGGCAGGGCGCGGCGCCCAGGCCCTGGCGGCGGCCGCGGGCGGTCACTTCGCCGGTGGCCTGATCGGCACGATCCTGCTCGTCGTCCTCGCTCCGACCGTCGCCTCGCTCGCGGTGGACATCGGGGCCCCCGACTACTTCGCGATCATGGTGCTGGCGTTCATCGCCGTCACCTCCGTCCTCGGCTCGTCCCGGATCCGCGGCCTCGCCTCGCTGCTCATCGGTCTCACCCTCGGGCTGGTCGGTCTCGACCAGATGACCGGCCAGCAGCGGCTGACCTTCGGCACGCTCCAACTCGCCGACGGCATCGACGTGGTGATCGTCGCGGTCGGCCTCTTCGCCATCGGCGAGGCCCTGTGGGTCGCCGCCCATCTGCGCCGTACCTCGGGCGAGGCGATCCCGGTCGGCCGCCCCTGGCTCGGCAAGGACGACGTCCGCCGCACCTGGCGGCCGTGGCTGCGCGGACCGCTCATCGGCTTCCCGTTCGGGGCGATCCCGGCCGGCGGCGCGGAGATCCCCACCTTCCTCTCGTACGTCACGGAGAAGCGGCTCTCCAAGCACAAGGACCAGTTCGGCAAGGGAGCCATCGAGGGCGTGGCCGGCCCGGAGTCCGCGGCCTCGGCCTCGGCGGCCGGCACGCTGGTCTCGATGCTGACGCTCGGGCTGCCCACGACCGCCGTCGCCGCCGTGATGCTGGCCGCCTTCCAGCAGTACGGCATCCAGCCCGGACCGCTGCTCTTCGAACGCGAACCCGACCTGGTCTGGGGCCTGATCGCCTCGCTCTTCGTCGGCATGGTGCTGCTGCTCCTGCTCAACCTGCCGCTCGCGCCGGTCTGGGCCAAGCTGCTGCGCATCCCGCGCCCCTACCTCTACGCGGGAATCCTCTTCTTCGCGGCCGTCGGCGCGTACGCGGTCGGCGGAGAGGCACTGGACCTGGTCATCCTGCTGATCATCGGTCTGATCGGTTTCGGGATGCGGCGGTACGGTCTGCCGGTGCTGCCGGCCGTGATCGGTGTCATCCTGGGCCCGGCCGCCGAGCAGCAGTTGCGGCGCGCCCTCCAGATCAGCGACGGCAGCGTGACCGGTCTGGTCAACACGCCCTTCTCGGTGACGGTGTACGCCGTGATCGTGCTCCTGCTGGTCTGGCCGGGGGTGAAGAAGCTGATCGTGCGGGGGCGCGAGCGCCGTGACGCGACGGCATGACGCGGCATGACACGGTGTGACGCGGTGTGACGTGGAGGCATGACGGACGACGGTCGGACGAGAGCGGGACGAGGGCCGGACGACTGTCAGTGGTGCCTGTCACCATCGGAACATGACCACGACCGACTGGGATTCCTACGCCGACTCCTTCGACCAGGAGCCCGACCACGGCTTGCTGGACCCCGACATCCGGGCCGCCTGGGCGGCCCGGATGTCGCACTGGCTGCCCGGGGAGCCGTCCCTGGTGCTCGACCTCGGCTGCGGTACGGGCAGTCTGGCCCTGCTCGCCGCCGAGCAGGGCCACCGCGTGACGGCGGTCGATCTCTCCCCGCGCATGGCGGCCCTGGCGCGGGCCAAGCTGGCGGGGACCGGCGCCGAGGTCCTGGTCGGTGACGCGGGCAGGCCGCCCGTGGGGGAGCGGACCTTCGATGTCGTCCTGGTCCGGCATGTGCTGTGGACGTTGCCGGACCCCGAAGAGGCGCTCCGCCACTGGTGGTCGCTGCTGAGGCCGGGCGGCCGGCTGGTCCTGATCGAGGGCGTCTGGTCCGGTGCGGGGCTGCCGGCGACGCGGCTCGTCTCCGCCCTGGCGCCGCTCACCGAGCGCGTCCACCACGAGCCGCTCTCCGCCGACCCCGCGCTCTGGGGGCGCGCGGTCGACGACGAGAGGTACGCGCTCATCGCCCGCCCGGCGCCGCCACAGCGGCACAGGGAAGTGGTCGACGTCCACCTGATCCTGCGCCGGGGAGACGACGTGCTGCTCGCCCGCCGGGCGGGGACGGGATACGGGGACGGCCTGCTCAACGGCCCCTCCGGGCACGTGGAGGACGGCGAGGACGTCCGTACGGCCATGATCCGCGAGGCGTTCGAGGAGATCGGCGTCGAACTGACCCCGGACGAGCTGCGCGTCGCACTGGTCATGCAGCACCGCGGCCCCGGCGGCAGGCCCAGGATGGGCTGGTTCTTCGAGGCGGAGTACGACTCGGCGGCCGAGCCGTACAACCGCGAGCCGCACAAGTGCTCCGGGCTCTCCTGGCACCCCCTGTCCGCGCTCCCGGACGACATGGTCGCCTACTGCCGGGCGGGCCTGGACGCGTACCGCGCGGGAGAGCGCTTCGTCCTCCACTGGCACGCGGACGACGACCCGATCGCCCACGCCCCGGCGGGCGTTGACCGGGCGGTGGTCCTGCCCGCCACCACGGGCGAAGCCTCATCCGAAGAGCGGCCCTGATGCTCGGTGTCCTGATGCTCAGCGCTCTGGGGCCTCAGCGCCCGCACCCTCAGTCGAAAGTACGGACATGGCGTACGTGCGACGCGCAGATCTCGTAGCCGAACGACCGGTTGACCGCCAGCATCGGCTCGTTGTCCGCGTCGTTGGCGGTGAACGCGTCCGTGTAACCGGCCGTGCGGGCGCGGCGCAGGGAGTCGGTCTTGGCCAGCTTCGCCAGACCCCGGCCCCGGTGGGCGCGCGGCGTGCCTGTCATGCCGGACCAGTAGCGCGTGCGGCCGTCGGTCTGGACAAGGGTGTACGCGGCGACCTCACCGTCCACCGCGACCACGGTCGAGAGTGCGCGGTCGAGCAAGGGATGGTTCCAGGTGTGGTTCAGCCAGTCCTCGTAGTCGTCGAAGGCCAGGCCGATGTCGTCCGGTACGTCGGCTGTGGCCTCCGCGTCGGCCTCGAACAGCGGCCGGGGGTCGTCGGCGTAGTCCGCAGCCGTTCGCAGTTCGGCGCCCGCCGGGAGCGGCGGCAGGCCGGGCAGTGTGCCGTGGGCCAGATCGAGGCGCTGGAAGTGCGCGGGGCGGGTGGGCCGGTAGCCGTGGAGCGCGGCGAAGGCCCGGCTGGAGGGCTCGTCCAGCACCCAGGCGTAGATGCTCCGCACGTCCTCGGCCGCCAGATGCTCCTCGGCCGTACGGAGCATCAGCGACCCGGCTCCCCGGCCCCAGTGGTCCGGATGGACCTCCGGGAAGACGGACGACTGCCCCGGCTCGCTGCTGTCGTGCACGATGCCGGCCCGAGCCGTACCGATGATCTCCCCGTCCTCCTCGGCGATCAACAGCCGGTACTTCTTGGCCGGATGGGCGGTCGCCACCTCGAACAGGACGGCTTCCTCGGTCGTCACCAGGTACGGAGTGCAGACACGCCGGAGGCGGACCAGCGCTCCGGCGTCCTCGGTGCGGAAATCGCGGACGATCGTAGTCATGGAGCGGGACCCTACGGCGGTGTTCCACCAAGCCGCCTCTTCTTTATCCCCCTGCGTTGACCCCGTCGTGATCCGGCCAGCCACGTGGTGCGACGCCCGATGGCGGTGGGCCGTGAGGGAGAATCGGCGCCGTGACCTTGAAGATCGTGATCGACCCGGCCGCCGCGACCGCTCCGTACGAGCAACTGCGTACCCAGATCTCCACGCAGGCCCGCAAGGGCGCCCTGCCGGTGGGGTACAAACTCCCGACGGTACGGGGGCTCGCCGAGGAACTGGGGCTCGCCGCCAACACCGTTGCCAAGGCCTACCGCGCGCTGGAGACCGACGGTGTGATCGAAACCCGCGGCAGGAACGGCACGTTCATCGCCGCCGCGGGGGAGGCCGCCGAGCGCGAGGTCGCGGTCGCCGCGCGGACGTACGCGGAGCGAGCCCAGCGCCTGGGACTCGGCCGGGCGGCAGCGCTGGCGGCGGTCGAGGACGCGGTGCGGGCCGTCTACGCGAAGTGACCCGCGTACCGGATCGGGACCGATCGGGTAGGACCGATCGGGTACGGACCGATCCGGTACGGACCATCCGATACGGACCGATCGGGCACGGACCCGTCCGTCGCTCAGAGGTATCAGAGGTAGAGGCCCGCGTCCGCGCCCGGGTGCTGCGCCGGGACCGACGCCGGGCCGCTGCCCCGCCGCAGCGCGTACAGCTCGGCCAGCGTCGCGCCCTCGCGCCCGATCGACGCCTCCCCGTCACCGTCCTCCTTGCTCAGCCAGGACATCGCCTCCGAGCGGGTCAGCGAGCCGACCTCGATCCGGGCCAGACAGCGGCCGGGCCGGACCACGGCCGGGTGCAGCCGCTCCAGGTCCTCGTTGGTCGTCACCCCCACCAGAACGTTCCTGCCCTGTCCCAGCAGGCCGTCGGTCAGGTTCAGCAGCCGCGACAGGGCCTGCCCCGCCGTGTGCTTGGCCTCGCCGCGGATCAGCTCGTCGCAGTCCTCCAGAAGCAGCAGCCGCCACCGCCCCTTGGCCGAGCCGTCGTCCTCACCGATCGCGATGTCCATCAGATAGCCGACGTCGTTGAAGAGCCGCTCCGGGTCCAGTACGCAGTCGACCTGGCACCAGTCGCGCCACGAACGGGCCAGCGTGCGCAGCGCGGAGGTCTTGCCGGTACCCGGCGGACCGTGCAGCAGAAGCAGCCGGCCCGCGATGTCGTCCGGCGTCACCTTCATCAGCCGGTCCATCGCGTCGGCGACCGGCGCGGTGTAGTTGGCCTTGACCTCGTCCCAGGTGCCGGCGGCGATCTGCCGGGTGGTGCGGTGCGGACCGCGCCGCGGTGAGACGTACCAGAAGCCCATGGTCACGTGCTCCGGCTGCGGTTCCGGCTCGTCCTGCGCGCCGTCGGTCGCCTGCTGATGGACCTTCTCGGCGAGTTCGGAGCTGACGGCCGTCACCGTGACATCGGCGCCGCGGTTCCAGCGGGACACCAGGAGCGTCCAGCCGTCGCCCTCGGCGAGGGTCGCGCTGCGGTCGTCGTCCCGGGCGGCGCGGAGCACGGTCGCTCCGGGCGGCATCAGGGTCACGCCCGGTTTGACCCGGTCGATGGTGGAACTGTGGGAGTACGGCTGCTCGCCCGTCGCGAAGCGGCCGAGGAACAGCGCGTCGACCACATCCGACGGCGAGTCGCTGTCGTCGACGGTGAGCCGGATCGGCAGAGCGTCCTGAGGCTTGGCAGACATGCCGCCCATGATCCGGCACCGGGACGGCCGATGCACGGTGTTTTGCCCTGTGGCGGCGGGCCGCGTTCCGCCCCGTGGAGGGGGCCCGCCGCCACGTGGCGGAACGTCCGGTCGCCGGTTCGCCCTTGCCTCGACCGGTCCGGACGTCAGTCCCTCCGGCGATCGAGGACACGTCCCGAGGCCCGGCGGGCGCCGCGTACGAGCGCGTACCCCTTGGTCAGAGCCCGGTCTCCGGCGAAGTATCGGCCGATCGACCGGCCCTCGATCAGCTGTCCGAACTCCTCGATCCCGGTGGAGCGACGCACGGTCACCCGCTCCAGGGCGTACGGGCCCTGGCGGCGGCGGGCCAGCGCGTTGCCCACGGCCAGCGACTGGGCGAACCCGGCCGCGCGGACCGTGTCGCGCACGCGCCGGCTGGAGTAGCCGTACGGATAGGCGAAGGACACGGGCGCCGTGCCCAGCTCGTCGGCGACGATCTCCCGGCAGCGCCGGAGCTCGAAGTCAAGCCGTCTGTCGCCGAGTTGGTCCAGCTGCGGGTGCGTGTGACTGTGGCCGCCGATCTCCGTTCCGGCGGCGGCCAGTTCGCGCACCTGGTCCCAGTCGAGCATGGTGTCCGGGGCGCCCCCGCCGTCGTACGGCCCGCGCAGCCAGCCCGTCGAGACGAACAGGGTGGCGGCGAAGCCGTGCGAGGCGAGAGCGGGAAGGGCGTGCCGGTGCACGCCCTCGTAGCCGTCGTCGAAGGTGATCAGCACGGGGCGTGGCGGCAATGGCGCCCCCGTTCGCCAGACGTCGGCGAGGTGCGCGGTGGTGAGCGGTGTGAACCCGCGCCCGGCGAGCACTTCCATCTGTTCCGTGAAGGCCTCGGGCGAGACGGACAGCGCGCGCGTGGCCGGAGCCGGCCGGTGCCCCACGGCGTGGTACATGAGGATCGGTACGCCGGATGCCGCACCGGCCACCGGGCCGCACGCAGCACTGGACGGTGCACCGGCCGTGGGACGGGACGGCGAACCGGCCGTCGGACAGGACGGTGCACCGGACGGGCCCGGCACACCGCCCGCCGGGCCCGTCCGACTTCTCCTCATACGGCGGCCTCCCGAGGGCTCGTGGGACCGGGACCGGGACTCCGGGGACTCCGAGGGCCCTGCGCTTCCGTCCCTTCCCACTCGATCGGGCCCGACGAGAACGCCACGCTCCCGCCACGGGTGCGCAAGCGGCCCACCAGATAGCCGGCCGCCGCCGTCGTCACTCCCGTCACGATCGCCCCGGCGCGGCCCAGGCCGCCGGGCCGGGCGCCCCGCCGTCCCCGTACCGCGACCGCGTCGCGCACCCCGCGCACGACGCCCGCCGGGAGTACGCGGGTGGCGTAGCGGCGCTCGGATTCGAGTCCCTTGTCCGTGCCCACGCTCCGGGCCACCAGGGCCTTGGACAGCCCCTCGGCGTAGGCGCGTTCACGGAAGTAGCCGAACCCTTCGCGCACCACCGGGACCTTGTGGTGGATGACCGCCCGGTCGTCGATGAGCAGCACCGCGCCCGGTACGGCGCCGGCCAGCCGGATGCACAGCTCCGTCTCCTCGCAGCCCAGCGGGCGTCCGTCGCCCTCGCGGCGCCCGATGCCCGTCGCGAAACCCCCGGCGGCGTCGAACGCCGACCGGCGGAACGAGGCGTTCCCGCCGAGGACGTTGCGGACCCGTACCCTGCCCTCCGGCAGCCCCCGGTACGTACAGCCGACGACCCAGTCGAACTCCTCGGGGAACCAGTCGGGCCTGCTCCCCGACGCCCAGGCCGGTACCGTCCGTCCGCCGACGGCCAGCACCCGCGGGTTCTCGTACGCCTCGTCGAAGAACCGCAGCCAGTCGCGCTCGGCCACGGCGTCGTCGTCGAGGAACGCCACCAGTTCGCCGCGCGCGTGGGCGATGCCGGTGTTGCGGCCCGCGGAGAGGCCGCGGGGGCCCGCGTTGGCGAGCACCCGCACCTCCCCGCGCGCGGCCCGCACCTCCCCGCGCGCCGCGCGCTCCTCTCCACGAGCCGTCCGCACCTCCCCGCGCGCCGCCCGCTCCCCGTACTCCCGGCCGAGCCGCTCCAGGAGTGCGGCGTTGTGGTCGACCACGAGCAGGATCTCCAGCGCCGGCAGCGACTGCCGACGTACGGAGTCGACCGCCGCGAGGATGTCCTCCCAGCGGTCCTCGGTGTAGACGCAGATCACCACGGAGAAGGACCGGTGAGGGATGTTCAAGACACCTCTCCTCGCGGGATCGTGACCCTCAGCGTGACCGGGCGACGGCGTGACGCCCGGGGAACGCCTGTCTCCTTGAGGATCACCTTGAGGACCCGGAGGCCGTCCCGGACCGCTCTCAGATTGCTGACCCCGTGGATGCGGTCGTACTCGTGGCTCGGGATCTCCTGCACCTTCAGACCGGCCTTGACGACCCGGATGTTCATCAGGGTCTCGACCTCGAAACCGGTGCAGTCCAGGGTGATCTCGTCCAGGCAGCGGCGCCAGAAGGCGTTGTACCCGTAGCAGAGATCGGTGTAGCGGGCGCCGAACTTGGCGTTGACGGCGGCGCACAGGACCCGGTTGCCGAGCTTGCGGATCGCAGTCATGTCGTCCGTACCGCCGCCGTTGGCGAACCGCGAGCCCTTGGCGAAGTCGGCGCCGGAGACCAGGGCCGACACGTACGAGACGATCTCGTGGCCGTCCGCCGAGCCGTCCGCGTCGACCATCACGATGATGTCGCCGGTGCATGCCGCGAACCCGCTGATCAGCGCGTCGCCCTTGCCCTTGCCGCGCTGCTCGACGACCTTGACGCCCGGCCACAGATCGCGGGCGACCTGGATGGTGTCGTCGCTGGAATTGCCGTCCACGAGGACGACTTCATGGATCCAGTCGGGCAGTGTCTTGAAGACGTACGGAAGGTTCTCCGCCTCGTTCATCGCGGGGATCACCACGCTCACCGGCGGAGCGATCGCGAGATACGAGGTGATCGGCCGGTACTGGACCGGAGGTATCAACGGATCTTCGCCAGGCGCCGCCGGGCGCAGAAAAGTGCTCACGAGTCTGATTCCCTCTCGTCCGGTGGACCGCCCACCCCCGGGCGGTCCGTGTGTTTTTCCGGTTCGAAAGGGGGGTTCTCACCCCGGTCATGACGGCATGGAACTCCGTGCTGGATGGGTGAGCTGTGGAACTGGCCGCGCGGCACGCGACTCGGCACGTAGTGCACTGTGTGCGGTCATCGAGCACGGCACCCCCCTACCGCGCCCCGCTCCGGGACCCATCGCGGCGCTTGACCCCTCCCCTGGAGCCGCTGTGCGTGATAGTCCGATGCGGGTGAATGTACGACGATATTGACGATTGGAACTGTATGGCAAGGCCTGGAGCCTGAGCTCACTTTTTTACTTCTTTGGCCATACTTCGACGGTCGTATCCGGAACATCCCTCGTCGATGACGATCTGTCAGGAAACCTGCACGGAATGTACTTGGCATGGACACTTCCAGTGAAGTGTGTCCGCTGGTACGACAGTTGTGGCAGAAAACCCGCAGAGGAGAGGTTCTATGAAACTGTCCCGAATCACGGCATTCTCGTCCTCGCTCCTTGTGGCCGCCGTCCTCGCTCTCACCGGAGCGGTCTCGGCCCAGGCGGCACAGTCGGCCGCCGTCGACTACGTGGCGCTCGGCGACTCGTACTCCTCGGGTCTGGGATCCGGCGGTTACGACAGTGCCAGCGGTGCCTGCAAGCGCACCCCCAAGGCCTATCCGGCCCTCTGGGCGGCGGCGCATTCACCCTCGACCTTCGCCTTCACCGCCTGCTCGGGTGCCCGTACGGGTGATGTGACCGCCGGTCAGCTCGCTCCGCTCGGCGCGGCGACCGACCTGGTCAGCATCAGCATCGGCGGCAACGACGCGGGCTTCGCCGATGTCATGACGACCTGTGTCCTCCAGTCGGAGGCCACCTGCGTCAGCCGGATCAACCAGGCCCGCGGGTACATCGACAGCACCCTGCCCGGGAACCTCGACTCGGTGTACACGGCGATCAGATCCAAGGCCCCGGCCGCCCGGGTCGTCGTCCTCGGCTATCCCCGCTTCTATCAGCTCGGCGGAAGCTGCGTCGCCGGGCTGAGCGAGAAGGAGCGCACCGCGATCAACAACGCCTCCGACTATCTGAACGCGGCGACCGCCAAACGGGCGGCCGACCACGGCTTCACCTTCGTCGATGTCGCCGGGGCGTTCACCGGTCACGAGATCTGCTCGGGGTCGGCCTGGTTGCACAGCGTGAACTGGCTCAACATCGGGGAGTCGTACCACCCCACCGCCGCAGGTCAGTCGGGCGGCTACCTGCCGTCCTTCGCTTCGGCCGTCTGAGTCGGCGGTGCACTGACCCCCGGGCCCGGGGCCCGTCCTCTTCCGATCTGTCCAACTCGCCCTGAAATCAGCCGTATCGAAGTCTGAGCCTCTCACCCCGTACGGGTGTGGTTGACCGCGGAGGCGGGATACACGAGTGTTGTCGAGGAGCGATAGGGTTAATCTGCCCGGGCCGGGTGTCTCGTATCGGGTGGGGAGTGAAATGGAACAGATAACAGTGCACAGCAGGGCGCGAATCCCTGCGATCACCTGCGGAAGCAGCGCGACCAGTTCGCGCCTCGACCGCCATCTCTCGGTGCTCGGCGGTCCCGCCGTACCACAGCGGGAGACAGTCGAGGCCACGCTGCTCATGCGTGAACTGACCTCGCGTGACCGGTCGGAGCGTCACCGGAGCAGGAGCGCGCGTGTCTCGCTCTTCGCGCCGCTGCGGCGTCTTCGTCGTTCGCTGTTCGGCAGCCGCGGCTGACCTCATACGGCATCACGGCGTTCTGAACGCGCTCGGGCGGATCACATCGTCCGACGCAGTGCTGTTGCCCGGTCTTCTGACGTCCCCACGGCCCGCAGTAGTGCGTCGGTGGATTCGCCGAGCGCGGAGATTTTCCTTGTTTCAGCGGGGGCCCGGCCGGTGAGTTGACTCCCCGACACCGGCCTTGGCCTCCGTTTTTCGCCCCGATTCCCGTCACTCTCCGTTGTTGGCATATTGCCGTACTGCTAGCGGTACGAACAGTACGAGCAGCGCCAGCGACCAGAGCATGGATCCGGCCACCGGGTGGGTCACGGGCCAGGCGGCACCCGCGACATCCGTCGCCGGCCCGGCGTTGCCGCAAAGATCACGTACGGCCGTAGCGAGGGCGCTGATCGGGTTCCACTCCGCGGTCGTCCGCAGCCAGCCCGGCATCCCGTCCGTCGGGATGTACGCGTTGGAGAGCAGCGGCAGGATGAAGGTCGAAGAGCCCAGTTGACCTGCCGCTTCCTCGTTGCCGATGAGCAGTCCGAGGTACACGCCGACCCAGGTGGTGGCGAAGCGAAAAAGCAGCAACAGGCCTAGGGCGCCAAGGGTTTCGAGCACTCCGCCCTCGATCCGCCAGCCCACCGCGAGCCCCACCAGAAGCAGCGGAACCAGGCCCGCCGCCGTCGTGAGCAGGTCCGCGGCGGTCTGTCCGAGCGGTACCGCGACCCTGCTCATCGGCATTGTCCGGAACCTGTCCATCACCCCGCGCTGTGCGTCCTGTGATGCCTGGAACATCCCGGTCATGATGCCGCCGGCGGCGGTGGCGGCGAGCAGGCCCGGTACCAGGTAGGCGCGGTACTGCTCACCCGGCACGGCCAGCGCGCTGCCGAACACGTAGCCGAAGAAGAGCAGCATGGTGATCGGCATGGTCTGGGTGAGGATTACCACGCCGGGCGCGTGCTTGATCCGCTGGAGATGACGCGCCAGGACGGCGCCGCTGTCGTACGCGATCGTGCTGCTGCTCATGCGGCGTGCTCCTCGGTGGTGGGGCTGGTGGACCCGGTGGGGGCGGTGGGGTTTTCGGGGCGGTGGGCGGTACGGCTCGTGGTGCGGTCGGTCAGCCGGAGGAAGACCTCGTCCAGCGTCGGCGGGCGCAGGCTCGCGTCGATCACCGGCACGCCCGCCGCGTCCAGCTCCCGGACGATCCTGGGCAGGGTCAGCGCGGGGTCCCTCGCCACCGCTCCCGCCGTACGGCGCTCCCGGTCGAGTACCGGCTCCGCGCCGGTCAGTTGGTCGAGCACGCCCGCCGCCGCGAGGAGCGCCGCCTCCTCGGCCGCCGCCGTCGCCTCCTCGGCCAGGACCACCTCCGCGTACGAGCCGATACGCGACTTGAGCGCGGCCGGGGTGCCCCGGTGCGCGGCCCTGCCGTGGTCGATCAGCACGATGTCGTCGGCCAGTTGGTCGGCCTCCTCCAGGTACTGCGTGGTCAGCAGGACGGTGGTGCCCCGCGCGGCGAGGTCGCGAACGGCGTCCCAGATCTGGTTCCGGCTGTGCGGGTCGAGGCCGGTGGTCGGCTCGTCGAGGAACAGCACCCGGGGCCGGGTCAGCAGGCTGGCGGCCAGGTCGAGCCGCCGCCGCATGCCGCCGGAGTAGGTCCGCGCCACCCGGTCCGCGGCGTCGGTCAGCTCGAAGCGCTCCAGGAGTTCATCGGCGCGCGCCCGGCCGGCCGCGCCCTTGACGCGGAGCAGCTTGGCGAAGAGCCGCAGATTCTGACGTCCCGTCAACTCACTGTCGACGGAAGCGTTCTGACCGGTGACGCCGATGGCCCGGCGCACCGCGCCCGGATCGCGGACGACGTCGTGTCCGGCGACCAGAGCGGTCCCGGCGTCGGGAGTGGCCAGGGTGGTCAGGATCCGCACGGCGGTGGTCTTGCCCGCGCCGTTCGGCCCGAGCACCCCGCAGACCGTGCCCTCGGCGACGGCCAGATCCAGCCCGCTCAGGGCCCGCACCCCGCCGTCGCCGCCGAATCGCTTCTCCAAGCCTTCACTAAGTACAGCGTACGTAGTTGTCATGCGGCCCACCGTACCGCACTACGTACGTTGTACGTAACTAAGATGGTGGGCGAGGTGATGACCGATGGCGGGGCGACCTGCTGAACCCGAAGTGATCTGGTCGCGTCCGGAGCGGGCCGGCCGCGGCCCCAGGCCGGCGTACAGCCGCGCGGACATCGCGGCCGCCGCCGTCCGGCTCGCCGACGCGGACGGCCTCGAAGCCGTCACCATGCGGCAGGTGGCCGGTGAGCTGGGCTGCGGCACGATGTCGCTCTACAACTACGTGCCGCGCAAGGAAGACCTGTACGAGCTGATGGCCGACGCGGTCGCCGGGGAGTACGAACTGCCCGAGAAGCCGTCCGGCGACTGGCGGGCGGATCTGACCGCCCTCGCCCACCGGGCGCGCACGATGATGCACCGGCACCCGTGGATGTCGCGGCTGATGTCGTCGGTGTACGGATTCAGCCCGAACTCGTTGCGGTACATCGAGTACAGCCTGGCCTGCCTGGACGCGCTCGACATGCCCTACGGCGAGAAGATGGAACTGGTGGCGATGGTCAACGGGGTGGTCACCACCTACGTCGCCAACGAGCTCCAGAGCGCCGAGCGCACCCGGTCCCTGCCCTGGTCCGCGGAGCAGGAACACACGGTCCGGATGGCCTATCTGGGGCGCGAGATCGCCTCCGGCCGGTTTCCCCGGCTGGCGTCGGCGTTCGCGGAGGACTCCGGGCCGGCCGACATGGAGGTCTTTTTCGACCGGGCGCTCAACCGGGTGCTGGATTCGTTCACCGGGCGGCCGGAAGCGCCCGGTGGAAGCTCCGGCTCTGCTTCCGGTTCCGGTTCCGGCTCTGGTTCCGGTTCCGGCTCTGGTTCCGCTCCGACTCGGAAGCAGGCTCCGACCGGAGCGTGAGGTCGCTCTCCGGTCAGATCAGCGCGAACTGGCCTTCCGGGCCCTCCTCGTGGTGATCCAGTACGGAAGCGGGTCTGCGGGCAGCCGCCGGTACGGGGAGAACGCCCGCCGCCCGCAGTTCCGTCCGGCCGATCCCCGGGCCGCTGTCGCCGCCGGTGGCTCCCTTGGTGATGTCGTGCAATTCGCTCTGGAGCGGGCGGAGTTCCGCGAGGAGTGCCAGGACCGTGATCAGCTCCAGCAGCTCCGAGGTCCACTCCTGCGGCCAGGCCGACGGGCGGATCGCCGCCAGGGTGCCCGGCTCGGGAGCGACCGTACGGCGCTCGAACCACAGCTCCAGTATCCGTACGTCTCCCACCGAGTAGTCCCAGGCCTCGGCCGGTACGGGCGAGACGCGGCCCGTGCCGAGCCGGAGCACCTGGTCCTCGGGGTCGTACGAGATCGTCTCGGGGCGGGCCGGTACGGCGGCGCGTACGTAGGGGCGGCGACCACCGGGCAGCCGGGGCCGTTCGCCGCCGCGCGCCCCGCGCAGCTGGATCCCGGTCATCCGCCGCCCCAGCTCCACCCCGGAGGCCCAGACGCCGGGATCGGCGGTCAGCGGGACGGAGGGGCCCTCGGGGGTGGCGACGGCGGCGGCCACGGACCAGGCCAGCACCTCGTCGGCGGTGACCTCGTGGCCGTAGCGTGCCGTCAGCAGGGCGAGCAGACCGGGGGCGAGGTTCGGTTCCGTACCGCCGGGGCGGCGGTAGAGCGGACGGATCCGCCCCGGCCTTCCCGCCGGTGAACGGCCGACCGGGAGCAGGGCGCTGACCAGCAGCGCGGGGCTCGCGGCCGGGGCGCCGGGTACGTACCCCTGCTCCACGGCGAAGAGCTGGTGGTCGTCGGCCACGCGCCACAGTTCGGGGCGGGCCGCGTCGATCAGCCGGTGGTCGGGGATCAGCCACTGCTCGTCGAACGGCCCGTGAAGCACCCGCGACGGCGGGGGACAGCGGCCCGATTCCCGTACGAACCGCCCGGTGCCCGTGGCCCGCCCCGGCAGCGCGGCGACCGCGCTGTGCGGTGTACGCGCCCGGGTCGGCTCGAACAGCGCCTCGCGCTCGGCGTCCTCCGCCGCCACGAGGCGGTCCCAGCGGGCCGTGAGGGACGAGCGGTCGGGGGCCAGGATCCAGTTCCTGCCGAACCGCAGCGGAGCCGTCGACCACGGCATGAGCTCGCTCAGCAGCGGGATTTCGGAGACCGGCACTGCCTCGGAGCGCGGCGACGGCGGCTCCGGGGCCGGGGTCTGGGGAGCAGCGGGCCGTGGGGCCTCGGTGAGCGGAGCGTCCCCGGCCGAGCCGGACCGCGTCGCCGTCATGGGGGCATCCTTCCGTTTCGCCCTGTATGGCGCTGTGGGCCGTCGGCGGCATCGTAACCGCCCTGACCGGACCGGGGGCCGGGGCGGGTTCTGGCCTCACCCCATGAGGTCCGCCTCGACGGTGACCGAGAAGGAGAACCGGTCGCCCCGGTAGTGGATCCGGGCGACATCCACGACCCGGCCGTCCCTGTCGTACGTCACCCCCGTGTAGTGCAGGATCGGGCTGAGCAGTGGCACCCGGAGCAGCTCGGCCGTGACCGGGTCCGCGAGCCGTGCCTCGACCGTGTCCGTGATCCGGCTGATCCGTACCCCCACCGCGTCGCGCAATACCTTCGTCATCGGCCAGCGCTCCAGATCGGCGACGTCGAGACCGTCTGCCACCTCCGGGCGCACCGCGTTCTCGGCCCAGTTGACCGGCTCCCCGCTCGCGCCGTCGCAGCGCAGCCGCCGGTAGGTGACCACCGAATCGACGTCCGGAAAATACTCCGAGAGTTCACCGGGCACCGGCGCCGGGCCGTGGCCGAGGACCGTGGTCAGCTCGCCCGACTGCTGGGCCACGATCGCGTCGATGGACCCGAGCAGCCGGCGCGGGGCGCCGCGCCGCGCGCCCGGTTCGATAAAGGTGCCGCGCCGCCGGTGCCGGCTGATCAGGCCCTCCGCCTCCAGCTCCTTGAGTGCCTGACGCATCGTCAGAACGCTGACGCCGTAGTGCACGGCGAGTTGTTCCTCGGTGGGCAGCCGCAGCGGATCGTGCGGGCGGCGGCCCAGTATCGAGGCCCGCAGCGACTGCGAGACCTGGTACCAGAGCGGCAGCTTGCGGTTCAGGTCCAGTGAGTCGGGGGCGAAGGCGGTCACGGTGTCTCCGTTGGCTCCGTAAGGTCTGTCGGTTCTGTCGGTTCTGTCGGTTCTGTCGGGTGTCCGGTGCCGGCGTTCCGGTATTTGTTCGCTCCGGATCAAGGTCTGCTCGTTCGGGATCAGGGCCTGCTCGTTCGGGATCAGGGCCTGAAGTGCCGCTCCAGCCCCTGCCATACGGTGTCGTACCCCTGCTGGAGATGCCCGGCCCTGGCCGCCTGCGCGGTCGTGGTCACCGGCCAGCGGGTCTCGAACATGAAGGCCAGCCCGTCGTCGATCTTCTGCGGCTTCAGTTCGGCGGCGCTCGCCCGGTCGAAGGTCTCCCGGTCCGGGCCGTGCGCCGACATCATGTTGTGCAGCGAGCCGCCACCGGGGACGAAGCCTTCCGCCTTCGCGTCGTACGCGCCCTCGATCAGGCCCATGTACTCGCTCATCACATTGCGGTGGAAGTACGGCGGCCGGAAGGTGTCCTCGCCGACCAGCCAGCGTGGTGCGAAGACGACGAAGTCGACACCGGCCAGGCCCGGGGTGTCGGACGGCGAGGTCAGTACGGTGAAGATCGACGGGTCCGGGTGGTCGTAGCTGATGGACCCGATGACATTGAAGCGCCGCAGGTCGTACACGTACGGCACATGGCTGCCGTGCCAGGCGACGACATCGAGCGGCGAGTGGTCGTAGGTGGCGGCCCAGAGGTTCCCGCAGAACTTGCTGACCACCTGGGTCGGCCGCTCGATGTCCTCGTACGCGGCGACCGGCGCGAGGAAGTCCCGTGCGTTGGCGAGGCCGTTGGCGCCGATCGGGCCGAGGTCGGGCAGCACGAAGGGCCGGCCGTAGTTCTCGCAGACATAGCCGCGCGCGGTGCGCTCCAGCAGCTCCACACGGAACCGCAGCCCGCGCGGGATCAGCGCCACCTGGCCGGGACGGGCGGCGAGCAGGCCCAGTTCGGTACGGATCAGCAGGCCGCCGTGCTCGGGGACGATCAGCAGCTCGCCGTCGGCGTCGCTGAACACCCGATCGGTCATGGGGGCGTTGGCGTAGTAGAGGTGAACCGCCATGCCCACGCGCTGGGTCACGTCCCCGTTGCCGCCCAGAGTCCAGAGGCCTGTCAGGAAGTCGGTGCCGGGAGGGGGTTCCGGCAGGGGGTTCCAGCGCAGCCGGTTGGGGTCGGGGACGGTCTCGGTGAACGGGGCGCCCCGCACCGAGCCGTTGTCGATCCGGACGAAGGGCGGATGCGCGGCCGACGGGCGGATGCGGTACAGCCAGGACCGGCGGTTGTGGGCGCGGGGCTCGGTGAACGCGCTGCCGCTCAGCTGCTCCGCGTAGAGGCCGAGCGGCGCGCGCTGCGGTGCGTTGCGGCCGTGCGGCAGGGCGCCCGGGACGGCCTCCGAACTGTGTTCGTTGCCGAAGCCGGGGGAGTGGTCCAGATCCCCGGCCGTCTTCCGCGCCTGCTCGATGCCGCTCATCATCCGCGTCCGCTCCTCGGTGAAGGAAACCTCGAATCCTATGGATCACCGTAGGATTGTCGGCACAGCGCGTCAACGGAGCCACGCGGCATCATGGAGCGCGTGTCCCACGACCGTACGAACGCGACGCCGCAGGCAGGGGCCGATGTCGATGCCGGTGGTGATGCCGGTGGTGATGCCGGTGGTGGTGATGGCAGAGGCAGAGGTGGTGGCAGCGGTCTCCGGCGCACGCCGGTGCAGCGGCGCAGTACGGAGCGGCTCGCCCGGATTCTCGACGCCTGCGCCGAACTCCTCGACGAGAGCGGCTACGAAGCGCTGTCCACCCGTGCCGTCGCCGTCCGCGCGGGGGTGCCCATCGGTTCCGTCTACCGCTTCTTCGGCAACAAGCGCGCCATGGCCGACGCCCTCGCCCGGCGCAATCTGGACAGGTACGCCGCGCGCGTCACGGAGCGGTTCGCCGCCCTCGCCGCTGCCGACTGGCGAGGTGCGCTCGATGTCCTGCTGGACGAGTACCTCGCGATGAAACGCGGTGTGCCCGGCTTCGCCCTGGTCGACTTCGGCGCCCAACTCCCTCTGGGCACACGCGTTCCGGCGTCCGGCCGGTCCTCGGCCGACCCGGCGTCCGATCCCAACCAGCGGGTCGCCGACCGCCTCACCGCTCTCGTCTCCGGCCACCTCGGCCTTGCCCCGAGCGCGGTGCTGCACCGTACGGTCCTGGTCGCCGTCGAGGCCACCGACGCGCTGCTGCAACTCGCGTTCCGTACGGACGCCTCCGGTGACCCCAGGATCGTCGCCGAGACCCGGGAACTGCTCCGCGCCTACCTGGCCAGGACGCTCGACTGAGCTCGCGAGGGTCTGTCCGGCGGATCTCCGGGCCCGTTACGCGCTTCCCCTTCCGCTGCCCGTACCGGTCGGTATGCTCGGCAGTGCTCGCGCGCCACCGCTGCCGCCGCCCCGGAGGACCCCCATGCTTCCCGAGAACACCGTCCTTCCCGAGAACACCGTCGGGGGCGCGCACCGAGTCCGTACCGCCCTCCGTATCTGCCCCCTCTGCGAAGCCACCTGCGGACTGACCCTCACCATCGAGGGGCGTACGGTCACCGGCTCCCGGGGTGACCGTGAGGACGTCTTCAGCAAGGGCTTCATCTGCCCCAAGGGCGCGTCCTTCGGAGAGCTGGACGCCGACCCCGACCGGCTGCGCGCCCCGCTCGTCCGCCGTGGCGGCCGGGACGGAGTGCTGGCGGAGGCGAGCTGGCAGGAGGCGTTCGAACTGATCGCCGCCCGGCTCCGGCCGCTGATCGAGGAACACGGGCCGCAGTCCGTCGGTGTCGTCCTCGGCAATCCCAATGTCCACACCATGGCGGGGGCGCTCTACCCGGCGGCCCTGCTGGGCGCGCTCCGTACCCGTAACCTCTTCACGGCCAGCACGCTCGACCAGATGCCCAAGCATGTCTCCAGCGGGCTGCTCTTCGGCGACCCGTTCGCGATTCCCGTACCGGACCTGGACCGTACGGACCATCTGCTGCTCCTGGGCGCCAACCCGCTGGAATCCAACGGCAGTCTGTGCACCGCACCCGACTTCCCCGGCAAGCTCAGGGCACTGCGCAAGCGCGGCGGCACGCTCACCGTCGTGGACCCGCGCCGTACCCGCACCGCGCGTCTCGCCGACCGGCACGTCGCCATCCGGCCCGGTACCGACGCCCTGCTGCTCGCCGCCCTCGCACAGGTCCTCTTCGAGGAGAAGCTCACCGGCCTCGGACGGCTCGCGGACCATGCCGAGGGGATGTCCGAAGTCCACGACGCGATACGGGACTTCACCCCCGAGGCGGTCGGTCCGGCCTGCGACATGAGCGCCGGGGAGATCCGTGCGATCGCCCGTGAACTCGCTGCCGCGCCGACCGCCGCCGTCTACGGGCGGATCGGCAGCTGCACCGTCGAGTTCGGCACGCTCGCCAGCTGGCTGGTCGACGTACTGAACATCCTCACCGGCAATCTCGACCGGCCCGGCGGCGCGCTCTTCCCGCTCTCCGCGACCGACCGGGCGCCCCGAACTCCCGCTCCGGGCAAGGGTTTCGCCCTCGGCCGCTGGACCAGCAGGGTGAGCGGACACCCCGAGGCGAAGGGGGAACTGCCCCTCGCCGCGCTGGCCGAGGAGATCGAGACACCGGGAGAGGGACAGATCCGCGCGGTGATCGCTCTCGCGGCCAATCCCGTGCTGTCCGCCCCCGACGGCGACCGCCTCGACCGGGCCCTGGCCGGCGTCGACTTCATGGTCAGCGTCGATCCGTACCTCAATGAGACCTCCCGTCACGCGGATGTCGTGCTGCCTCCGCCGCCACCCGCGCAGAGCGCGCACTTCGACTTCGCCTTCAACGGCTTCGCCGTGCGCAACCAGGTCCGCTACACCCCGGCCGCCGTTCCGCTGGAGGACGGCCGGCTCGACGAGAGCGAGATCCTGGCCCGGCTCGTCCTCGCCGTGAGCGGGATGCACGGGGCGGCCCCTTCGGCCGTGGACGAGATGGTGATCGACCGTACGCTCGGCAAGGCCGTCACCGACCCGGGCTCACCGGTCCACGGGCGCGACCCGAAGGAGCTGGCGGCGCGGCTCACCGGGCGTACGGGACCCGAGCGGCGGCTGGATCTGATGCTCCGCCTCGGCCCGTACGGAGCCGGCTTCAGCACCGAGGAGCCCTCCGGTGCATCCGGCGCATCCGGTGCATCCGGTGCATCCGATGCCTCCGATGCCGAGGATCCCTCCGGCACCGAGGGCCTCTGCCTCGACCGGCTGCTGGAGCGTCCGCACGGCATCGACCTCGGCCCGCTGCGCCCCCGGGTCCCGTCGCTCCTCAAGACCCGCAGCGGACGGATCGAGCTGCTGCCCGCGCCGATCGCCGCCGATCTGCCCCGGCTGCGCGGCGCTCTGGCCGCGCGGCCCGCCTCGCTCGTGCTGGTCGGCCGCCGTCACCTGCGGTCCAACAACAGCTGGCTGCACAACATCCCGGCGCTGAGCGGCGGTTCCAACCGCTGCACCCTCCAGATCCACCCGGACGACGCGGCCCGGCTCGGTCTCGCGGAGGGCCGTCCGGTCCGTATCAGCGCGGACGGGGGCGTGCTGGAGGCGCCGGTGGAGATCACCGACGCGGTACGGACCGGTGTGGTGAGCCTGCCGCACGGCTGGGGCCACAGCCGTCCGGGCACCCGGACAACGGTGGCGAGCGCCCGGCCCGGGGTCAATGTCAACCAGCTGCTCGACGGCTCACGGCTCGACCCGCTCTCCGGCACCGCCGTGCTCAACGGCTTCCCGGTCGAGCTGTCGCCCACGGCCGGATAGGCGGCCACGGCTGAATCGGTACCCGCCGCAGTCTCCCCATTCCGGCATCCGTACTACCACCCCCGTCATGACCTGGGCTTTTGCTCGTATTGCTCGCACGTCAACATCTTGTTAACGGCTGGAAACCGGCCCTAACGTCATCCGCACCGCCGCCCCCGGCGGAGTTCAACGGTGAACGTGAGGGGCCTCCCAACATGCTGACTATCCTCGGCTTCGGCATGATCGCCACCTTCCTGGTGCTGATCATGATGAAGAAGATGTCGCCGATCGCGGCGCTGGTGCTGATTCCGGCACTCTTCTGCGTAATCGTCGGGCAGGGCGGCCAGCTCGGTGAATACGTCCTCAAGGGCGTCGGCGACCTCGCGCCCACCGCCGCCATGCTGATGTTCGCCATCGTCTATTTCGGCGTGATGATCGACGTCGGGCTCTTCGATCCGATCGTCCGGGGCATCCTGCGCTTCTGCAAGGCCGACCCGATGCGGATCGTCGTCGGTACGGCCGTGCTCGCCGCGATCGTCTCGCTCGACGGTGACGGCTCCACCACCTTCATGATCACCGTCTCCGCGATGTACCCGCTCTACAAGCGGCTCGGGATGAGCCGGATCGTGATGACCGGTGTCGCCGCCACCGCGAACGGCGTGATGAACACCCTGCCCTGGGGCGGCCCGACGGCCCGCGCCGCCACCGCGCTCAAGGTCGACGCCGGTGATGTCTTCGTCCCGATGATCCCGGCGCTCGCCGTCGGACTGCTCGCCGTGCTGTTCCTCGCCTACGTGCTGGGCATCCGGGAGCGCAAGCGCCTGGGCATGCTGACCCTCGACGAGGCGCTGGAGACCGGCACCGAGACCGCAGGGGGCTCCGGAACCACGTCCGGGAGCAAGCTCGAAAAGCTGCTGGTGAAGACCGGAGTCAGCACTGCCACGGCCGGAGGCTCTGCCACGGCCGGAGGCGCGAGCGCCGGTGCCGGTGCTGGTACGGGAAGTGGCACCGCGACCGGTGGTGCGGGCGAGTCCGGTACGGCGTCCGCCGGGAACACCGACGGGACCGACGAGTCCGACGAGTCCGACGACGACGGCTTCCAGGGTCTCGACCCCAACCGCGCCACCCTGCGCCCCCGTCTCTACTGGTTCAACGCCGGGCTGACCGTCGCGCTGCTCACCTCGATGATCCTGGAGATGCTGCCGATCCCGGTCCTGTTCCTCCTCGGCGCGGCCCTCGCCCTCACCGTCAACTACCCGAACATGGCCGAGCAGAAGGCCCGGATCGCGGCCCACGCCGACAACGTCCTCAACGTCTCCGGGATGGTCTTCGCCGCCGCCGTGTTCACCGGCGTCCTCACCGGTACGGGTATGGTCAAGCACATGGCCGACTGGCTCGTCGGCGCCGTTCCCGAGGGAATGGGCCCGCACATGGCGATCGTCACCGGTGTGCTGAGCCTGCCGCTCACGTACTTCATGTCCAACGACGGCTTCTACTTCGGAGTCCTGCCCGTGCTCGCAGAGGCCGGCGCCGCCCACGGCGTCTCCCCGCTGGAGATCGCCCGCGCTTCCCTCGTCGGCCAGCCGCTCCACATGTCGAGCCCGCTCGTCCCCGCCGTCTACGTCCTCGTCGGCATGGCCAAGGTCGAGTTCGGCGACCACACCAAGTTCACCGTCAAGTGGGCCGCGCTCACCTCGCTGGTGGTGCTCGGCGCCGGAATACTCTTCGGCATCATCTGATGGTCCAGGCTTCCGGCCCGGACCGGGCGCCCGGTGACTCCGGCCCGGACCGGGCGCCCGGCAGGAGAGGCTGGCTCCTCCGCCTCGTCATCGCCTTCGCCTTCGCGCAGGGCGCGGTGTCGATGGCACGGCCGGCGGTCTCCTACCGGGCGCTCTCCGTGGGCGCGGACGAGCGCGCCATCGGTGTGATCACCGCGGTGTACGCGCTCCTGCCGCTCTTCGTCGCCGTACCCCTGGGCCGCAGGACCGACCAGGGACGGTGTGCCCCGCTGCTGGTCGTCGGTGTCTTCCTGATATCCGGCGGCTGCGCCCTCAGCGGCCTGGCGGGCTCGCTCACCTCCCTGGCCGCCTGGAGCGGAGTGATGGGCCTCGGCCATCTCTGCTTCGTCATCGGAGCCCAGTCCATCGTCGCCCGCCGCAGCGCTCCGGCCGAACAGGACCGTAACTTCGGCCACTTCACCATCGGCGCCTCCCTCGGCCAGCTCGCCGGACCGATGGCGGCCGGTCTCGTCGTCTCCGGACAGGGCGACGAGATGGCCCGGACCAGCGGCCTCGCCCTGCTGGCCGCCGCCGCTGCCGCCGCGGTCTCCTTCACCTCGCTCTGGCGGATCGAGGCCCGTACGGCGCGAGGGACGGTGACCGAACGGTCCGCGAAGGTCCCCGTCCTGGGCATCCTGCGCACCAGAGGGGTGGCCGCGGGCATCTTCATCAGCCTGGCCGTGCTCTCCGCGACCGACATCCTCACCGCCTACCTGCCGGTCATCGGTGAGCAGCGGGGGATCGCACCGGCCACCATCGGCCTGCTGCTGAGTCTGCGCGCGGCGGCCACCATCGCCTGCCGGCTGGTGATGACGCCGATGATCCGGCTGGTCGGCCGTACGGTGCTGCTCACCGTCACCTGCCTGGTCGGCGGGCTGCTGTGCGCGGGCATCGCGCTTCCCGTACCGGTGTGGGCGCTGGCCCTGATGCTGGCCGTGCTCGGTTTCTGCCTCGGGGTCGGCCAGCCGCTGTCGATGACCACGGTCGTACGGGCCGCTCCGGACGGGGCACGCTCGACGGCCCTGGCGCTCCGGCTCACCGGCAACCGTCTCGGACAGGTCGCGGCCCCGGCGTCGGCCGGACTGGTCGCGGGCATCGCGGGGACGGCCGCGCCGTTCGTCATGCTCGGGGTGCTGCTGCTGGTGGCGGGTGGACTGGGGCTGCGGAAGCCGGGCGGCGACGGCGCCGGGGAGGAACCGGGTCCGGCCGTCACCGAACCTCAAGAGGAACCGGGTCCGGCCGTCGTCGAACCCCAAGCCGACTCCCACGGCTCTCCCGCTCCTCTGGCGCCGAAAAACTATCGTCGCTAGTTTGGGGCGGGCGAAGAGATTCGGCAGCCCCGGGAGGAATGGCGATGAAGGCATACGACGGGATGTACATCGGGGGATCGTGGCGGCCCGCCGCCGGCACGGACACGATCTCCGTGGTGAACCCGGCGGACGAACAGGTCATCGCCACCGTCCCGGCCGGTACGGCGGAGGACGTCGACGCCGCCGTACGCGCGGCGAGGGCGGCCCTCCCCGGCTGGGCCGCCACTCCGCCCGCCGGGCGCGCCGCGTACATCACCGCGCTGCGCGATCTGCTGGTGGCCCGTACGGACGAGATCGCCGAAACCGTTACCGCCGAACTGGGTGCGCCCATCGCCCTGTCCCAGCGCGTGCATGTCGGCCTGCCGGTCATGGTCGCCGGTTCGTACGCCGAACTGGCCGTCACCTACCCCTTCGAGGAGAAGCTCGGCAACTCCGCCGTGCTGATGGAGCCGGTGGGGGTCGTCGGCGCGATCACCCCGTGGAACTACCCGCTGCACCAGATCGTGGCGAAGGTCGCCCCCGCGCTGGCGGCGGGCTGCACCATCGTCGTCAAGCCCGCCGAGGACACCCCGCTGACCGCGCGCCTCTTCGCCGAACTGGTGCATGAAACCGGCCTGCCCGCAGGCGTCTTCAACCTGGTCACCGGCCTCGGCCCGGTCGCGGGCCAGGCTCTCGCCGAGCACGAGGACGTCGATCTGGTCTCCTTCACCGGCTCCACGGCCGTCGGCAGGCGGATCGGTGCCATCGCCGGAGCGGCGGTCAAACGGGTCGCCCTGGAACTGGGCGGCAAGTCCGCCAATGTCATTCTGCCGAGCGCCGATCTCGCCAAGGCGGTCAAGGTCGGCGTCGCCAACGTCATGTCCAACTCGGGTCAGACATGCAGCGCCTGGACCAGGATGCTGGTCCACACCGATCAGTACGACGAGGCGGTCGAGCTGGCGAAAGCCGCGGTCGCCGCCTACGCCGCGGGCGACCCGCACGACCCCGCGAACCGCCTCGGCCCGCTCGTCAACGCGAAGCAGCGGACGCGGGTGCTCGGCTATCTGGAGAAGGGCGTCGCGGACGGCGCCAGGGTCGTCGCGGGCGGCCCCGAGGCCCCGCACCCCACCGGTTATTACGTCGCGCCGACCGTCTTCGCCGATGTCACCCCCGATATGACCATCGCCCAGGAGGAGATCTTCGGCCCGGTCGTCTCGCTCCTCCGGTACGAGGATGAGGAGGACGCCCTCCGTATCGCCAACGGCACGGTCTACGGCCTCGCGGGGGCGGTCTGGGCCGGGGACGAGAACGAGGCCGTGGCCTTCGCCCGGCGGATGGACACCGGGCAGGTCGACATCAACGGTGGCCGGTTCAACGTGGTCGCGCCCTTCGGCGGCCACAAGCAGTCGGGCGTCGGGCGCGAACTGGGCGCACACGGGCTCACCGAGTACCTTCAGACCAAGTCCCTCCAGCTCTGAGCTTCTTGAGAGCTCTGAGCTTCCTGAGCCCTGAACAGAGCCCTGAACAGAGCCCTGAACAAGAGAAGAAGGAGAGAAGGAACCCGTGGTCCGCGCAGCCATTCTGCCCGCCGTCGGAGCTCCACTGGAGATCGCCGCGATCGACCTTCCCGAGCCCGGTCCGGGCCAGGTACGGGTCCGTCTCGCCGCCGCCGGGGTCTGTCACTCCGACCTGTCCCTGTCCAACGGCACGATGCGGGTACCGGTCCCCGCCGTCCTCGGCCACGAGGGCGCCGGTACGGTCGTCTCCGTCGGTGCGGACGTCACCCATGTGGCACCCGGCGACGGCGTGGTCCTCAACTGGGCGCCGTCCTGCGGCACATGCCACCCCTGCGCCATCGGTGAGGTCTGGCTCTGCGACAGGGCGCTCGTGGGCGTGGCCGGCATCCACGCGGTCCGTACCGCCGACGGCACGGAACTCCATCCGGGCCTGAACGTCGGGGCGTTCGCCGAGGAGACCGTCGTCGCCGCCAACTGCGTGCTGCCGCTGCCCGAGGGCATCCCGCTCACCGACGCCGCGCTGCTGGGCTGCGCGGTCCTCACCGGGTACGGCGCCGTCCATCACGCCGCGCGCGTCCGCGAGGGCGAGTCCGTGGTGGTCTTCGGAGTCGGCGGGGTCGGCCTCGCCGTCCTCCAGTCCGCCAGGATCGCCGGCGCCCCGACGGTCATCGCCGTCGACGTCTCCCCGGCGAAGGAGGCCTTGGCACGCGCGGCCGGGGCCACCGACTACGTCGTCGCCTCCGACACGACCGCCAAGGACATCCGGAAGCTCACCGGCGGCCGGGGCGCCGATGTGGCCGTCGAGTGCGTCGGCCGCGCCACGACCATCCGTACCGCCTGGGACTCCACCCGGCGCGGCGGCCGTACGACGGTCGTGGGCATCGGCGGCAAGGACCAGCAGGTGAGCTTCAACGCCCTGGAACTGTTCCACTGGGGCCGTACGCTCTCCGGCTGCGTCTACGGCAACAGCGACCCGGCGAAGGACCTGCCGGTGCTCGCGGCACACATCCGGGCCGGACGCTTCGACCTGGGGGCACTGGTCACCGAACGGATCGGACTCGACGGCATCCCCGCCGCGTTCGAGAACATGCTGGCGGGCCGGGGAGGCCGTGCGCTGGTCGTTTTCTAGGGTCTTTCGTTTGGATCAGGCCGGATCAGGGAGCGGGGTCTGGTGCCGTGGATCGCAAGGCGGAGGAGGGAGGCGACGCGGAGCGTCGTGGAGTGACGACAACGCGGCGAGGCGCGGTGCCAGGGCACGCGAGCCCGGCAAGATCCAAACGAGAGGCCCTAGCCTGTGGTGAAGGTGCTGGCCGGCGTCACCCCGTTGCCGATGCTCGCGGGGCTGGTTCGCCGAGCAGTTGAGTGCCGGCGCGATCGGCGCCGATGCGCTGCGCGGTGCGGGCGAAGGAGATGATCTCGGGTCGTGAGGTCTGCGGGAGCCAGCCGAGGGCCAGCGTCGTTGTGGGCAGATCCGGTACGGGGACGGCGATCACCTCCCGCGTCAGGCGGTCGGCGGTGCCCGAGCCGGCGACGGTGATGAGCCGGCCGAGTGCGACCCGGTCGAGGATCTCGTCCAGGCCCATCGGCGGGCACTGCTCCTGATAGGCCGGTTGCCGGCGGAGTTCGGTGGTGGTCACTGCCGCACGGCGCGCGAGACGGTGGTCGCGCGGGAGGAGGACGACGGGGTATTCCTCCGCGACCTCGGTGATCCGCAGGTCGGTGAGGTCGTCGCCGTCCGTGCACAGCAGGGCGACGTCGGCCGTGCCGTCGCGCAGGGCGCCCGCCTGGTCATGGGTGAAGACGAGTTCGGGCTCGGCGCCGTCGTGGGACCGCAGGATCCGCGCGAGCAGACCGGAGCCGGTGCCGGGGCGGACCGCGAGGACGAGCCGGGAGGGGGAGACCGCCCGCTGGGTGCGATGCACGGCGGCGTCCAGATCCCGGAGCAGACGGCGGCATTCGCCGAGGAAGACAAGGCCGGCGGCGGTGAGTTCCACGCGGCGGCTGGTGCGCTCCAGGAGACGCACTCCCATGCGGCGCTCCAGCCGGGACACGGCCCGGGACAGCGGCGGCTGAGCGATGCCCAGCCGCTCCGCCGCCCGGCTGAAGTGCAGTTCCTCAGCCACGGTGACGAAGTAGACGAGCTCCCGGGTCTCCAGTCGATCCATACCTCCAGGGTATCGCCGTGTACGGAAACGATCATGGCTCCCCGGGCGGTGCCCTGGTCTGCTGGAGGCAGCGGCTGCCGTGGGGTTCGTTGCCCCGCGGGAGGGCGTTACGCCGGGACTCCGCCGCGGGTCCCGGATGCGACGAGGAGAGGAATCCGCTCTGATGAGCGACGAGCGCAGGATCTCGGAAGTGCTGGCCCGCTACGTCCGTGCGACGGACCGGCGCGACGGCAAGGCGCAGGGTGGCCTGTTCACCGACGAAGCGGTGGTGCAGATCCACACCAAGACCGGCCCCGACAGCTACGAGCCGTTCGGTGAGCCCCTGATCGGCGGGGCGGGCGTGGAATACGCGGTCACGAACCTGATGGCCGCACACCCGGAGGGCGGTTCCAGCCACCACATCACCTCCGACCACCTCATCGACGTCGATGGCGACCACGCCCACCTGAACGCCCAGTTCGTCGTCTTCGCGACGCAGGCCCTCGCCCGCCCGGCCGAGGGCCGGCCGGCCGGGGCCTCTGGCCTCCAGGGCACCGTCCGGCCGATCGAGTCCGGGTACTACGACACGGATCTGCGCCGGGTGGACGGCGAGTGGAAGATCGTCAGGCACAGCGTCCTGCTGGACATGCCGTACGCGGTTGCGGGGGCATGATGAAAGCCATGGTCTACCGCCGCTACGGCGGTCCGGAGGTCCTGGAACCGGCCGAGCTGCCCGAGCCCAAGACCCATTTCGACTCGGTCCTGGTACGGGTGCGGGCCGCGGCGCTGAACCCTGCCGACCTGGCCCTGCAAGCCGGGGCGCGTGACGGCTCCGTCGACACGTACTTCCCGGTCGTCCCCGGCTGGGACATCGCGGGCGTGGTGGAGCGTTCCGGTCCTGCGGCCCCGGAGTTCGCCCCGGGAGACGAGGTCATCGGGTACGTGCGCGGCGACGTTCAGCGTGCCCACGGGGGCTTGGCCGAACTGGTCTCCGCCGATGTACGCACTCTCGTCCGCAAGCCCCGCGCCCTGGGCTTCGCCGAGGCGGCCGGCCTTCCGATGGCTGGACTGACCGCCTATCAGGCCGTCGTCCACGTTCTGGACGTTCAGCCCGGCGAGATCCTGCTCGTGCGCGGGGCGGCCGGCGGGGTGGGCTCCCTCGCCGTCCAGATCGCACGGTCCCGCGGAGCCCGCGTCATCGGCGCCGCCTCCGCGCGCGATCACGGTTACCTGCACACGCTCGGCGCCGAACCGGTCACCTATGGCAAAGGGGCCGCCGACCGCGTACGGGAACTCGCCCCGGACGGTGCGGACGTGGTCCTCGACACCGTCGGCGGTGTGCTCGTCGCGACGGCGAGCGCCGTCCGCCCCGGCGCACGCGTGGCGTCCATCGTCGAGGTCGGTACGCCGGGCGTCACTTCGGTCTTCTGCCGCATGAGCCACACCGATCTCACCGCGCTGACGGAGCTCGTCGAGACCGGGAAGCTCACCGTGCGGGTCGGGGCCACCTACCCCCTGGAACGCGCGGCCGATGCCCAGCGCGCACTGGCCGCCGGCGGCACCCCCGGCAAAGTCGTCGTCGAGATCACCTGACGCGACATCCCCTGGCCCCCGGTCGCGGCTGTGGTCTCGGCGACGGCCCCGTGGGCCGGGGGCTCCAGGGGCATCCGCCCGCGTCCGGGGTCATCCGCTCGTATCCGTATCCGTATCCGGGGTCATCCGCTCGAACTGGAGCGACAGCCCGTCGAGCAGCGCCCGCAGGCCGGTCTCGAAGGAGCCCTCGTCCACCTGCTGCTGCCGTTCGGCGAGCAGATGCGCCTGGCCGAGGTGCGGGTAGTCGGCCGGGTCGTACGCCGTCGCGTCGTCGACGAAGCCCAGGGCGAACGAGCCGAGCGCCGAGCCGGTGATGAAGTACCGCATCAGCGCGCCGATATAGGTGGCCTGCGCGGGCGGCCAGCCGGCCCGGACCATAGCGCCGAAGACGGCGTCGGCCACCCGCAGACCCGCCGGGCGGCGCCCGGGGCCCCGGGCGAGGACCGGGACGATGTGCGGATGGTCGGTGAGGGCGGCGCGATAGGAGACGGCCCAGTCGTGCAGCGCGGTGCGCCAGTCGCGGTCGTCTCTCTCCTCGAACATCGACAGATCGACCTGGGCGCTGACCGCGTCGGCGACGGCTTCGAGGATCTCGTCCTTGGTGCGGAAGTGGTTGTAGAGGGAGGGCCCGCTCACCCCCAACTCGGCGGCGAGCCGCCGGGTGGAGACCGCTTCGAGGCCCTCGGCGTCCACGAGGGCGCTCGCCGCCATGACGATGCGATCTCGGCTGAGCAGGGGCTTGCGCGGTCTGGCCATGGCGCTCATAGTAGGCCTGTCGATCAGAAACTAGCACTGCTAATTAATCGGCTCGTCCGTCAACGTGATCGTGCCTGCCCGTCAGCCGTGCCTGCTCGTCGACCCTGGGGGTGCCCGCCGTGAATCTGGAGCTGAGCGAGGAGCAGGAAGCCGTACGCAAGGTCGCCCAGGACTTCGTCGACCGCGAGGTCACGCCGTACGTCGCGGACTGGGACCGCGGCGAGAGCGTCGACCGGGGCATCGTGGCGAAGCTGGGCGCTCTCGGCTTCCTGGGGCTCACCGTGCCCGAGGAGTACGGCGGCTGCGGCGGCGACCACTTCACGTACTGCCTGGTCACGGAGGAGTTGGGGCGCGGCGACTCCTCCGTGCGCGGCATCGTCTCCGTATCGCTCGGGCTGGTCGCCAAGACCCTCGCGGCCTGGGGCGACGAGGAGCAGAAGCGCGCGTGGCTGCCGGGGCTCACCTCCGGCGAGGCCATCGGCTGCTTCGGGCTCACCGAGCCCGGCACGGGTTCGGACGCGGGCAGTCTCACGACCAGGGCCGTCCGGGACGGTGGTGACTGGGTCGTCAACGGCTCCAAGACATTCATCACCAACGGGACGTGGGCCGATGTCGTCCTGCTCTTCGCGCGGACCAACGACACCCCGGGCCACCGGGGCGTCTCCGCCTTCCTCGTACCGGCCGACAGCCCGGGGCTCACGCGCCGCACCCTGCACGGCAAGCTCGGACTGCGCGGCCAGGCCACCGCGGAACTGGTCCTCGAAGACGTACGGGTCCCGGCCGCCGCCCTGCTGGGCCCCGAGGGCAAGGGTTTCTCGATCGCCATGTCCGCGCTCGCCAAGGGGCGGATGTCGGTCGCCGCGGGCTGCGTCGGAATCGCGCGGGCGGCGCTGGAAGCGGCCGTGGGGTATGCGGGGGAGCGCGAGCAGTTCGGCAGGTCCATCGCCCACTACCAGTTGGTCCAGGAGCTGATCAGCGACATCGCGGTGGATGTGGACGCGGCACGGATGCTCACCTGGCGGGTCGCCGATCTGATCGACCGCGGCGAGGAGTTCGCCACCGCCGCGTCCCAGGCCAAGCTCTTCGCCTCCGAGGCCGCCGTACGCTCCGCCAACAACGCGCTCCAGGTCTTCGGCGGTTACGGCTACATCGACGAGTACCCGGTCGGCAAACTGCTGCGCGACGCCCGGGTGATGACGCTCTACGAGGGCACGAGCCAGATCCAGAAACTGATCATCGGGCGTGCGCTGACCGGGGTTTCGGCCTTCTGAGAGCCGCCCCCCATTGCCGGTCGGTCTGAGTACCGCTCTGAGTACGGATGCGGATGAGATCCGCCGGGCGGCTGCGGATGCTGTCCCCTATGACTGACACTTCCGTCAAACAGCAGAACACAGCGGCTTTCTACGGACAGGCCGTCGCCTCCTTCGCTCTCGCCCTCACGGCCGTGACCGTCGGCATCCTCAAGCTCGAAGCCAGTGCCTGGGTACGCGGCTTCCTCGGGATCGCCGTCCTCTATCTCACGACCTCGGCGTTCACGCTGGCCAAGGTGGTCAGGGACCGGCAGGAGGCGGGGCAGATCGTCAGCCGGGTCGACCAGGCCAGGCTGGAGAAGATCCTCGCCGAGCACGACCCTTTCCAGAAGCTCTAAGCGCTTGCTCAGCCTCGGGGTATGGTGTTCGTCCTGCTGGGTGAGCCGAGTGCCCGGAGTGGCTTGAGTGAGTGGATTGGGGTGAGCGATGCGTACGGCGAATCCGACGGCGGACGGCGAGAACGAGCCGTGGGGTGAGGTCGCCCCGGAAGCGGCCCGAAGGCTGCTGGTCGCCGCCGTCGAGGCGTTCGCCGAGCGCGGGTACCACGCCACCACCACCCGCGATATCGCCGGCCGCGCCGGGATGAGCCCGGCGGCGCTCTACATCCACTACAAGACCAAGGAAGAACTGCTCCACCGGATCAGCCGGATCGGCCACGACAAGGCCTTGGAGATCCTGACGGCGGCGGCGGACGGCGAGGGTACGGCGGCGGAGCGGCTGGCCGACGCCGTACGGTACTTCGTCCGCTGGCACGCGGAACGGCACACGACGGCGCGGGTCGTCCAGTACGAGCTGGACGCGCTCGGCGCGGAACACCGCGCGGAGATCGTGGAGCTGCGGCGGCGCAGCAACGCGGCGGTACGACGGATCCTCGTCGAGGGGGTACGGGACGGGGAGTTCGACGTCCCCGACGTGCCGGGCACCACGCTCGCGGTGCTGTCGCTCTGTATCGATGTGGCGCGCTGGTTCAACACGGCGGGGGTCCGGACGCCCGACGAGGTCGGCGCGCTGTACGCCGACCTCGTTCTGCGGATGGTCGCGGTGCGGAAGTAGTCCGAAGGCGGTTCGGAAGTGGTCCGGAGCCGGTTCAGAAGTGGTAGCGGGACACGGACTCCGCCACGCAGGCCGGTTTGCCGCCGCCCTCCCGTTCGATCGTGACGAGCATGGTGATCTGCACTCCCTCACCGGCGTCGGACACGTCCTTCAGGACGGCCGACGCGCGCAGCCGGGAGCCGACGGGCACGGGGGACGGGAAACGGACCTTGTTGGTCCCGTAGTTGATGCCCATCTTCACGTTCTCGACCCGCAGGATCTGCGGTACGAGCGCCGGCAGCAGCGACAGTGTCAGATAGCCGTGCGCGATCGTCGTGCCGAACGGCCCGGCCGCGGCCCGTTCCGGGTCCACATGGATCCACTGGTGGTCACCGGTGGCATCGGCGAAGAGGTCGATCCGCTTCTGATCGATCTCCAGCCAGTCGCTGTGACCCAACTGCTCGCCGACCCCGGCGCGCAGCTCATCGGCGGAGGTGAAGACTCTCGGCTCGGCCATGTTCCTGTTCCCTGCCTCTCGGACCCGTCGAATGCGCACAGCGCCTAAGCGCTTGCTCAGCATGGGTGGCGGGTGTGCTCCTGTCAACGAGGACACAGGCGCCGGTGCGGTGCCGGGCCCGGCCAGTAGTCTTCGAGGGGTGCCACAGATTCCGGAGAAGATCCATGAGCTCACCGTCGGCCAGCTGTCGGCGCGCAGCGGCGCCGCCGTGTCCGCGCTGCACTTCTACGAGGCCAAAGGGCTGATCAGCAGCCGCAGGACGAGCGGCAACCAGCGCCGCTACGGTCGTGACACGCTGCGCCGCGTGGCGTTCGTCCGGGCCGCCCAGCGGGTGGGTATCCCGCTCGCGACGATCAGGGAGGCGCTGGCCGAACTCCCCGAGGAGCGCACCCCGAACCGCGACGACTGGGCCCGGCTCTCCCGGGCCTGGCGCTCGGAGCTGGACGAACGCATCAGCCGGCTCGGCCGGCTGAGGGATCACCTCACCGACTGCATCGCCTGCGGCTGCCTCTCCATGGAGACCTGCGTCCTCTCGAACCCGGGCGACGTCGTCGGTGACCGCATCACAGGCTCGCGCCTGCTTCCGGAGAGCCGCGTCCCGAAGGGTCTGAAAGCCCCCGGGGCCCCTGAGGACCCGGAGGAAGGGCTCGCAGCCCTCTGAGGACCCGGAGGATCCGGAGACCCCTGAGGGCTCGAAGTTCCCTGGGGGGCCCGAAGTCCCCTGGGGGCTCCGGGGATCCCGAAGGGCCCGGGAGTCCGATGACACTGCGGGGGCGCACCTGAGAGCTGCCCGAGGGCGGCCCCCGCAGGCCTCATGCCACCGACGCCAGCTCCTCCAGCCGTATCAACTTCGCCCGGTGCAGCGCCTCGGACGTGAGGACGGGCGCCGGCACGACGATGCCGCAGCCCGTACAGACCGGTCCCGACCACGGCTCGTTGGTCAGATCGGGCCGCCAGATGATTCCGTGCTCCGCGCACACCGGGCAGGTCACTCCCGGGCCCGTCTCCAGTCCGGAGATCAGCCGCCGCAGCACCTCGGCGAGTGATTCCGACGGATGGACCGCGGGGTTGTCGCACCGGGCGACACCGTTCCCGCCCCAGGTGCGGCGGTGCCAGTCGTCGAAACTCCCGGGTCGTCGTAGCCCGTCGTGCTTCTCACGCTTGCGCCGCTCCGCGAACTTCACCTCGTACGCGAGCCATACGGCCCGCGCCTCTTCCAGTTCATCCAGCGCGGCCATCAGCCGCGCCGGTTCGGGTGCCCTGTCCTCGGGTTCGATGCTGTGCCTCGCACACAGATGATCCCAGGTCGCCCGATGCCCATAAGGGGCGAATCGCTCCAGGCACTTGCGCAGTGAATACCGTCGCAAGGCCAGATCGCACCGTGGGTCGCGCACCTGTCTCGCAAGACTCCGGAATCCGGCCATCGCATGCCACCTCCGTCGCTTCTTCGGCGTTGAGGAATGGACGTACGTCTGCCCCATTCGGCTCCATCAAAAAGCAGATGGCAGTCACGAGTCGGGCATTTAGGTGGATACCGGCCGTGATTCGAAGGTGATTCTCAGAAAGGCCGTTGTGCCGATTCGGAAAAGGTGACTGATGTTCACCTTACTGACGAGTCATACCATCGGTAACCTCCGGCGCACCGCCCTCCCGGAGGAGCATCCATGCGACGACGCACCGGAAGACCCGACCGCGCCACCCCCACCGCCGTCACCGTCACCGCCGCCGCGGTGTTCGCGCTGGGCGCGGCTCTGCTGACCCCGCTGCCGCAAGCCGCCGCGGACCCGGCACGCGCATCCGCCGCTACTGCCCACGCGGCCGGCGCGGCCGCCTCGTCGGCCGGTGCGGCCCGTGCGGCCGACGCCGCCGATGTCACCGATCACTGCCAGAGCCAGTGCGCCGACATCCTGCCGCCCGGCGAGAACGGCAACGCCACTCTCGCCGACATCCTCGGCAACCGCCTGTTCGGCACGTTCCCCGCCCACGCCTCCGATCAACTCGGGCGGTACGACGCCCTGGTGGCGGGGTACGGCGGGCTCACCAACGCGAAGCTCACCGACTTCTTCAACGACTCCTCCTTCGGTGTCGCCGCGGACCAGGTCGAATCCGTCACCTCCCCGCGCGACGACGTCACGATCACCCGCGACAAGAAGACCGGCGTCCCGCACATCAAGGGCACCACGCGTTACGGCACCGAGTTCGGCGCCGGCTACGCCGCGGGCCAGGACCGGCTCTGGATGATGGACCTCTTCCGGCACATCGGCCGTGGCGAACTGACCTCCTTCGCGGGAGGCGCGCTCGCCAACCAGGGCCTGGAGCAGCAGTTCTGGCCCTCGGCCCCGTACACCGAGGCCGAGTACGAGGCCCAGATCGAACGGATCAGGGCCACCCAGGGCGAGCGTGGCGAGCTGGCCATGGCCGATGCCCAGGCGTACATCGACGGCATCAACGCCTACCGCCAGAAGGCGAAGGACGGACGCTACTTCCCCGGCGAGTACGTCCTCACCGGCAAGATCGACTCGATCACCAACGTCGGTGAGATACAGCCCTTCAAACTCACCGACCTGATATCCATCGCCTCCGTCGTCGGCGGACAGTTCGGCGGCGGAGGCGGCGGCGAGGTGCAGGCCGCCCTCTCGCTCCTGGCCGCGCAGCAGAAGTACGGCGTCGTCAAGGGCACCGAGGTCTGGGAGTCCTTCCGCCAGCGCGACGACGCGGAGGCCGTGCTCACCGTCACCGACGGCACCAGCTTCCCGTACGCGCAGAAGCCCGCGAACCCGCGCGGGACGGCCCTGCCCGACACGGGCTCGGTCGCGGCCGAGCCGCTCGTGTACGACAGGACCGGCTCGGCCGGCACCAACGCCAAGGCCCGGATCACCGTCCCGGCCAAACTCAAGCCCGCCCAGGGGATCTTCGACAACGGGGTGATCCCGGCGGGGTCGCTCTCCGCCAGGCGCGGCATGTCGAACGCCCTGCTGGTCTCGGGCCGGCACACCGCGAGCGGAAACCCGGTCGCCGTCTTCGGACCCCAAACCGGCTACTTCGCGCCACAACTGATGATGCTTCAGGAACTTCAGGGCCCCGGCATCAGCGCGCGCGGCGTCGCGTTCGCCGGAGTCGGGATGTACGTCCAGATGGGCCGGGGCCAGGACTACGCCTGGAGCGCCACCTCCGCGCAGCAGGACATCACCGACACCTACGCCGTCGACCTGTGCGAACCCGACGGCTCCACCCCGACCAAGGCGTCCACGCACTACCTCTACCGCTCCGTCTGCACCCCGATGGAGAAGCTGGAACGCAAGAACTCCTGGAAGCCCACCACCGCGGACTCCACCGCCGTGGGCTCGTACCGGCTCCAGGTCTGGCGTACCGAATACGGCATGGTCACCCACCGCGCGACCATCGGCGGCAAGCCCGTCGCGTACACCTCGCTGCGCAGCACCTACCGTCACGAAGCCGACTCGATCATCGGCTTCCAGATGCTCAACGACCCGTCGTACGTGACGGACGCCGCGTCCTTCCAGCGAGCCGCGTCCAGCATCGGCTACGCCTTCAACTGGTTCTACGCGGACTCCCGCACCGCCGCCTACTACAACAGCGGCCTGAACCCGGTACGGGCGGCGAGCGTCGACCCGGCGCTGCCCGTCAAGGCCGAACGGGCCTACGAATGGCAGGGCTTCGACCCGGCGGCCAACACCGCCTCGTACACGCCCTTCGCCCAGCACCCGCAGTCCGTCGGGCAGGACTACTACATCTCCTGGAACAACCGGCAGGCCAAGGACTACGACGCGGCCGGCTTCGGCTTCGGCGCGGTGCACCGCGCCGATCTGCTGGACGACCGGGTCCAGAAACTGGTCGCGGCCGGCGGTGTCACCCGCGCCACCCTCACCAAGGCGATGGCCGACGCGGCCATGACCGACCTGCGCGGCGAGCAGGTGCTGCCGGAGCTTCTGAAGGTGGTGCGCTCGGCGGCGGTCACCGACCCGCAACTGAACACCGCCGTAGAGCAGTTGGAGACCTGGCGGGCGGCCGGGGCGCAGCGCAAGGAGACCGCGCAGGGCTCGCACACGTACGGCAACGCCACCGCCGTACGGATCATGGACGCCTGGTGGTCGAGGCTGGTCGAAGCGGAATTCAAACCGGGCCTGGGCGACGGTCTCTACACGGCCCTCACCGCCTCGCTCCAGATCGACGAATCCCCGGCGTCGAGCCATGGCCCGACGGGCGCGCACAGCGGTTCCGCGTTCCAGTACGGCTGGTGGGGATATGTCGACAAGGACCTCAGGCAGGTCCTCGGCGAGCCGGTGAAGGACCCGACGGCGACGACGTACTGCGGCGGCGGCGTGCTGAGCGCCTGCCGGGACACGCTCCTCACCACACTCAAGGCGGCGGTGGCTGCGCCCGCGAGCGAGGTGTATCCGGCCGACGACACCTGCTCGGCGGGGGACCAGTGGTGCACGGACTCGATCGTCCAGCGGGCGCTGGGCGGTATCAACCACCCCAAGATCAGCTGGCAGAACAGGCCGACGTACCAGCAGGTGGTGGAGTTCCCGAGCCACCGGTGACGCGTTGAGGCATCGATCCGGGGGCAGGACCGCGAGGGACGCGGTCCTGCCCCCCCCCGGTCGAGCCCGTCGTGCAGGCCCGAGGTCATGAACACACTCAGGCGGAAAACCTGATCAATCGATGATCGCGGTGGCTTCGACCTCGACCAGGATGCCGGGCGCTGCCAGGGCGGGGACGCCCACCCCGGTGAGCGGCGGGGCCGGGGTGACCCCCAGCTTCGCGGCTGCCCGAGCGACTCCCTCCATGAACAGGGGCATTTTGCCGGGGGTCCAGTCGACGAGGTAGACGGTCAGTTTCGCCACGTTGTCGAAGGAGGCGCCGACCTCGGCCAGGGCCGTGCCGACATTGAGGTAACACTGCTCGACCTGGGCGGCGAGGTCACCTTCGCCGACCGTGACCCCATCGGCGTCCCAGGCGACCTGCCCGGCGACGAAGACCAGCTTCGACCCGGTGGCGACCGACACCTGCCGGTAGAGGTCGACCTTCGCCAGTCCTTCGGGGTTCGCCAGGGTGATGGCCATGCTGACTCCTCTGTCATGAGAGCCCGTGGGCTCGCTTCCACCGGACCAGGGCGCTCGTGGTCTCTTGTGGTTACTGAGAAACCGTAGGAGAGTCTGCTCTGACATGGAAGAACGCACTTTTCGGTGACTGGGGAACCTCGTGGTGACTAAGCGGCTCGACGGCGCACCCGACCGCGACGGCGCACCCGACCGCGACGGCGCACCCGACCTCGACGGCGCATCCGACGAAGCGGACCTGACGCGCGCGGACTCTCTGGCACGGGAGATCTTCTCGGACGTCGCCAACAAGTGGGCGTTCCTGATCATCGAATCCCTCGGTGAGGGCACCCTGCGCTTCAGCGAATTGCGCGACAAGGTGGAGGGCATCAGCCACAAGATGCTCACTCAGAACCTGCGCATGCTGGAGCGCAACGGTCTGGTCGAGCGGGACGTACACCCCACCGTGCCGCCACGGGTCGAATACACCCTCACCGAGGCGGGCCAGGCCCTGCGGGCGACCGTCGACGGAATGTGTGCCTGGACCCACCGCTACTTCGGTCACATCGAGGCCTCCCGCCGCCACTTCGACGCCTGACGACCGGGCGCCCGCCGTCCCGCCCACGAGCGGGACGGCGCGACGGTACGCCGCCGCGGTCGCGGGCGACCGCGCGCCTCTTCCTGCGCCGGGCGCGCTTTATGGGTGGGAAACAACACCGCGCGCTTACCGAATGGGATGAACTCGGCCAGGTACGTGTTGGCATGCCTATGCCAATGGACATCCTCCCGACGGCGGTTCTCGCCGTTGGGAGGAAATGGCAATGACGAGTCACACGACCGAAGCCGAACTGGAGGGCCTCCTCCACCGAGCCCTGCACGCCGCGGGAACAGGCGCGCGCTGGAGCGCCGACACGGACGAGACGTGGTGCCTTGTCGCGCCTCGGTCCGGTGCGCGGCGCGAACAGGGCTGGAAGCTCCACCTGTCGGCAACCGCCGCCTCCGCGCCGACCGTCCTCGCCAAGGCCCTGGACGTACTGGTGCGGGAGGAGTCGGCGTTCAAGTTCGCGAGGTCGCTCGATCAGGTGAGCGCGCTCAACTCCCGTGCCACGCCCAGGGGAAGCTCAGGCAAGTTCATCACCGTCTACCCCCGGTCCGACGCCGACGCGGCCCGGCTCGCCCAGCTGCTGCACCGGGCCACGGCGGGGCTGGCCGGCCCCAGGATCCTGTCCGACCAGCCCTACACCGCGGACAGCCTGGTGCACTACCGCTACGGCTCCTTCGTCGGCCGGCGCCGGCTGTCGGACGAGGGCCTGCTGGTGTGGTTCATCGAGGATCCCGACGGCAACCCCGTGGAGGACAAGCGCACCGGCCAGTATTCTCCGCCGCCTTGGGCGGTCTGCCCGTTCCCCGCCGCGGGGCCCGTCCCGCCGCGCACCGCGGACGAGGCGAGCGGCCCCGTACTGCTCGGCGGCCGGTTCGCGGTACGGGAGGCGATCCGGCATACGAACAAAGGCGGCGTCTACCGGGGTACCGACGTCCGCACGGGCGCCTCCGTGGTGATCAAGGAGGCCCGGCCGCACGTGGACACCGACGCCTCCGGCCGCGACGTCCGCGACTGGCTGCGCGCCGAGGCCCGGACGCTGGAGAAGCTCAAGGGCCTGGGTCTGGCTCCGGAGTTGCTGGCGCTGTTCGAACACAGCGGGCATCTCTTCCTGGCTGAGGACCAGGTACCCGGGGTCCCCCTGCGTACCTGGGTCGCCGAACACTTCCGCGACGTCGGTGGCGAGCGCTACCGCGCCGACGCGCTGGCCCTGGTCGCACGCCTGGTGGACCTGGTCGCGGCAGCCCACGCCCACGGCTGCGTCCTGCGGGACTTCACACCCGGCAACGTCATGGTCCGCCCGGACGGCGAACCGCGCCTGATCGACCTGGAACTCGCTGTCCTGAAGGACGACCCCGCCCTGCCGACCCGCCTGGGCACCCCATGCTTCAGCGCTCCCGAACGCCTGGCCGACGCGCCCGTCTCTCCGACGGCGGACTACTACAGCCTGGGCGCCACCGCCTGCTTCGTCCTGGCCGGAAAGGTGCCGAACCTGCTGCCCGAGGAACCTGCCACCAGGGCCGCGGAACAACGGTTCGCCACCTGGCTGGCCGCCTGCGCCGGGCCGCTGTCTCTGCCGGACGGCGTGGCGGAAATGATCCTCGGGCTGATGAAGGACGATCCCGCCGAGCGCTGGGACCCGTCCAGGGCCCGCGAGGCTCTACGGAAGCCGGCCCCGGCGCAAGCGGTGTGCGACGCCGCCCACACGGCCCCGGCGCAAGCGGTGTGCGACGCCGCCGCCCGCACGCCGGGGGACGACGCCCGCGCCCGCACGCCGGGGGACGACGCCCCTCACGATCCGGTGGCCGCCGTCGTCGACCACCTCATCGACTCGATGACCCCGGCGGACGACCGACGGCTGTGGCCCGTGTCCACCACGGCCGGGGAGACCGACCCCTGCACCGTGCAGCAGGGTGCGGCCGGTGTGCTGGCCGTGCTGACGCGGTACCGCGAACTCACCGGCGACCCCCGCCTGTCCGAGCTGATCTCCACCGCGGGCCACTGGATCGCACGCCGCACCGACACCCGCCTCCCACGTCCCGGCCTGCACTTCGGCGGCCGCGGGACCGCCTGGGCCCTGTACGACGCCGGACGCGCCATCGGCGACCGACGGCTCACCGACCACGCGCTGGCCCTGGCCCTGGCACCGCAACAGCCCACGCCCAGCCACGACATCACCCACGGCACTGCGGGCAGCGGACTCGCCGCCCTCCATCTGTGGCACCGTACCGGCGACCCGCGCTTCGCCGAACTGGCCGTGGACGCCGCCGACCGGCTGACCGCCGCCGCACAGCGCGAGCCGACCGGAGTGAGCTGGGCGGTTCCCGCGGAAGCCGTCTCCGAGGAGGCCGGCAAACGCTACCTCGGCTTCGCCCACGGAACGGCCGGCATCGGCTGCTTCCTCCTCGCCGCCGCGGCCGTCTCGCAACGCCCCGAGCACATGGAACTGGCCACAGCAGCCGGCGAGCACCTGCTGGCCAACGTCGTACTCACCGGCGCGGCGGCCCACTGGCCCGCCCACGCCACGGACGTGCCCACGGCCCCGTACTGGTGCCACGGAGCCGCGGGCGTCGGCACCTTCCTCGTCCGGCTGTGGCAGGTCACCGGCGACGACAGGTTCGGCGACCTCGCCCGCCGCGGTGCGCACGCCGTCGCGGAACGCGCCTCCCGCGCCGCCCTCACCCAATGCCACGGACTGGCGGGCAACGGTGACTTCCTCCTCGACATGGCCGACGCGACAGGCGACCCCGCATACCGCGCCATGGCCGAGGACCTGGCCCGCCTCATCCTCGCCGAAGGGGCCCACCGACATGGCCACGTCGTCTTCCCCAACGAGTACGGAGACGTCTCGACCAGCTGGAGCGACGGATCCGCCGGAATCCTCGCCTTCCTCCTGCGGCTCCGCCACACCGACCCCCGGCACTGGATGGTCCAGCTGCCGGTCTGAGCGGCAGGAAGCCCTGCCGCCAACTCACAGAAAAGGAGAAGTCCATGGAAAACCAGGACCTCGAACTGCTGGCCCGGCTCCACGCCCTTCCTGAGACCGACCCTGTCGGCATCGACGGAGCGGCGTTCGCCGAGACGTGCCAGTGCATCGGTCTGCTGACCCTGCTGAACACCATCTGCATCGGTATCAGCTGCATCTAGGGCGGCGGCCCCCGGCCGACGGCTGCTCCGGACAGCCGTCGGCCGGATCCCAGGCGACCAGGCGACAACCCGCCAAGCGAGGAGTCCACGCTGTGAGTTGGCAGCTACACGCAGATGACGGCCATCGCACCCGGGCGGCCCTCATCACCGGCCCGCCCGTCACACACCACCCCTCAGAGCCCGTGTACGCCATCCGCGCTCGCGGTCTGGTCAAGAGCTACCCGGGCCCGGAGGGCAGTACCACCCACGCCGTACGCGACGTGGACCTGGACGTGGCACAAGGCGAGACCTTCGCCTTTCTCGGCCCCAACGGCGCCGGGAAGTCCACCACCATCGCCATGCTGTGCGCCCTGGTCCGCCCCACCGCCGGGCACGCGACAGTGGCCGGCGCCGACGTGCTCGCCCAACCCCACGAGGTACGGCGACAGATCGGCATGCTCTTCCAACGCAGCGCTCTGGACCCGGACCTGACGGCTGATCAGAATCTCTACATCCACGCACGGCTCTACGGGCTGCGCCGCCGCCACGCCCGCGAGCGCGCGACCGAGGTACTCGACATGGTCGGTCTGACCGACCGGCGGCGCTTCCCGGTCCGCACCCTGTCGGGCGGCATGCGGCGCCGCCTGGAGATCGCCCGCGGCATGCTGCACACCCCCCGGGTGCTGTTCCTGGACGAGCCGACCACCGGACTCGACCCCCACGCCCGCGCCCAGGTCTGGGAGCACCTGCGCGCACTGCGCGACCGGCACGGCAGCACGCTTTTCGTCACCACCCACTATCTGGAGGAGGCGGAGAACTGCGACCGCATCGCCATCATCGACCGCGGCCGCCTGGTGGCACAGGGCACGCCCCTCGCTCTCAAGGCCGCGATCGGAGATGACCGGGTGGCGCTACGCACCAGCGACGACGCGACAGCACAACACGTCGTGCGCCGGATCGCTCCGTCGAACCGCGCCATCGCCGTGGACACCAACGGGTTCCGCCTGCGGGTGCCCGACGGCAGCGCCTGGATTCCCCGCCTGTGCGCGGCACTGGAAGACCACGGCATCGCCGTGCACGCGGCTTCCGCGACCCCACCCACACTCGACGATGTCTTCTTCCACCACACCGGCCGCAGCATCCACGCCACAGAACCCGGCCGGACACCGGCCGGCCCCACCCCGTGCGACACCACGGCGGAAGCCGGAGGCGGCCGATGACCACCCTCACCCTCCGGGCCCCGGCCGCCTCCGGCAGCGAACGGCCGGCCCGCCTGCGGCACGAACTACGCGCGGTCCACGCCCTGGTCCACCGCGATCTGCTGCGCCTGGCCGGCCAACGCACCCATACCGCACTGATGTTGCTCCACCCCGTGCTCTACCTCCTCGTCCTGGGCGGCGGACTGGCCGCCCTCATCCCCAGCAGCTCACTGGGCGTCGGCTACCAGGCCTACCTCTTCCCCGGGATGCTGATGATGACGGTGCAGATGCCGGCCATCACCGTCGGCATGCGCCTGATCGCCGACCGGCAGAGCGGCTACCTACGAGAACTCCTGATGGCCCCGGTCAGCCGCTCAACCCTGCTCCTGGGAAGCTGCGTCGGCGGCACTCTGGCCGCCACGGCACAAGGCTCCGTGCTGCTCGGCCTGGCCGGTGCCGTGGGCCTGCCCTACGACCCACCGCTCCTGGCGCTGCTTCTCGCCGGCATCATCCTGGCCTCCTTCACCCTCACCGCCCTGGCCCTGGCCCTGGCCGTAGGCCTCCGCAGCGCCGAGACGTTCCACATGCTGCTCGGCCTGGTGATGATGCCGCTGCTGTTCCTTTCCGGTGCCTTCTTCCCGCTGAAGACCATGCCGGGCTGGGCCCGCACTCTGGCCGATGCCAATCCGCTCGCCTACGGAGTGGACCTGCTGCGCCGCTGCATCGCCCTACGGGTACCGGACCAGGCAGCCGCCGGCGGCATCGAATGGGCCGGCTGGCAGCCTCCCCTGATCCTCGAAGCCGCCCTCCTCCTGACGGGTGGCACATTGGCCCTCCTATGGGCCGCCCGCCGCTTCGGACGCCCGGAATGACAAGCCGGCAGCCGTGGTCCCTACGGCTGCGCGCGCTCGGCGGTGTGCGGGTGGTTCCGCAGTGCGAACCATGCCGGAGAGCGGACCTGCTCGAAGGTCTGGAGCCCGCCGATGTCCTCCAGGCCGAACCGGGCCGCCCACGGGGCTCCACTCGAAATCACGTGGAATCAGCTCGACTTGGGCCCACCCGCGCACCCGGTACGGTCAGTGACGCGATGACCTCTGTGCGTGTCCCAAATGCCTTACGCTGGCGATGAGGTGATCCGATGTCGTCACTGCAAGAGAACGTCCGTAATCATCGGCGTCGAGCCGGAATGAGCCAGGAGCAGCTCGCCGAGGCGGCGAGCCTCTCGGTGGCCACTGTCCGTAAGGTGGAGCAAGGTGGAAGCGCCCGGGTGGAAACCCTCCACATGCTCGCAAGAGCACTCGGGACCACAACGTCGAGTTTGTTTGCCACCGAGGCACCCGATCCTGTTCGCGCGAGCGAGGGCGACGGAGTCAAGCTGACGGAACTCAGGCGCGCTCTCATGCCGCCCGTTGGACTCTCCGAAACCCTTGTGGAACCGGAGCGGGTGAGCGACCTCTCCGACATTCTGCGCGACATCGACGAGTCGCACAGTCTTTATCACGCCGACCGCTACGACTCCGTAGCGAAGAGGCTTCCGGGCATCCTGCGTGCAGCCGAGGCCGCCGTCGCCTTCAGCGAGGAGGGGGAGGCGCGGCAGCGGGCCGTCATGGTACGGGCAGCCGCCTTCCTCTTGGCCGGGAAATACCTGATCCAGGTTCGGCGCAACGACATGGCCTATCACGCTCTCTCGCAGGGCATCAGGGCCGCCAGGGAAACGGGGCAGACGCTTGCCGTGGCCACCGGGGTGGTCGGTATGAGCTGGCTGCTGTTGCGGCAGAACAGGTTCGACGAGGCTGAGCGCTTGGCCTCGGCCACTGCCTCCGAGGTCGAACCACGTATGTCAGGGGCCACTCCCGGTCAGCTCGCTGTCTGGGGCGAGCTCTGCCAGCGCGCTGCCTCTGCCGCCATGCGCAACAACCGCCCCGATGTCGGCAGGGAGGCCCGGAGGATGGTTGCGACGGCCGCGAGCGCGCTGGGTGGGGAGCACACCAACTTCCGTGAGCACTGGACCACATTCGGGCCCGTAACGGCCGAGATGAAGGCGATCGAGGATCTCTCCCTCATCGGGGACGCGCGTGGTGTGCTGCGTAGGGCCGATGAGGGGCCTGTGGGCCGCAAGGCGCTGAAGAAGTTCGGCCGGCCGAGCGCGAACAACTGGGACCGGCACCGTCTCGATGTAGCACGGGCTCATGCGATGCTCGGATCGCACCAGGACGCTGTGGGGGAGCTCATTGCCATCCACCGCACTTCACCGGAGTGGCTGAGGCATCAGACGATGGCGGGCCACATCATGAACGACATCCTGGCGCGCCGGAAGCGGACGTTGACCCAGGACATGCGCGAGATGGCCACACATCTGGGCGTGTCCGGCTGACTACTATGCGTTGTGGCACTTCCTGGCAGCACCTCAGTGAAGTGCCACAACGCATGTCTGGGGCGAATCGTCGTGCCTGCATAGCGTTTTCGCATGGCGAGCAATCAGCAGATCAAGCCTGTGAGAGGCACCGTCGCCCGCGACACCCGCACCCTGCGCACCGGCGTTGTGATGGGAAGTATCGGCGGCAGAGTCCAGTTACGCCCCCTCGGCGGTGGACGCGAATGGGAAACGTATCCGGATCGCTGCGAACTGCTGGAGGGGACGGGGCTCGCGCTCGTTGCCAACGCGATGGTCGACACCGGAGACGGTTGGATGCCGCAGCACCCTCCCGCCTGGTGGCCCACGGCGTTCGACGCCTCCCCTTCACGGGAGACGCTTCAGGCGATCGTGTGCGGGTTACGGCGGATCGCATGACCGGAGATGTCGGCAAGCCCCAGCCCCAGCCCCGGGCCCCGGCTCTGTGGGGACCCGAACTGGAGCCGACGCCGGTTGAGGGATGCGACGTCTGCGCCGCACTGGTCAGGCAGCGCGAGCAGGCGCGGCGTTCGATCGGCGCGCTGAGCGTACGGGAGTGCAACAGGGAGCTGAGGGCTCACCCGCACCGGCGGGCGGGGGACTGGAAATGAGTTGCTCGCGATGTGCGGCGTTGGAGGCGGAGATGCAAGCGGCCCGATCGGCAGGCGACTTGACCAGGGTCACCGACTGCGTCGTCCTGCTCCGTCGGCACCCTCAGCATGACAACGTCCCTGTGGCGGTGGTGCATCTTGGCTTGGCTGGACCAGATGATCAAGGGAAGGCCACTTCAGCCGTTCGGGGAATGACCAGGTGAGCGAACCAGTTCGCCGCCCGAGGCCTGCGAGGCCAAGAACAAGCTCGCGGCGAATGGAACCTCTTCAGTCGATGATCGCGGTGGCTTCGACCTGCCGGCGGCGTGCCCTCTTCACCAGCGCGCCGCCAGTAGCGGGAACAGAACCCCTTGCTGGAAGGCATTTCGATGGACACCCTCACGATCCGCCGCACAAGCGTCACTCTCCCTTCCTTGAACGAGCCCGGGCGGTATCTGTCCAACGTCATCTCGCTCGAAGGTGGACGCGGCCGGGTCGCCGAGTTCCACTACGCGGACGCTGATCTGCGCGAACTCGACCTGGCCGACACGCATCTGATGGACGGACGCGTCACCGGGCTCAAGGCCCAGCGCGTCCGGCTGGACGAACTCCGCGTCGACTCCGTGGAGTTCTCCGGCTGCGATCTGTCTTCCCTGCACTGGGCAAAGAGCAAGATCTCCCGCGTCGTCTTCCGTGACTGCAAGCTGATGGGTGCCACGCTGGAGGACCTCACCTTCGACAACGTCCTCTTCGAGAATTGCAAGCTCGACTACAGCACGCTCACTCGCATCCGCGCCGCCGGGCCCGTGATCTTCTCCAAGTACTCTCTGCGAGAAATCACGTTCGCTGCGGCCGAGCTGGGCACCGCCCTGGTCGACGACTGCGATCTACGGCTGACTCGGTTCGATGGCGGCAAGTTCCGCGGCCTGGATCTGCGTGGCAACGACCTCTCCCAGCTCCGTGGCATCGCTTCACTCAGACAGGTGGTCATCGACCGAGCGCAGATCCCGCAGTTGGCAGAGGCGCTCGCGGACGAGCTGGACGTCACCTATGGCGAGGATCTCGCCGAAAAGTAGTCGCAGTCCCGGGCTTCGACCCGGGCGGACATGAGCGGCCACGGCGGCGATTTTGCTCGGATCCGCGGAGTCCCGACCGGCTCTGTCACGGCTGGCTACTCTGCCGGTATGAAGATCATGCTGCTTGGTCTGGTGGCCGGGGTGGGATTCGGGGCGGCTACCTCACTCGCCAACGCGCTTTCGTCGCCGTACGGAGGGCTGGGTGCCCCGCTCGTGGGCACCGTCTGGGGCGGCGGCGCCAAAGTGCTCAGCCTGTTGATGGATGCCGGCTGGTCATGGGCCGCGCTGGCGGTGGCGGTGGGCTGGCTGGCGGGGACAGGTATCCGAGGCGCGCTGGCCGGGGCCTTGACGTTGACCGGGGCCACGGTGGCGTACTACGTGACGGATGCCTTCGTCTGGGATGCCGGCGGGGGCATGGCCGTGTGGTTGGTGGTGGGTCTGCCGTTCGGGTTGGTCCTGGGGGCGGTGGGTGCGGCCATCAGGCGGCCCGGGCTGATCGGTTTGCTTGCCGCGTTGACGGTGCCGGTGGGCGCAGCGGTGCAGATGGTCGTGATGCCGCCCCGGCCTCATCTCACCTTGACCCCGGCCATTGTTCTCGCCGAGGTCATCGTCTGGACGGCCGCTGTGCTCGGTGCCTGCTGGGGTGTCTACCGTTTCCGGGCCGAGAGGCGTGCGGTCGCGGTCGGACAGTGAATCGTCACGCGTCGAACTCCGAGAGGTCGATGGCGTGTACGTGCAGCGGGAAACCGTGCACCGGGTGGGTGGTGACGCGTTCGGGGACCATGCCCAGCTTCCGCATCACGTTCTCCGACGCTTCGTTGCCCGGCCGGCTGATGCTGATGACGCGCTCGATGCCACGGTCCTGGAGCGCGAACTCCAGAGCGGCGTGGGCCGCTTCCGACGCGTAGCCCTGGCCCCAGAACGGCTGGCCGAGCCGCCAGCCGATCTCCACGGCCGGCAGTACTTCCGGCAGGTACTCGGGTACGGACAGGCCCGCGAAGCCGGCCAGTTCTCCCGAGGCGAGGAGTTCGACGGCGAAGAGGCCGAAGCCTTCCTCGTCCCAGTCCTCCTCCCACCGTTCGATGGCCTCCGCGGTCTGGTCCGGGGTCAGGACCGAGCCGTCGTCGATCCATCGCATGACCTCGGGGTCCGCGTTGATTTCTCCCATGGGGACGAGGTCGTCCTCGTGCCAGCGGCGGAGGACGAGGCGGGGAGTGTGGATCTCGGTCATGGCCCCATCCTGGGGTGTGGCCCTGCTCCCGGCCAAATGAGGCCCCTCGGGCGATGCCACCGACATCCTCGAAGCTCATCTCCACCTCGGAGGACCGCTCGGGCATATCCCAGTCGAACCGCTCCGGGCATCGACCGTGATGACGAGGCGCCATGGACCACAGGATGAGTAAAGGGGGAGCAAACAGTCCCCCGGGGGAAGGATGCAGGGCTCGTCCGTCACCCGGAAGAATCGTTCCTGTCGTGATGGGACACCGAGGGGGAGAAGCTATGCGCATGCGAACAGCCCGGCTCGTCGGAGCGGCGGTGGGGGCCACACTGCTGATGACCACCGTCGTGCCGGCCGCCACCGCCGCCGCTCCGGGGGCGCCCGGCGCGGAAGCCGCTCCGTCGAGAACCGAACCTCTGGACCGGGCCGCTCTGCGCGCCGGACTCGACGCCATCGACGAGGCGGGGATGTACGGCGTCTACTCATCCGTCCGCGCGGGCTCCCAGCGCTGGACCGGCGCCGCCGGGGAGGCCGACGTGGACACGGGGCGCCCGATGGAGCCTGGCATGCGCCACCGGGTCGGCAGCGTCAGCAAGACCTTTACCTCCGTCGCCCTTCTCCAGCAGGTGGAAAAGGGCCGGATCGACCTCGACGCGCCGGTCGCCGACTACCTCCCGGACCTCATCCCGGGCGAGCGCGGCCGGACCATCACCGTACGAATGCTCCTCAACCACACCAGTGGTATCGGCGACTACATACTCGGTGCCTTCCCCTCCCTGGCCCAGAACTCCACCACCAGCCTGGACGAGGAGCGCTTCCGCTCCATCCCTCCGGAGGAACTGGTACGAATCGGCCTCAAGGCCCCGGTCACCGAGCAAGGGAAGTTCAGCTACTCCAACACCAACTACGTGATCGCCGGGCTGATCCTGGAGGAGGTCACCGGCCGGGACGCCGCGACCTACATCACCCGCAACGTCATCGACCGGGCCGGGCTGCGCCACACCACGTACCCGCGCACCCCCTTCATCGCCGGCCCGCACCCCCGGATGTACGAGTCCTTCTACGGTCTGGGCGGCCCGCCCCGCGACTACAGCGTCTACAACATGTCCTGGGCGAGCACGGCCGGTTCGCTCGTCTCCACCACCGACGATCTGAACCGTTTCTACCGCGTCCTGCTGGGCGGGAAGCTCATCGGCTCGTCCGCCCTCACCGAGATGCTCCGCACCGTACCGGCGGGCGGGGTCGGATACGGCCTCGGTATCTACTCGCTCGACCTGTCCTGCGGGCGCTTCTGGGGCCATGACGGAGCGGTGTTCGGCGCCGCGACGATGGCGATGTCCAGCCGCGACGGCAAGCGCCAGCTCGCCTATGGCTGGAATCTGACGAAGTATCAGAAGATCAATGAGGAAGGGCAGTTGGAACCGAGCCCGATCGACGCGGCCATCAACGGCCACATGGCCGAGGCGCTCTGCCCCGGCGCCGGCGCGGACGCCCGGAAGGCGCTGCCCGGCGATCTGCCCGGCGTCGACATCGCACCGGGCGCCCGGGCTGCCACCGTGGCCCGCTGAGACCTGATACGACCGCGGAAGCGCCGGAGACCCTCTCCGGCGCTTCCGGCGGTCCCGCGCTCGTTACCCCAGTTCCCGCTCACGGGTCTCCGGCAGCGCCAGCACGCACAGCAGCGACACCAAGGCCATCGCGCTGACGTACCAGCCCACCGACGACGAGCCGAAGCCCGCCTGGAGGCGCGTCGCGATCAGTGGGGAGACCGCGCCGCCCAGGACTCCGCCCAGGTTGTACGCGAGGGACGCGCCGGAGTAGCGGACCCGGGCGCCGAACAGTTCCGGGAGATACGCGCCCATCGGGCCGTACACCACGCCCATGCAGAACAGCGCGCCGCCCAGCGCCAGGGCGATCAGTACCGGCTGCCCGGTGTCGAGCAGCGGGAACAGGATCAGGCCCCAGACCGCCGCCAGCCCGCAGCCCACCAGTACCAGGCGGCGCCGGCCGCCCGCGTCGGAGCGGGTGGCGGCCAGCCAGGTGCCCGCCGCGAGGAAGAGGCAGGCGACCAGGGACAGTCCGAGCATGGTGTCGCGGGGTACGCCGAGGGAGGTGGTGGCGTACGACAGGCAGTACGTCGTGGCCGTGTAGAACAGCCCGTACGCGACGATCATCCCGCCCGCGCCGAGCAGCAGTTCGCGCGGATGACGCCTGAGGACGTCGAGCGTCGGGGCCTTGCTGGCCTCCTGTCGCGCCATCACCCGCTCGAAGACCGGCGTCTCGCTGATCTTCAGCCGTACGAACAGGCCGACGGCGACGAGCAGGAACGACAGCAGGAACGGAACGCGCCAGCCCCAGCTCGCGAAGGCCGCGTCGTCGAGGGAGGCGGACAGCAGCCAGAAGATGCCGGTGGCGGCGAAGAATCCGACGGACGGGCCGAGTTGGGGGAACGCGGCGTACAGGCCGCGCCGTCCGGGAGGCGCGTGTTCCACGGCCAGGAGTGCCGCGCCGCCCCACTCGCCGCCGAGGCCGATGCCCTGGAGGAAGCGCAGCAGGACGAGCAGCAGAGGTGCCCAGATGCCCCAACTGTCGTAGCTGGGCAGCAGTCCCACCAGGGCGGTGGACAGGCCCATCAGCAGCAGCGAGGCGACGAGGACCGATTTGCGGCCGACGCGGTCGCCGAAGTGGCCGAAGACGACCGAGCCGATGGGCCGGGCGGCGAAGGCGACCGCGTAGGTGGAGAAGGAGGCGAGGGTGGCATTTATGGGGGAGAGGTTCGGGAAGAACGCCTCGTTCAGTACCAGCGCCGCCGCCGTGCCGTAGATGTAGAAGTCGTAGAACTCGATGGCGGTGCCGATGAAACTGGCCACGGCCACCCGGCGCAGGCTCTCCGGGCTGTCGTCCGCCGGGTTGATGTCCCCTGGTCCCGCCGGGCTGTCGTCGGCGGGACCGGGGCTTTCCTTCGCACGCTTCGTCGCGTCCGTGGGGGGCGTCGTGTCGTCGATCACGACCGGCACTCTGGCGGTCGATGTACGGCGCGGTCAACGGGCGGGACGCGTACTCCCGGATGGTGAGATGTCCGGTCGCGGGCCCGGGTTCCGCGGTGCGGGCGGAAACGTCCACGTCGGAATGTCGACGGCCCGTCACCGTTGGTGCCCGTCACCGGTAATGCAGATACTTCCGGCGTACGGCACGGAAGTCCGCGAGTTCGTCCCGCCAGGCGTCCACCACCTCGTCCGTCGACGCGCCCGCGTCGATCATCGTGCGGACCGCGCTCGAACCTGTCAGCTTGTCGATCCAGTTGTCGGAGCGCCAGGCGAAGCCGCTCCACACCTTCTTGGCGGTGACCAGCAGCACGATTCCGGTGCGTACCGGATCGAACAACTCCCGGTCGTGTACGTGCAGTTGCACCCCGCCGATCGTCTTGCCCTGGAACTTGGAGAAGGTCGGCGCGAAGTACGCCTCGCGGAAGCGCACGCCCGGCAGCCGCTCCGCGTTGGCCGCTTCCGCCCACTTCCGGTCGATGCCGTCCGCGCCCAGCAGCTCGAACGGGCGGGTGGTGCCGCGCCCTTCGGACAGATTCGTCCCCTCGAAGAGGCAGGTGCCGGAGTACGCGAGCGCGGTGTCGGGCGTGGGCATGTTGGGGCTCGGCGGCACCCATGGCAGGCCCGTCGCGTCGAAGAAGTCACCGCGCCGCCAGCCGGACATGGTCACCACGTCCAACCGCACGGGCTTCTTGTCGAGGAACTCACCGTTGAACAGTCGCGCCAGTTCGGCGACGGTCATGCCGTGCGCCTGGGAGATCGGCCGGCGTCCGACGAAGGTGGCGAACTCCGGGTGCAGAACGGGCCCGAGAGCCGCCCGCCCGCTCACCGGATTCGGCCGGTCCAGCACCACGCATCGCTTGCCCGCGAGGGCCGCCGCCTCCATGCAGTCGTACAGCGTCCAGATGTACGTGTAGAAGCGGGCGCCCGCGTCCTGGATGTCGAAGACGACGGTGTCGACGCCGGACGTGGTGAAGATGTCCGCCAGCGGCTGCCCGCTCTTGAGATACGTGTCGTAGACGGGCAGACCGGTGGCCGGATCGTCGTAACGTCCCTCCGAGCCGCCGGCCTGGGCCGTGCCCCTGAAGCCGTGCTCCGGTCCGAAGACGGCGGTCGGATTCACCCGGTCGTCGGCGTGCATGACGTCCACGATGTGGTGTGCGTCCCCGGTGATCCCGGTCGGATTGGTGACCACGCCGACCTTCTGCCCGGCGAGCAGCCGGTAGCCGTCGGCGGCCAGCCGGTCGAAGCCGGTACGCACGCGGCCCCGGCCGGACCCGGACCCGGACCTCGACCCGGACGATCGAGCGGAGGCGGACGTGAGGGAGGGCCCCGGGGCCAGCGCCCCCGCGGCCCCCACCGCGCCACCGGCGGCCAGTAATCCCCGTCTGGACAGGCTCATTCCGTCGCTCCTGTCACTCCCGCTACTTCTGTCACTCCCACCACTTCTGCCGCCCCCGTCGCCTCCACTGCCTCCGCCGCCCCCGCTGTTCCCGCCGTCCCTGCCGCCTCCGTGCATCGGGCACCTCCACACCTCGGGCCGACCGTCATGGCCACGCACGCTAGCGCTCCGAACCGGCGCGCGGAACGAGGCGTGGCCCGGTGGTTCGGTGCCCGCGCACCCAGCTTCCCCACCGCTCTCCCCGCCCCCTTCCCGACCGTTTTCCCCATCCCTTCCCCCGCTCCATACCGACTGGTTAGTCTCCTGATGTCGGCGGCATGGCCGACCAGGAACCAGCAGCCCGGAAAGGCAGGTCCCGATGAGTACGGTGCACGGCAAGGGAGTTGTGGTCACAGGGGCAGGAGGTGGCATCGGTGCCGCGCTCGCCCGCAGGTTCGCGGCCGAGGGTGCCCGCGTGGTGGTGAACGACCTCGACGCGAAGAAGGCCGAGGCCGTCGCCGCCGGGATCGACGCCGTCGCGGTGCCCGGCGACGCCTCCCTGATCGTGGACGAGGCCCGCGACGCTCTTGGCGGCACCGTCGACATCTACTGCGCCAACGCCGGCGTCGGTTCACCCCCGGGCGACGAACTCTCCGACGACGACTGGTCGGCCGCCTGGGACGTCAATGTCATGGCGCACGTCCGGGCCGTCCGGGGGCTGCTGCCCGACTGGCTGGAGCGCGGCAGCGGCCGGTTCGTCTCCACCGTCTCCGCCGCCGGACTGCTCACCATGATCGGCGCGCCCTCGTACAGCGTCACCAAGCACGGCGCGCTGGCGTACGCGGAATGGCTCTCGCTCACCTACCGCCACCGCGGCCTCAAGGTCCACGCCATCTGCCCGCAGGGCGTACGTACGGACATGCTGAACGCCACGGGAAGCGCCGGTGAACTGGTGCTCGCCCCCACCGCCATCGAGCCGGAAGCCGTCGCCGATGCCCTCGTCGCGGCCATGGAAGAGGACCGTTTCCTCGTGCTGCCGCACCCCGAGGTGGCGGGCTTCTACCAGGCGCGGGCCGGTGACCCCGACCAGTGGCTGGACACCATGAACCGGATCCAGCAGAAGTGGGAGAGGATCGACGGATGACAGGTTCGATATACGCGGCCAAGCCCTGGCTCGGCCTGCTCAGTGAGGCGCAGCGGATCCCGCTCGACCCGCCCGCGTCCGTCGTGCACGCCTTCCGCGCGGCCGTCGCCCGCGCCCCCGAACGCACCGCGCTCGCCTACTTCGACGGCCGGATCAGCTACCGCGAGGCCGATGAGCTGTCCGACTCCGTGGCCGGCCATCTCGCCGCCCAGGGTCTGGCCGCGGGCGACCGCGTCGCGCTCATGCTCCAGAACAGCCCGCACTTCGTCCTCGCGCTGCTCGGCGCCTGGAAGGCGGGCGCGATCGTCGTCCCGCTCAACCCGATGTACAAGTCCGCCGAGGTCGCGCACGCGCTCGCGGACGCCGAGGTCACGGCGCTGATCTGCGCGGACCGTGCCTGGGAGGCGTATCTGCGCGAGACGGCCGCCGCCTCGCCCGTACGGTTCGCCCTCACCGCCTGCGAACTCGACTTCCAGACCCGCGACGACCCTCGTGTCCTCGGCTTCGCCCGCCTCCCGCACCCCACGGACGCCGACGATCTGCTGACCGTCGCCCGCAGTGGTCTGCCCGCGCCCGCCGAGCGGGACCCGGCCGCCACCGACGTCGCGCTGATCAGCTACACCTCAGGGACCAGCGGCAAACCCAAGGGCGCGTTGAACGCCCACGCCAACATCATGGTCAACGCCGAGCGCCAGCGCACCGGCCACCCCATCGCGGAGGGCTCCTGCTACTTCGCGCTCGCGCCGCTCTTCCACATCACCGGCATGGTCTGCGAGCTGGCCGCGTGCGTCGCCAACGCGGGCACCCTCGCCCTCGCGTACCGCTTCGAGGCGGGCGTGGTCCTCGACGCCTTCGCCGAGCACCGCCCCGCCTACACCGTCGGCCCCTCCACGGCCTTCATGGCGCTGGCGGCCCAGCCGGACGTCACCCGCGAGCACTTCAGCTCCTTCGAGGTGCTCTCCTCGGGTGGCGCGCCCCTGCCGCCCGCGCTGGTCGAGTCGTTCCGCGCGGCCCTCGGCCCGTACCTCAGCAACGGCTACGGCCTCACCGAGTGCACCGCCCCCTGCGCCTCCGTACCGGCCGACAGGGAAGCCCCGGTCGACCCGGTCTCGGGCACGCTCTCCGTCGGTGTGCCGGGACCCGACAACGTCGTACGGATCATCGACGCCAAGGGCGCGGAGCTGCCCTTCGGCGAGCAGGGCGAGATCGCGGTACGCGGCCCTCAGGTGGTGTCCGGCTACTGGCGGCTGCCAGAGGCGACCGCCGAGGCCTTCCCGGACGGCGAACTGCGCACCGGTGACATCGGGTTCATGGACCCGGACGGCTGGCTCTACGTGGTCGACCGCAAGAAGGACATGATCAACGCCTCGGGCTTCAAGGTCTGGCCGCGCGAGGTCGAGGACGTGCTGTACACACATCCCGAGGTGCGCGAGGCGGCCGTGGTCGGTGTCCCCGACATCTACCGGGGCGAGACCGTGAAGGCGTACGTCAGCCTGCGCCCCGGCGCCACGGCCGGACCCGCCGAGCTGAGCGCGTACTGCCGGGATCGCCTCGCCGCCTACAAATACCCGCGCGAGGTCGAGATCCTGCCCGAGCTGCCCAAAACCACGAGTGGAAAGATCCTGAGGCGGGAACTGCGTCCTCCCAAGTAGGCGTCCCGTAGATCACGCGGACGGCGCGGACAGCGCGGACAGCGTGGACAACGCTGAAGCGTCGGCCCCGCGGACAGCACGGGCAGCACACAGGCAGCACGGACGTACGGAACGGTACGGAGCGAAAGACAGGTGGCGGCACATGGCCAGGACGACGACTGACGGGGGCGGCACGCCCGTCCCCCAGCGGCTGCTGGCCGCCGCCACCCGGCTCTTCGCGGAGCGCGGCTACGACCGCACCTCGGTCCAGGAGATCGTCGAAGCGGCGGGAGTCACCAAGGGTGCGCTCTACCACTACTTCGGCTCCAAGGAGGACCTCCTCCAGGAGGTCTACGCCCGGGTGCTCCGCCTCCAGCAGGAGCGTCTCGACGCCTTCGCCGACGCGGACGAGCCGGTGGAGCAACGGCTGCGGGCCGCCGCCGCCGATGTCGTCGTGACGACGATCGACAACCTTGACGACGCCTCGATCTTCTTCCGCTCGATGCACCATCTGAGCCCGGAGAAGAACAAGCAGGTACGGGCGGAGCGGCGTCGCTACCACGAGCGGTTCCGCGCGCTGGTCGAGGAGGGCCAGCGGAGCGGGGTCTTCTCCACCGCCACGCCGTCCGATCTGGTGGTGGACTACCACTTCGGCTCGGTCCACCACCTCTCCACGTGGTACCGGCCGGGCGGCCCGCTCGCCCCGCAGGAGGTGGCGGACCATCTGGCGGACCTGCTGCTGCGGGCGCTGCGGCCGTAGGCCGTGCCCCCAGGGCCTGCGCGCCGTACAGGCCCTGGGGACGGTTGTGGGGGTAGCCCTTTCGCGGTGGGAGCCGAAGGAGTGCACTCCCGAAGCTATCGAGCAGAACGCCCCATGTTATGGGCTGAAGGGTGATTTTCACCGTAAAGGCTGAACTGGGTGGCGAGTTGACGTCATACGGTGGTGGCGCGCCCGGCGTCTGTGCGCCAGGAGCGCCACCACGCCGCCCCACCTGCCGACCGGTCAGAGGTACTTCTTCAGCTCCCGCCGCGCCAGCGACCGCTGGTGCACCTCGTCGGGACCGTCCGCCAGCCGCAACGTCCGTGCCGCGGCCCACAGTTCGGCCAGCGGGAAGTCCTGGCCGACCCCGCCCGCGCCGTGCAGCTGGACGGCCCGGTCGATGATGTCGACGACCGCGCGCGGGGTGGCGATCTTGATGGACTGGATCTCCGTGTGCGCGCCGCGGTTGCCGACCGTGTCCATCAGCCAGGCCGTCTTCAGCACCAGCAGGCGCAACTGCTCCACCGTCACCCGCGCGTCCGCGATCCAGTTCTGGACGACGCCCTGCTGCGCGATCGGCTTCCCGAACGCTGTACGGGACAGGGCCCGTCGGCACATCAGCTCGATCGCCCGCTCCGCCATGCCGATCAGCCGCATGCAGTGGTGGATACGGCCGGGACCGAGCCGGGCCTGGGCGATCGCGAAGCCGCTGCCCTCCTCGCCGATCAGGTTGGCGGCGGGCACCCGGACATTGTCGAGGACGACCTCGGCGTGGCCGCCGTGCGAGTGGTCCTCGTAGCCGTAGACCTGCATGGCACGGCGGACTTCGAGCCCCGGGGTGTCGCGCGGGACCAGGATCATCGACTGCTGGCGGCGGATGTCCGCGCCGTCCGGATCGGTCTTGCCCATCACGATGAAGATCGCGCAGTCCGGGTTCATCGCCCCGGAGATGTACCACTTGCGGCCGTTGACGACATAGTCACCGCCGTCGCGCCGGATCCGGGTCTCGATGTTCGTCGCGTCCGACGACGCGACCTCGGGCTCGGTCATCGCGAACGCCGACCGGATCTCGCCCGCAAGCAGCGGCTCCAGCCACTGCTTGCGCTGCTCCTCGGAGCCGAACTGGGCGAGCACCTCCATGTTCCCGGTGTCGGGAGCCGCGCAGTTCAACGCGGTGGGGGCCAACTGCGGGGAGCGGCCGGTGATTTCGGCCAGCGGCGCGTACTGGAGATTCGTCAGCCCGGCCCCGTACTCGGCGTCGGGTAGGAAGAGGTTCCACAGGCCCTGCCGGCGCGCCTCGGCCTTGAGATCCTCCACGACGGCGGGCGTGTCCCAAGGACTGGCCAGCCGCGACCGCTGTTCGTGCGCGACCGTCTCGGCCGGCAGGACGTACTCGTCCATGAAAGCGAGCAGCTTGGTGCGCAGCTCTTCGGTGCGGGCGTCGAATGCGAAGTCCATGGAATGTACTCAGCCTTCCTGAAGGGTGGTGAGGCCGTGCCGGATGAAGACGGGGACGAGATCGCCGATCCGGTCGAAACCGGCGCCGACGGTCTGTCCCAGGGTGTGGCGGTAGTGGATGCCCTCCAGGATCACGGCGAGCTTGAACCAGGCGAACGCCGTGTACCAGGAGATGGCCGAGGTGTCCCGGCCCGAGCGCGCCGCGTACCGCTCGACCAGCTCACCGGGCGCGGGATGCCCCGCCGCCCCGGCCGTCGTACTGATCGGAGAGTCCGGCAGCTCCAGGCGCGCGCTGTACATCACCAGCAGTCCCAGGTCGGTGAGCGGGTCGCCGAGCGTGGACATCTCCCAGTCGAGGACCGCCTTGATCCGGTCGTCCTCGCCGAGCAGGACGTTGTCGAGCCGGTAGTCGCCGTGGATCACGGTGGGCGTGCGGGAGACGGGCAGCGCGCGGCCCAGAGCCGTGTGCAGTTCGTCGATACCGGCCAGCTCGCGGTTGCGGGACGCGTCGAGCTGCTTGCCCCAGCGGCGCAACTGCCGGTCCAGGAAGCCCTCGGGGCGGCCGAAGTCGCCGAGACCGACCGCGCCGGGGTCGACGGCGTGCAGGTCGACGAGCGTGTCGACCAGCGCGAGGACGGCGGTGTGGGTGCGCTCGGGGCCGAGCGGGGCGAGCTGTTCGGCCGTACGGTACGGAGTGCCCGCCACGTACTCCATGACGTAGAAGGGCGCGCCGAGTACGGACTTGTCGTCGCAGAGCAGCAGTGGCTCGGGCACCGGCACGGCCGTCGGATGCAGTGCCTCGATCACGCGGTACTCGCGCTTCATGTCGTGGGCGGTGGCCAGGACATGGCCCAGCGGAGGCCTGCGCACCACCCAGCGGCCGGTTCCGTCGGTGACGGTGTACGTCAGGTTCGACCGCCCGCCCTCGATGAGACGCGCGTCGAGCGGTCCGCCCACCAGCCCGGGGCGTGCGCGGTCGAGATGGCCGCGCAGTTGCTCGGGATCGAGTCCTGGCGGGGGGACCTGGTTCATCGTGCGTACCTCCGTGGGAGCGGCGGGCGGGCGGTCGCCGTGGTGCGGGGAGCGAGTGAACCCATGATGCCGACCAGTCGGTATGTAGTCCAGTGCCGGTTGGACACAGGTTCGCCGTCTGTCCGGTGCCCGCGCGGACACCGGACAGACGGCGAACCTCGCCCCCGTGCGCCTCCGGTGTCCGCGTCAGGCGTGACGTCAGGCGTGACAGGCCACCGGCACGCCGCCGTTCATCGCCGTCATGTCGCCGAAGACGGCGCCGACGTCCAGCGGTGAGCCTTCCGGCAGCCCGTCCAGCTCCGCGTACGCGCGGTGCAGGTTGGCCACCAGGCGCTCGCTCTCGCGCAGTTCGGCGAACTCCCCGAGATCGGCGCCGCGCGCGGCCTCCAGCGGGGAGAGCCCCTTGGCGTGGGTCGTCCGCGCCAACTCGGTGACGTAGAGCAGATAGCTCTCCGTCGCGTCGAACGCCGACGGGTCGGTGATCGGGCCGTGCCCGGGGACGACGACCGTCGCGTCCAGCGAGCGCAGCAGATCCAGTGCCCGCAGCGATCCGCGCAGGGAGCCCATGGGCACGAACGGCGTACCGCCCTGGAAGACCAGATCGCCGGTGAAGACGATGCCCTGCTCCGGCAGGTGCACGATCGAGTCGCCGATGGTGTGCGCCGGGCCGGGGTGGATGACCCGTATCTCGACCGCGCCCACATGGACGGTGAGACGGTCGTTGTACGTCACGGTCGGCGCGGTGATCGTGATGTCGCCGAAGTCGGTCTGCGGCCAGACCATATGGAGCTGATGACCGGCCGCGAACTGCTCGCTGCGGCAGGAGTCATGGCCGATCACGGTCGCCTCGGGCACGAACACGCCGTTGCCGTAGGTGTGATCGCCGTGATGGTGCGTGTTCACGATGGTGCGGGGGAGCGGGACGCCGGTCTCGACGAGCGCGTCGCGCAGCTGGTGGGTCCGGCGTTCGGTGGCGGTGGTGTCGACGAGGAGGGTCGACCCGCCGTCGCTGATGAACCCCGCGTTGTTCAGGCACCAGCCGCCGTCCGGCTGGACGTAGGCGTGCACTTCGGGGGTGAGGCGGACGGTGTACGGATCCGTGGCAGGCATCGGGGGTCCTTCGGGTCGGGCCTAACAGTCGGTCTGAGCATGCCAGTTGAGGATGCGCCGCCGGACGCGCGGGTTCGCCGCTTCTCCGGCACACTCACACCGACACGATCACACTGACACCATTACGGTCAGTGCGATCACGGTCACGCCATGACGATCGCACCATCACGGTCACACCATCACGGTCACCGCGATCACGGCGAGCAGCACGGTGCAGGCCGTGGCGGTGAGCGCCGCACGCTCCGTGAGGCGCTGCGGCCTGGCGGCCTCCAGCGTGAGTACGCGCCGGTGTGCCACGCCCAGAAAGCCCAGCCAGACCAGGGCGATCAGCGCGGTGCCGGTCAGACCGGTCGCCGTACCGCCGTTGTGGATCGCCTGCCGGGCCGCGAGCACCGCCGCGACCGTGCAGGCGAGTGTCGTACGGCGCCAGGCGAGCCGCGTCCGCTCGGGCTGAAGCCCCGGATCCCGTTCCGGATCCCGTCCGGACTCCGGCCCCGAACCGTCACCGCCACCGTCGCCGCCTCGGTCACCGTGACCGAGGCCCGCGCCCTCGGTCATCAGCCCGCCCGGCCCAGCACCACGATCACCAGCATCACCACGGCAACCACCCCCACCGCCAGACTCAGCAGCGTCGGGAACCGGGTCACGGGCAGATCCTCCTTGCGCCGCATCGCCCGCTCGCAGCGCACCCAGTGGTTGACCGCCCGCAGGGCGCACAGCGCGCCGGCCGCGAGCAACGCGGCCGCGAGCCCGACCCGTACTCCCCAGCGCAGGTCCGGCAGGAACTGGTCGACCGCGAAACCGCCGCCGACCAGCGCGAGCGCCGTACGGATCCAGGCCAGGAACGTGCGCTCGTTGGCGAGGGAGAAGCGGTAGTCGGGGGTCTCGCCCTCCTCGCCGATGCGCTGGGGCGAGAACCACAGCCGCATGCTCCGCGCAGAGCCCCGTACAAAGTCGATCACGCACCGCACCCTACGCGCGGCCGGTACGGAACGCTTTGAGCCGTTCGTACGCAGCGAGCCCGTCCGGAGCCCACTGCCAAGTCCCCAGCCGCCGCTCCAGCTCCTCCTCCGGGAGGAAGTCGTGCCAGGCGACCTCCTCCACCTGGGGGCTCACCGGCAGCGTGCAGCGGACCTCGTACACGTACGACCACGAGCGGTACGCGCCGTTTTCGGACGTGTACTGGAACGGGAACAGCGGTACGGGCCTCGGCAGCCCCGACACCCCCAGCTCCTCCTCGGCCTCCCGCAGCGCCGCTTCGTCGTAGCTCTCGCCCGCGCCGACGACACCGCCCACGAACATGTCGTACAGCGACGGGAAGACAAGTTTCACGGGGGTCCTGCGGTGGACGAAGACCCGGTCGTCCGCGTCCCGGGCCAGGACGAAGACACTGCGATGACGCAGGCCCTTGGCGTAGATCTCGCCGCGCGGGGCCTGCCCGGTGACGTGGTCGTTCTCGTCGACGATGTCCAGGATCTCGTCAGCAGTGCTCATATCGGCCATCCAATCAGTTGACTCGTTACTCGCGCGTACGGAAGATCGGACCACTCGCCCGGCCCTCCCCGAGGCCGCGAGAGCCCGAGCCCCGAGAGCCCAAGCCCCCGAGAGCCCGAGAATCTCCCCCGGACGCAATCCTCCGGACGGAATCTCCCCGCGAAGGATGGAAACCATGGCGTACGACGCTGATGTGATCGTGATCGGGGCCGGCCTCGCGGGCCTGGTCGCCACTGCCGAACTGGTCGACGCGGGCCGTTCCGTCATCGTCCTCGACCAGGAGCCGGAGCAGTCGGCAGGCGGGCAGGCGCACTGGTCCTTCGGCGGACTGTTCTTCGTGGACTCGCCCGAGCAGCGCCGGCTGCGGATCAAGGACAGCCACGCGCTGGCTCTCCAGGACTGGATGGGCACGGCGGCCTTCGACCGCCCCGAGGACCACTGGCCGCGCAAGTGGGCCGAGGCGTACGTCGACTTCGCGGCCGGCGAGAAGAGAAGCTGGCTGCACCGGCAGGGCATGCGGTTCTTCCCGGTGGTCGGCTGGGCGGAGCGCGGTGGGTACGACGCGAACGGACACGGCAATTCCGTGCCGCGCTTCCACATCACCTGGGGCACCGGGCCCGGTGTGGTCGAGCCGTTCGAGCGGCGGGTGCGCGAAGGCGTCGCCAAGGGCCGGGTGACCCTCAAATTCCGGCACCGTGTCACGGGTCTCGGCACCTCGGCGGGGGTCGTGGACACCGTGACCGGCGAGACCCTGGAGCCGAGCGGCGCGGCACGCGGCACCGCGAGCAGCCGTACGGTCACGGGGGCCTTCGAACTGAAGGCCCAGGCGGTGATCGTCACCTCGGGCGGTATCGGAGGCAATCACGATCTGGTCCGTGCCCAGTGGCCCGCGCGGCTCGGCACTCCGCCGCGCACGATGCTCTCCGGGGTGCCCGCGCACGTCGACGGCCTGATGATCGGCATCACGGAGGCGGTGGGTGCCCACCACATCAACCGGGACCGGATGTGGCACTACACCGAGGGCATCGAGAACTGGAACCCCATCTGGGGCAAGCACGGCATCCGCATCCTGCCCGGCCCGTCCTCGCTCTGGCTGGACGCGCGGGGCCGCCGGCTGCCCGTTCCGCTCTTCCCCGGTTTCGACACGCTCGGCACGCTGGAGCACATCATGCGCTCCGGCCACGAGTACACCTGGTTCGTCCTCGACCAGCGCATCATCGGCAAGGAGTTCGCGCTCTCCGGTTCCGAGCAGAACCCCGACCTGACCGGGAAGTCGGTCCGCGACGTCATCGGACGGGCGCGCGCCGACGTGCCGGGGCCGGTGAGGGCGTTCATGGACCAGGGCGTCGACTTCGTCGTCGAGAAGGACCTGAGCGCGCTCGTCCGCGGGATGAACGCACTCACCGACGAGCCGCTGATCGAGGAGGCCGCGCTGCACCGCGAAATCGCCGCGCGCGACCGGGAGATCGCCAACCCCTTCACCAAGGACCTCCAGGTCACAGCGATCCGGGGAGCGCGGAAGTACCTGGGCGACAAGTTGATCCGTACGGCTGCCCCGCACCGGATCCTCGACCCCGCGGCGGGGCCGCTGATCGCCGTACGGCTGAACATCCTGACCCGTAAGTCCCTCGGCGGCCTGGAGACCGACCTGTCCTCACGGGTACTGACCGAGGCGGGCGACCCGCTGCCCGGCGTCTACGCGGCGGGCGAGGCGGCCGGATTCGGCGGCGGCGGGGTCCACGGCTACCGCGCCCTGGAAGGCACGTTCCTGGGCGGCTGCATCTTCTCGGGGCGTACGGCGGGCAGGGCGGCGGCGAAGGCGGTCGGGTAACGGTCCGGCCGGGACCGAGGGGGCCGGGGCGACAACGGGTCAATCCCGGTACCCCGCCCGGTAGTTGGCCGCGCTTTGTCCCGAGAAGACCTTGACGTGAGGCCTTGCCTACCGATTTGCTGTCCGCGATCATCGCCCACATATGTGCCCTGGAGGAACCCGCGGATGTCCCCGCCTCCGCCGCCCCTGGGCCGCTCACGAAGACGGGGCCCGCGCTCCGGCCACTTCTTCGATCCGGCCCTCGGCGACGCCGAACTCGTCGTGGCGAGAGACCAGTTGGCCAAAGGGCGTTGGCCCGAGACGCGAAACCTGCTCGCCGGAACAGGCGACGACTGGGACCGGCGAGGCCACCGTACGGTCGTCCTCGCCCAGGCGGCCGGCGCCCTCGTCTGGGCCCGGGACTGGCTGCTCGCCGAACCCGAGAGCTCCGACGCCGCCACTCTCCTCGGCTGCGCCACCGTCATCGGCGCGCTGCGCGGCGAAGAACGTGAACAGCACGCGCGGGAAGCCTGCCGTGACGCGATCCGGCGGGCGCCCGCCGACCCCACACCCTGGCTCGCCCTGCTGCTCCTCGCCCGTACGCTCGGTACGGACGAAGAGACCGCGCGGCTCTTCGACGAGGTCAGGACCCGCCACCCGGACCATCACCACGCGCACCACCTGATGGCGGCGCGGCTCGCGGAACGGAAGTCCGACCCGAGCCAGTACCCGCTCCACGAGGTCTACGACTTCGCCGCCTGGGCCGCCGAACAGGCGCCCGTGGACTCACCGCTCGCGATCCTCCCCGTGGTGGCCCACGCCGAGCGCTACCGCGTCCTGGCCGCGTCCGGGCGCGAGCCCGCCGACCCGGCCGCCTCCGGCCACTGGACGGGCCGACGCGCCCGGCAGGTGCTCAGGGGCGCGTTCGACTGGTGGCTGGAGTGGGAGAGCGAGGAGCATCCGCGGCACCGCGTCGACCTCAACTTCCTGGCTCACGCCCAGTTCCACGACGGGCGGCTCGCCGAGGCGGGCGCGCTGTTCCTGCGTATCGGCCCGCACAGCACCAGGGCTCCCTGGTCGTACCCGGACCGGGAACCCCACGCCGCTTTCCGCGCCGCGCGTGACGCCGCGTTCGGCGCCGCTTGAACGGCGCCGCCTGAACAGCACCGCACGACTCGTACGCCCGCACCCCGCACTGCCCGGACTCTCCGCACCCCTCAACCGAAAGGACCCCCCTGTCATCATGCCAACGGGCAGACGGAGCAGTTCAAGAGCGAGCAGTTCAAGAGCGAGCAGCTCAAGAGCGAGCAGCTCAAGACCGGGCAGCTCAAGACCGGGCAGCTCAAGACCGGGCAACTCACGTACGAGTGCCTCGGCGACGAGCGGGGTCAGCACCTTCAAGGGGCAGGAGCGGGCGCTGCGCGCGGACCGTCTCGGCACGGCGGGCCTGCTGCTGTCCGTACTCGCCGCCGGCGCGCCCCTCCTGGCCGTCGCCGGAGTCATGCCGACCGCCTTCGCGGTGACGGGCGTCGTCGGCCGGCCGCTGCTCTTCGTCCTCGTGGGCGCCGTCCTGGTCCTCTTCAGCGTCGGGTACGCGGAGATGAGCCGCCATGTCCACAACGCCGGCGCCTTCTACGCGTACATCGCCCGCGGCCTCGGCCCGACCGCCGGAGTCGGCGCCTCACTCGTGGCCCTGGTCTCGTACAGCGCCCTGCAGATCGGTGTCTACGGCATCTTCGGGTTCCACGTCTCCGGACTCCTCGCCGCCTGCTTCGACACCGAACTCGCCTGGTGGATACCGGCGTTCGCCGCCGTCGTCGTCATCGGCGCGCTCGGCTCGCTGAAGACCGGACTGAACACCAAGGTGCTCGGCGTCCTGCTGGTCGTCGAGGTCGTCCTGGTGCTCACCTTCGACGTCGCCACCGTGGGCGACCCGGCCGGGGGCGGGCTCCCCTTACCCGCCTTCCACCCCGACACCCTGGCCGGCGCCGGTATCGGCGCCGCGCTGTGCTTCTGCGTCGCGGCCTTCACCGGCTTCGAGCAGGCACCGGTCTACGCCGAGGAGACCAGCCGCCCGCAGATCGTCGTCTCCCGCACCATGTTCCTCGCCGTGGGATCCGTCGCCGTCTTCCTCGCCCTCAGCTCCTGGGCGATGACCGTCGCCGCAGGCTCCTCCGGCCTCGTCGGCGCCGCCCGCGAGGACGGGCCGACGCTGCTCTTCACCCTCACCGAAGCCCGGCTCGGGACGGCCTTCACCGATGTCCTGCACGTCCTCTTCCTCACCAGCGTGTTCGCCGGGCTGCTCAGCCTCCACAACGTCGTCGCCCGCTACGCCTTCGCCCTGGGCCGCGAGCGGCTCCTGCCCGCGGCCTTCGGCCGTGCGAACGATTCCGCCGCCGCCCCGGCCACCGGCTCACTGCTCCAGAGCGTGGTCTCCGCCGCGGCCGTCCTCGCCTTCGCCCTGACCGACGACAAGCCGGCCGGCGACCCGACCGTGCCGGTACTGCGCCTCTTCACCTGGACGGTCAACGTCGGCGCGCTCGGCGTCACCGTGCTGATGGCCATGGCGTGCCTCGCCGTCATCGTCTTCTTCGTACGGCGCGGGGCGGCGCGCTCGCAGGCCCCGCGCCTGGTCGCCGCCGGGCTGGCGGGCCTCGCGCTGACGGGGATCGCCGTCTGGACCGTCAAGGACTTCGACGTCCTGGTCGGTACGGGCCCCGGCTCGCTCCTGAGCCGCCTCCTGCCCGGGATCATCGGCCTCGCACTGGCCGGCGGGACGCTGTACGGACTGGTGCTGCGCTTCGCCAGGCCCGAGGTGCACGCCCGCGTCGGACTCGGCAACGAGGCCTTCCAGCTGGAGAAGGCGGCCGAGTCCGAGAAGGCGGCCGAGCCCGAGAGAGGGTCCGAGAGAGCGGCCTAGAAGGCGGCTGAGGCGGAGAAAGCGGCCGAGGCACAGAAAGCCGGAGCCCGCTGACCGGGCCCTGACCCGAATCCGACGAAAGTCTGACGGATTCCCGAGGTCGCTGGATTCCGCGGGCCGCGGGTGTTCTCCTCGGTGAGTGAATCCTCAACAGAGTGAGCCCGAGGGCCCGCCCGTAGGGCGGCGCCTGGTGCTCTCCATGCTCGGCCTGGGCGCCGCGGGACTTGTCACGGCGCCCTATCTCCAGCGCGGTCTCGAAGCGTTCCTGGGCTCGGTCGCCGACAAGGACCCGACCGGCCTGACCGGACTGCTGCCCAACGGCGGCGGCTTCCGCTACTACTCGGTCGCGGCCTCCGTACCCCGTAAAGGACCGGACACCTACCGGCTGACGGTCGACGGCCTGGTCGACCGGCCCGGCACGTACACCCTCGACGCACTGCGGAAGCTGCCGCGCACCCGGATCGTCCGCGACGTGCAGTGCGTGACCGGCTGGCGCGTCCCGCACACGCCCTTCGAAGGCGTACGGCTCTCCCGGCTCCTCGACGCGGCCGGGGTACGGCCCGGCGCCAAGGCGGTCCGCTTCACCTGCTTCGACGGCATGTACAGCGAGAGCCTCACGCTCCAGCAGGCCCGCCGCGCCGATGTGATGGTCGCCCTCACCATGCAGGGCAAGCCGATCGGGCACGCGCACGGCGGCCCGGTCCGGCTCTATGTGGCGCCGATGTACTTCTACAAGTCGGCGAAATGGCTCTCCGGGATCTCCGTCACCTCCGACGTCAGGCCCGGCTACTGGGAGGAGCGCGGCTATGACGTCGACGCCTGGGTCGGCCGGTCCAACGGCCGCGACGACACCCCCACCGTCTGAGCCCGGCACCGCCGGACCCGGTGCGTCCGCGGGACGGGCCCGGAGACGCTTCAGCCGCGCCGAGCGGTGGGTGCACCGCACCACCGGCGCCCTGATGCTGCTGTGCGTGGCGACCGCGGCCTGTCTGTACCTGCCCCCGCTCGCCGAACTCGTCGGCCGCCGCTATCTCGTCGTCACCGTCCACGAGTGGTCCGGGCTGCTGCTGCCGGTGCCCGTCCTGCTCGGCCTCGGCTCCCGCGCGTTCCGTGCCGATCTGCGCCGGCTGAACCGGTTCGCGCCGTACGACAAGGAGTGGCTGCGGGCGGTACGGCGGCGCGATGCCCGCCCCGGCTCCCGGCCGGCCGGGAAGTTCAACGCGGGGCAGAAGCTCTACGCGGCCTGGATCGCGGGCGCCGTGCTGGTGATGCTGGGGACCGGACTGCTCATGTGGTTCACGGGACTCGCCCCGGTCCGGTGGCGTACGAGCGCCACCTTTGTCCATGACTGGCTGGCCCTGGCCATCGGCGTGGTGCTCGCTGGGCACATCGGGATGGCCTACGGGGACCCGCAGGCGCGGCGCGGTATGCGCACCGGCTCGGTGGAACGCGGATGGGCGGAGCGGGAACACCCGCACTGGAAAGAGGAGTGACCCGCCCCGCCCTTATCAAGAGCCAAGAGCCAACAGAGCCTACGCGTCTACAACACCAGCGAGAGCAGCAGCACGAAGCCGAGGCCGACCACCGAGATGATGGTCTCCATCACCGACCAGGTCTTCAGCGTCTGGCCGACGCTCATCCCGAAGTACTCCTTCACCAGCCAGAATCCCGCGTCGTTCACATGGCTGAAGAAGACCGAGCCCGCTCCGATCGCCAGCACCAGCAGCGCGGCGTGCGCCGTCGACATGTCCGCCGCGAGCGGCGCCGCGAGGCCGGCCGCCGAGATCGTCGCCACGGTCGCCGAACCGGTGGCCAGCCGGATCGCGACCGCGATCAGCCAGGCCAGCAGCAGAGCCGGGATCGACCAGTCCTTGGAGATGTCCAGGATCATCTGGCCCACCCCGGAGTCGACCAGCGTCTGCTTGAAGCCGCCGCCCGCTCCGACGATCATCAGCACGCCCGCGATCGGGGCGAGCGACTTCTCGACCGTCGAGGAGAGCCGGTCCTTGGCGAATCCGGCCGCGCGCCCCAGCGTGAACAGGCCCACCAGTACGGCGGCGAGCAGCGCGATCAGCGGGGAGCCGACGACGTCCGCGACCCGCTGGACGGTGTTCGTGGGATCGTCCACGACGATGTCCACGAGCGCCTTGCCCAGCATCATGACGACCGGCAGCAGCACGGTGGCGACGGTCGCGCCGAAGCTCGGACGCTTCTTCAGATCGTCCGAGGTGCGCTGCGGCACCATCGTCTCGGGCGCCGGGATGTCCACCCAGCGGGCGGCGTACTTGGAGAAGAGCGGCCCCGCGATGATCACGGTCGGGATGGCGACCACGACACCCAGCGCCAGTGTGACGCCGAGGTTGGCGCCGACGGAGTCGATCGCGACCAGCGGCCCGGGGTGCGGCGGGATCAGGCCGTGCATCACGGAGAGCCCGGCCAGCGCCGGAACGCCGATCCGCATCAGCGAGTAGTTGCCGCGCTTGGCGACCAGCAGCACGACCGGGATCAGCAGCACGATGCCGACCTCGAAGAAGAGCGGCAGCCCGATGACCGAGGCGATGAGGACCATCGCCCAGGGCATGGCACGCCCGCTCGCCTTGGCGAGGATCGTGTCGACGATCTGGTCGGCGCCGCCGGAGTCGGCCAGCAGCTTGCCGAGGATCGCGCCGAGCGCGATCAGTACCCCCACGCCCGCGACCGTGGAGCCGAGACCGGCGGTGAAACTGGTGATCACCTTGTCCAGCGGGGCGCCCGCGAAGGCGCCCAGCGCCAGCGAGCCGATGGTCAACGCCAGGAAGGCGTGCAGTTTGAAGGTGGTGATGAGGAGAACGATGACGGCTATACCGGCGAGGACGGCTATGCCCAACTGCGCGTTGCCCGCCGAGGTGATCGGCTCGACGGCATCCGCTGCCAGCGTCTCGACGCTGAGACTGCTCACGGGACTTCCTTTACTTGCTTCAGCTGTCGAACCGGCGCAGCGCGGCGACGGCCCGTTCGGCGATGTCCTCGGGGGAACCGGACACATCCACGGCGACGCCCGCCTCGTCGGCCCCCAGCTCCTCCAGGGCGGCGAACTGGGAGTCGAGCAGCGCGGTGGGCATGAAGTGCCCCTGGCGCTCCGACATCCGCCGCTCGATGAGCGGCCGGTCGCCGCTGAGGTGGAGGAAGAGCGCGTCGGGGGCGGCCGCCCGCAGCCGGTCGCGGTAGGAGCGCTTGAGCGCGGAACTGCTGACCACGCCACCGAGCCCCGCCCGGCCGTGTGCCCAGACGCCGATCGCGTCCAGCCAGGGCCACCGGTCCGCGTCCTGCAGCGGAGTGCCGGCGGACATCTTGGCGATGTTCTCCGGCGGGTGGAAATCGTCGCCCTCGGCGTACGGAACGCCCAGTGCGGCGGCGAGCAGGGGGCCGACCGTGGTCTTGCCGGTGCCTGCCACGCCCATCACCACGACGACGTGGGGGGTGCTCATTGGTGCCTCGCTGTCTTCCTCGACATCGGTCCGTGTCTTCTCGACATCTGTCTGCGGACATCGGTCCGCGGACATGGGTCCGTCGCGTAACTGAAACGCATTAGGTACGACGTATTCAAGAGGGTGTGATGTAAACGTAGTACTTTATTGCGGTGCCATGGCGCCGTAGGCTTGCGCCATGACCACAGAAGGCCGGGGCTTGCATACCCGTGTGCTGGACGCTCTCGGCCTCGCCATCACCGCGGGTGAGTACCCCGCGGGCAGTGTGGTGCGCACCGACGAGGTGGCCCAGCGCTTCGATGTCTCGCGCACCGTCGTCCGCGAGGTCGTCCGGGTCCTCGAATCGATGCATCTCGTGGCGTCCCGGCGCCGGGTGGGCGTGACCGTACGCCCCACCGAGGAGTGGAACGTCTACGATCCGCAGGTCATCCGCTGGCGCCTGGCCGGCGCCGACCGGCCCCGCCAGCTGCGCTCACTGACCGTGCTGCGCTCGGCGGTCGAACCGGTCGCGGCGGGACTCGCCGCCCGGCACGCCACGCCCGAGCAGTGCGCCGCCCTGACCGAGCGGGCGCTCGGGATGGTCGCCACCTCGCGAGGCCGGCGGCTGGAGGAGTACCTGGTCCATGACGTCGCCTTCCACCGGGTGGTGCTGAACGCGTCGGGCAACGAGATGTTCGCCCGGCTCGGCGATGTGGTCGCGGAGGTCCTCACCGGCCGCACGCACCACCAGGTGATGTTCGACGACCCGGACCCGGCCGCCGTGACCCTGCATGTGGGGGTCGCCGAGGCCGTCCGCGAGGGCGACGCGGCCCGCGCGGAGGAACTCACCCGGGAGATCGCGGTCGGCGCCCTCCAGGAACTGGACGTACTGGCCCCCTGACCGGCCGCTCCTTCGTCTTCTTCGCCCGTCTCCCGGCGAGCGCCGATGCGTCAGCACACCGCTCCGCGCGGGATAGTGGGGGAAGAACGAATCGTTCGGGTGTTTCGAAGGTCTTGAGCGTTCCGCGTGCGAGGAAAGGCAGGTCCAGGCATGGCGCAGCAGGTGCAAGGGGTCATCGCCCCCGGCAAGAACGAGCCGGTACGGGTGGAGACCGTCGTCGTACCCGACCCGGGCCCCGGCGAGGCCGTGGTGAAGGTGCGGACGTGCGGCGTCTGCCACACCGATCTGCACTACAAGCAGGGCGGGATCAACGACGACTTCCCCTTCCTCCTCGGCCACGAGGCCGCGGGCGTGGTGGAGTCGGTGGGCGACGGTGTCACGGAGGTCGCCCCCGGCGACTTCGTCGTCCTCAACTGGCGTGCGGTGTGCGGGACCTGCCGTGCCTGTCTGCGCGGCCGCCCCCAGTACTGCTTCGACACGCACAACGCCCGCCAGAAGATGACACTGACCGACGGCACGGAGCTCTCCCCGGCGCTCGGCATCGGTGCCTTCGCCGAGAAGACCCTGGTCGCGGCCGGTCAGTGCACCAAGGTCGACCCGAGTGTCTCGCCGGCCGTGGCGGGACTGCTCGGCTGCGGCGTGATGGCGGGCATCGGCGCCGCGATCAACACCGGCCAGGTCGGCCGCGGTGACTCCGTCGCCGTCATCGGCTGCGGTGGCGTCGGTGACGCGGCGATCGTCGGCGCGCGTCTCGCGGGCGCGGCCCGGATCATCGCCGTGGACATCGACGACCGCAAGCTGGAGACGGCGAAGTCGATGGGCGCCACCCACACCGTCAACTCCCGCTCCGCCGACGCCGTCGAGGCGATCCGCGAGCTGACCGGAGGCTTCGGCGCGGACGTCGTCATCGAGGCGGTGGGCCGCCCGGAGACGTACAAGCAGGCCTTCTACGCCCGTGACCTGGCCGGGACCGTCGTCCTGGTCGGCGTCCCCACCCCCGAGATGAAGCTCGAACTGCCGCTGCTCGACGTCTTCGGCCGGGGTGGTTCGCTCAAGTCCTCGTGGTACGGCGACTGTCTGCCGTCCCGTGACTTCCCGATGCTCGTCGACCTCCACCAGCAGGGCCGTATCGACCTCGGTGCCTTCGTCACCGAGACCGTCGGCCTCGGCGATGTGGAGAAGGCCTTCGCCCGGATGCACGACGGCGACGTCCTGCGCTCGGTGGTGGTGCTGTGATGACCGCCCGTATCGACCATCTGGTCACCTCCGGCACCTTCTCGCTCGACGGCGGCACCTGGGAGGTCGACAACAACGTCTGGATCGTCGGTGACGACTCCGAGGCGATCGTCATCGACGCCGCCCACGACCCGGCGGCCATCGAGGCCGTACTGAACGGCCGTACGGTGCGCGCCATCGTCTGCACGCACGCCCACGACGACCACATCGACGCGGCCCCGGCCCTCGCCGCCGCCACCGGCGCGCCCGTCCTGCTGCACCCGGACGACCTGCCGCTGTGGAAGCAGACCTTCCCCGGGCACGTCCCGGACGAGGACCTGACCGACGGCGACACCCTCACCGTCGCCGGCATCACGCTCACCGTGCTCCACACGCCGGGGCACGCGCCGGGCGCGGTGTGTCTGTACGCCCCCGAGCTGTCGACGGTCTTCACCGGCGACACGCTCTTCCAGGGCGGCCCCGGCGCCACCGGCCGGTCGTTCTCGGACTTCCCCACGATCATCGACTCGATCCGCGACCGGCTGCTCGGCCTGCCGCCGGAGACGGTGGTCCGTACGGGACACGGCGACTCGACCACGATCGGCGCGGAGGCACCGCGACTGGAGGAGTGGATTCAGCGCGGCCACTGAGAGGCGGCCACTGAGAACGCGGCGGGCACTGAGAACGCGGCGGGCACTGAGAACGCGGCGGGCACTGAGAACGCGGCGGGCAAACTGAAATTCAGCGAGGCCACTGAGAGGCGCCGGGGCACAGCCGGAGCCGGCTCTCGAAGCGGTGCGGCTCGCCCGTCAGAGGATCGGTGAACTCCAGGATCTTCGCGAGGAGTTCCAGCGGCCGGGTGTAGTCGTCGGGCGCCTCGTCCAGGACGACGGGATAGACGGGGTCACCGACGAGCGGCAGCCCCAGGCTGTTCATATGCACCCGCAACTGATGGGTTCGGCCGGTGGCCGGCAGCAGCCGGTAGCGGCCGAACCCACCCCGGTGCTCCAGCAGTTCGATCCGGCTCTCACTGTTCGGCTCGCCCGGCACCTCCCGGGCGGCCAGCACACCGCGCTCCTTCTCGATCCGGCTGCGCACCGTGACGGGCAGCGTCACCGAGGGGTCGTACGGCGCCACCGCCTCGTACTCCTTGCGCACCCGCCGGTCCCGGAACAACGTCTGGTACGCCCCCCGGTCCCCGGCCCGTACGACGAAGAGCGCGAGCCCCGCCGTCAGCCGGTCGAGCCGGTGCGCGGGCTGCAGTTCGGTCAGCCCCAGATCCCGGCGCAGCCGCGCCAGCGCCGTCTCGGTGACATGTCGCCCGCGCGGTGTGGTGGCCAGGAAATGCGGCTTGTCCGCGACGACGATCCGCTCGTCCCGGTGGACGATCCCGACCTCGAAGGGCACCCGCGCCTCGGCGGCGAAGTCCCGGTGGAACCACACGTACCGCCCGGCCGTATACGGCTCGGCGCCCCCGACGACCCCGTCCACCCCGACGAACCGCCCCTCCCGGAGCATCGCGTCGACCCGCCCGGCCCCGATGGCCTCCCCGAAGCGCGCGATCAGATGATCCCGCACGGTCGGCCACACATGACCGGGATCCTCCGGCAGCCGCAGGCGCACCGGATCGATCCCGCCGCGCTGGGGGAGGGGCGGGGGCGGCGGGGTCCGGTGTCTGCGTGCCACGTGTCGCGTGTCTTTCGTCGCCCGCGGGGCGCCGGGGCCGCGGAGTAGCCGAACCCCTGTCGCCGCACGGTCGGTGGGGGTGCCAGGGCGGCGAGTGTACCGGGGTACGGCGCCGGGGCCGCACGATACGGAGCACACCCGATCGCCGTTTTGGTGCTGCGGGGAGCACACGAGGAGAATGACCGGCGATGACATCGACCTCGCCCACCGACCCCGTCAGGACCGTGTACGCCCCCTTCGCGTACCTCACCGCGCGCGACTGGGCCCTCTACCGCCAGGTGATGGGTGTGTTCCTGGCCGCGAAGGAACGGTTCGTGGTGCATCTGCGGCCCGAGGACGTGCACGCCGCACTGCCGCAGACCGGCCGGCCCGCCGATCCCGACACCGTCGTCAGCAAGCTCGACTCCCTGGTCAAGTGGGGCAACCTGCGGGCCGATCCGGACACGGCGCGCGTCACGGCGGTCGAGGACTTCTACCGCAAACGGTTCATCTACCAGCTCACGCAGGCCGGTGAAGCCACCGAGGAAGCCCTCACCTCGTACGACGACGCGCTCGGCAGGCGGGGCGCGCTCCAGGCGGTCGCGCTGCGCGACATCATCACGCAGCTGCGGGCGCTCCTGGTGCTGACGGCCGAGGAGAACCCCGACCCGGCGCGGAGCCATCTCGCGCTCGACCAGCTGACCAGCCGATTCGCGGCCCTCGCGGAGAACGCGCGCGCCTTCATGGGTTCGTTGCAGCGCACCATCGACCTGCACGGCGTCGAGGTCGAGGTGTTCCTCGCCTACAAGGACCGCCTCATCCAGTACCTGGAGCGGTTCATCCAGGACCTGATCACCCTCGGCGGCCGGATCGCCCAGCTGATCCTGGATCTTCAGGAACGCGTCGTACCGCTGTTGCGGCTGGCCGCCGCCCGGGAAGCCGCCGACGCGTCGCCGGACGAGTCGGCGCGGGCCGAGGAGGAGGCCTACCAGCGGTGGGCCGCGCGCTGGTCGGGCCTCGAATCCTGGTTTCTGTCGGCCGACGGCCGGGAGTCGCAGGCCAGACTGCTCCGAGGAAGGGCGCTCGGCGCGATCCCACAGCTCCTCGCCGTCGTACGGGCCCTCAACGAACGGCGCTCCGGGCGCTCGGACCGCTCCGCCGACTTCCGCACCCTCGCCCGCTGGTTCGCCGAGGCCCCGGACGACGAGGCACGGCACCGGCTGTGGCGTACCGCGTTCGGTCTCTACCCCTCCCGCCACCTCACGGTCGACGCCGATACGCTCGCCGCCCGCGCGGCCGGGCCCGTTCCCGCGAACACCGCGTGGGCCGAGGCCGAACCGCTGCGGATCAGCCCCCAGCTACGCCGCACCGGCAGTTACGAGCGGCGTGGCAAGACACGCCGGGTGGAGGACAGGTCCGCGGGCAGGCGACAGCTCGCCGAGTACGCCGCGAAGCAGGCGTCGGAGACGGCGGCGGCCCGCGCCCGGCTGGCGACCCGGGGCGATGTGCGGCTGTCGTCGCTCGGCGAACTCGACCCGCTCGCCTTCGGCCTGTTCCTCCAGCTGCTCGGGGACGCCCTGGCCACCTGGCGGCCCGGCATGAGGCACACCGTCGCCACCAGCAACGACGGCACGATGGAGATCCGGCTCACCGCGCTGCCGGGGACCGCGGTCGCCGAAGTCCGTACACCGGGCGGAGTCTTCCGCGGCCCTGACCACACGGTGCGCATCGTGGACCTGACGGAGGACCTGCCGCAGGACCTGACGGAGGAACCGCCGGCCGACCTGACGGAGGAACCGGGATGACCACGCCGCTGACCGAAGTACTGGAAGGGCAGCGCGCCGCCGAACTGCGGCAAGCCGCAAGAGCCCTGCTCAAGGAGCCGCTGCTGCTCGCCCACGGGGCGCACGCCGACGAGTTCCGGCTGGTGCGACAGCACGCCGCGGAGTTGCGCGACTGGTTCGACCGGAACACCGGCTGGTCCCTCCAGGCCGACACGGAGGCCGTCCGACTGCGCAAGACGCCCGGTAACCCGTCGGATGCCACCCACCCCGCACGCGAGGCGTCCCGCGCCGCCGCCCCCTTCACCCGGCGCCGCTACGTCCTGCTCTGTCTCGCTCTCGCGGCCCTGGAGCGAGGCGAGGCGCAGATCGCGCTCGGGCGGCTGGCCGAGCAGGTGGTGATGGACGCTTCCGACCCCCGACTGGTCGAGGCAGGAGTCGAGTTCACCCTGGAGCGCCGGGAGGAGCGTCTCGATCTCGCGGTGGTGGTCCGGCTGCTGCTGCGGCTCGGGGTGCTGCGCCGGGTCGCCGGCGACGAGGACGCGTACGTCAGCGGCGCGGGCGACGCGCTGTACGACGTGGAGCGCCGGGTGCTGGCCGGGCTGCTCGCCACCCGCCGGGGCCCCTCACTCGTGACGGCGGCGGCCTTCGAGGAGCGGATCACCGAACTGGCGGCCGAGACGGCGCTGGAGAGCGACGAACTGCGATTCCGGGCCATCAGACACCGGCTGACGCGTCGGCTGCTCGACGACCCGGTCCTCTACTACGACGAGCTGTCCGACGCCGAACTGGCCTATCTGACGCGGCAGCGCGCCTTCATCGTCGCCCGTATCGGTGAACTGACCGGACTGGTCGCGGAGGTACGCGCCGAAGGCATCGCCATGGTCGACCCGTTCGACGAACTCACCGACGTCCGCATGCCCGAGCAGGGCACGCACGGACACATCACCCTGCTGCTCGCCGAGCACTTGGCCGCGGCCGAGGGGCCGGTCGGCCCGGACGAGCTCCACGCGCGGGTACGCGAACTCGCCCGGGAACACGGCGGGTACTGGTCGAAGTCGGCCCGAGAGCCGGGCCTGGAACCGGAGTTGGCCGAGCGGGCGGTGGCGAAACTCGCCGCCCTCGGTCTGGTGACGCGTACCCCCGAGGGGGTCGTCCCGCGCCCGGCCCTTGCCCGCTACGCCGTGGGGGACACCGTCGCACTCGAAGCGGGGACGGTCACCACGAGTACGGCCGGCACGCGAGGCGCCAACGCGCCGGCGGCGACCACCCGAGCAGCCACCACCCGAAAGGCGAAGAAGAAGTGACCGCCCTCCCCGCCCCGGCGCGCGGCCGCTGGCAGCCGCTGCGCATCGGACTGATCGACCTCTTCCACTACGACGCCGAGGAGTTCTGGTTCCGCGACGGGCGGCTGCTGCTGCGTGGCAACAACGGCACCGGCAAGTCCAAGGTTCTCGCCCTCACCCTGCCCTTCCTCCTGGACGGCGATCTCTCGGCGCGCCGCGTCGAGCCCGACGGGGACCCGCACAAGCGGATGGAGTGGAATCTCCTGCTCGGCGGCGCGCATCCGCACTCCGAGCGGCTCGGCTACACCTGGGTCGAGTTCGGCCGCGTCGACGAGACCACGGGACAGCCTCATTTCCGTACCCTCGCCTGCGGACTGAAGGCGGTCGCGGGACGCGGTATCGCCCGGCACTGGTACGCCGTCACCGATCAGCGCGTCGGTACGGAACTGAACCTGCTCGACGCCACCGGCACCGCTCTGTCCCGGGACCGTCTCGCGGAGGCGGTCGCCGGGCGCGGCATCGTGTACGACCAGGCCAGGGCGTATCGCAGGGCCGTCGACGAGGCACTGTTCGGTCTGGGAGAGCAGCGCTACGCGGCGCTGGTGGACCTGCTGATCCAGCTGCGTCAGCCCCAGCTGTCGAAGCGGCCCAACGAGGCGGCCCTGTCGAAGGCGTTGACGGAGGCGCTGCCGCCGATGGACCAGGCGGTGATCGCGGATGTGGCGGAGGCGTTCCGGTCGCTGGACGAGGAGAAGGACGAGCTGCGGGCGGCCACCGAGGCCGAGCGGGCCGCCACCGCGTTCCTGGACCACTACCGGCGGTACGCACGGGTCGCCTCACGCCGCAGGGCGCGGCTGCCGCGCAGCGAACACGCGCGCTACGAAAACCTCCAGCGCGATCTGTCGGCGGCGCAGAACGAGCGGGCGGACGCCGAACGGGACCGGGACGTGGCCGCCGAGCGGATCGTGGAGCTGGAGGAGGCCGGCGCGCGGCTGGGTGCCGAGGACTCGGCACTGCGCGCGGGACCGGAGATGCGCAGCGCGCGCGAACTGGAGCAGGCGGCGGACGACGCCTCGCGCACCGAACAGGAGTTGACGCGCGCCGCGGCCGACCGGGAACAGTCCGCGCAGGCGCACACCAGGGCGGCGGGCCGCCTCGCCACCGCCGGGAACCGGCTGCGCGCCGCGGAGGAAGCGGTGGCCGAGACCGTCGAACGCGGTACGGCGGCGGCCCGCGCGGCCCGGCTGGACGGCGAACTGCGGACCGATGGCGCACCGGTGCCCGAACTCCGGCGCGCCGCCGAGGAATCGGCCGCCCGCAGGCGCCGGACCGTCGAGCACGTGGAGGAGCTCGCGGCCCACGCGGAACAGGCGGCGGCGGACCGGATCGCCGCCGCACGACGCCTCGACGAGGCGGAGGCGGACGTCGGCCACACCGACGAGCTCCGGGCCGAGGCCGACCGCGCGGCGTCCGACGCCGGCGCCCACCTCCTGGATCTCGTACGCGAACACCTCGGTTCCTGCGTGGAGTTGGCTCTCCCCGACCCGATCGGGCTGCTGGACCGGTTGCAGGACTGGGCCCCGAGGCTGTCCGGGCCCTACCCGGCGCGGGCCGAGGCCGGGGAGGCGCACCGCGCCCTGGCGGGGGCCCTGGCCGACCGGGCGGCCGCCGTGACACGGCGGCGGTCGGACCTGACCGAGCGCCGGGCGCGGACGCGAGGAGAGCTGGCGGCGCTCGAATCGGGCGGACAGCGCGGTCCCGAGGCCCCGCACACGCGCACGCCGGGCGTGCGGGACGGGGCTCCCGGCGCCCCCTTGTGGCGGGCCGTCGACTTCCACGAGCACCTGTCCGCCGCCGAACGGTGCGGTCTGGAGGCGGCGTTGGAGGCGTCAGGGCTGCTGGACGCCTGGGTACGGCCGGACGGTGCGGTGCTGGCCGCGGACAGCCACGACGTCCTGCTGGTGCCCGGCGGCCCGGTCGCCGGGGCATCGCTGGCCCGGGCGCTGCGCCCCTCGGTCGACCACGGGGACGCCGGGGCGGCGGCGCTCGACGAGGAAGCGGTGGGGCGGCTGCTGGACGCCATCGGCCTCGGCGCGCCGGAGCCCGCTGTCGCGGGTCATGCCGCCTGGCATGACGATGCCACGTGGGTGGCCCTGGACGGCCGGTTCCGTATCGGCGCGCTGGCCGGCAGCTGGGCCAAGCCCACGGCGGAATATGTCGGCGAGGGCGCCCGCGAGGAGGCCCGCAGGACACGGATCGCGGGCCTGCGCGCGGAACTTGCCTCCGTTGAAGCCGAGCTGGCGGAAACGGCGGCGCAGTACGACACTGTCTCGGCTCGCCGCGAGATGCTGGACGCCGAACTGGCCGCCGTACCGGACGACGCCACGCTGCGGCAGGCGCACGCGCTGGCCACCGCGGCCCACGACACGGCCCGGCGGGCCCGCGCCCGGCGCGACGAACGAGCATCGGAGCTGACCCGGGCGACCGGGGTGTCCGACGCGGCCACCACCGAACTGACCAGCACCGCCGCGGCCGTGGGGCTGCCCGCGGACCGTGCCGGACTCACCGCGGTACGCACGGGCCTGGCCGACTACCTGCTCGTCCTCGCCTCCCTCTGGCCCGCCGTGCGGGAACGCGCCGACGCGGTCCGGGCCGTGGCCGAGGAACGGGCGGAGGCCACGGCCGCCGCGGCCCGCGTCGAGGAGTTCGCCGTACGCGCCGAGGCGGCGGCGCACGCCGCTGCCGCCGCCGACGCCCGCCACACCACGCTGCGTTCCACGGTCGGAGCGGCCGTCGCGGAGCTGGAGCGGCGACTGGCCGCGACGGCGCGGGCGCTGCGCGCCTGCCGGGAGGAGCGCCGGCGGACCGACGGGGCGCACACCGAGGCGGACCGCGCGGCGAGCCGTGCCGAGGGCCGTATCGAACAGCTGGAGAAGGATGTCAGGGACGCGGCGGCGGCCCGCACGGAAGCGATCGCCGTCCTGCGGCGCTTCGCGGCGACGGGACTGCTCACGGTCGCGCTGCCGGAGGTGACCGTACCGCCTTTGGACGGTGACCCGTGGGCGGCGACCCCGGCCGTCGCCCTGGCCCGGCAGATCGAGTCCGAACTGGCCGCCGTGGACGACTCGGACGGCGCCTGGGAGCGCATTCAGCGCCACCTGAGCGAGGAGTACAAGAAGCTCCAGGACGCGCTGTCGCGGCACGGGCACACCGCGTCCGCCCGGATGGTCGAGGAAGGCATGGTCGTCGACATCGTCTACCAGGGACACGAGCGGGCCGTCCCGGAGCTTGCCGAGGCCCTCGCCGCCGAGGTGGGCGAGTTGCAGCGGATCCTGTCCGCGCACGAGCGGGAGATCCTGGAGACGCACCTGCTCACCGAGGTCGCGGGGACCCTCCAGGAGCTGATCGGTACCGCCGAGCGGCAGGTACGGGCGATGAACGCGGAACTGGAGGAGCGTCCCACTTCCACCGGCATGCGGCTGCGGCTGGTGTGGCGGGCGTCCCGCAAGGCGCCCGCCGGACTCGCGCAGGCGCGGGAGCGGCTGCGGCAGTCGTCGGACGCCTGGTCGCCCGACGACCGGTCGTCGGTCGGCGAGTTCCTCCAGGCGCAGATCGCGCGGCAGCAGAGCGACGACGGCACGGGAAGCCGGCTGGAGCATCTGACGGCCGCGCTCGACTACCGGTCCTGGCACGAGTTCGGTATCGAGCGCCACCAGCACGGCCACTGGGTCCCGGCGACCGGTCCGGCGTCCGGCGGCGAGCGGGTGCTCGCGGTGTCGGTCCCGCTCTTCGCGGCGGCGTCCTCGCACTACGCCACCGCCGCCAGCCCGCACGCCCCGCGCCTGGTCACCCTGGACGAGGCGTTCGCGGGGGTGGACGACGACTCGCGCGCGAAGTGCCTCGGTCTGCTGCACGCCTTCGACCTGGACGTGGTGATGACGAGCGAGCGCGAGTGGGCGTGCTATCCGCAGGTGCCCGGCATCGCGATCGCCCAGCTGTCCCGGATCGACGAGGTGGCGGCGGTCCTGGTCACCCGCTGGGAGTGGGACGGCGCGCACCGCACCCGGGGTGCGGAACCGGAGAGGGGCAGCGCCGTCCCGCCGGAAGCCGGAACCGGAACCGGAACTGGAACCGAAGCCGGAACCGCCGCCGTCGCGCCGGTGCTCCCGGCACAGGGCCGTGCCGCACAGGAGTCCCTGTCGGACAACACGGCCGAAGCGGGGCAGGAGTCCCTGTGGACGTGACCCCTGAGGCGTACGAGGACTCACAGGTGCACGAGGACCCAGGGGCGTACGAGGCCCCAGGGGCGTACGAGACTCCTGACGAGCGCGTGAGCCCCGAGGCACGCGAATCCCCGTCAGCGTACGAGAGCGGACATGCCACCGAGGAGATCGACCGCCCACGCCTGAAGCGACTGCTCGGCGGCCCGGAGATGGCCTGGCTGGTGGAGCGGGTAAGACGGCGGTTGGAACGCGAAGCCCCGCTCACCACCACCCTCACCCTCACCGACCCGAGCGAGGCCCAGCGGGCGGCGGCCGAACGACTGCTGGGCCGGGCCCCGGGCTCCGGCCGCTCGCTGACGGTGCGGCTCGGAGCGGTGGACGACATGCTGCGCCGCTCCGGAATCAGCCCCGACGGACTTCAGGCCGCCGTGCTCGCCCTGACGGGACCGGTGGTGCCCCTGCGCGAGATGCGTGACGGCCTGGCACACGCCTGGCGGGAGGCGTACACCCCGCTCGACGCCCTCCTCCCGCGCCATCCCCAACTCGCCGACTGGATCTCGCGGTTGCGTTCGGACGGTGTCGTACGCCGCCTCGCCCGCACCCCCGAAGCGGCCCACGCCCTCCTCACCCGGGCCGCGGCCGTACTCCACGCACTGCCCGCCGATCCGGCCGCTTCCCTCCCCGCCTTCGCCGCCCGTACGGCAGACGGCGCACACGCCCTGGACGACGGCACACCACTCGCCACCGTCGTCCTGTCGGGCGTCCGCGCGCTGACCGGCTTCCCGGACGGTACGGGAGCCCGGTGGCGACGCGGGGCGTGGGCATCGGCGGGCCTGCTCAAGGACGACCTCTCCTCGACCGTCCTCACCCTCAACCTCCGCGGAACCCCCGCCCTGGACTGGTCGGCGCAGACCGGCGAACCGGCAGTCCTCACACTCCGCCAGCTCACCCATCACCCTCCGGCCGCGACGGCCGCTCCCCTCGCCGTCCGGACCTGCGAGAACCCGGCCGTACTCTCCGCCGCGGCCGACGCCTACGGCCCCCGGGCCCCCGCACTGGTCTGCCTCCAGGGCCAGCCGTCGGCAGCCGCGCTCGTGCTGCTCGACCACTTGCACGCCCACGGCGCGACGCTGTTCCACCACGGCGACTTCGACTGGGGCGGCCTGCGTATCGCCGCCACACTGCTGCGCCACGTCCCCTGGCAGCCCTGGCGCTACACCGCCACCGACTACCGCGCGGCGGCCGCCCGCACCCCGCATGCCCCACGGCTGACGGGAATACCGGCCGATGCCCCCTGGGACTCCGCCCTTCCCGGGGCTCTCGCCGAACTGGGCGTGCGCGTCGAAGAGGAGTCGGTCCTGGACGACCTGCTGCGCGACCTGGCCGAGCCGGCGAGCCGGTTCCGTACCGGACTGCCCACGTGACGGGCATTCCTGTACGAGTCAGTGGTACGACGAGGGCCGGATTGGTTTGGGGTAGGGCATTTGGCTGCCGGGTGGCGGGCGCGGCGGTATGAGTCGGGTTCCGGTGCTGGTCACGCGCATGATGGTTCGGTGATCAGTGTCCTGTTCGCCATCCTGACCGCGATCAGCAACGCCTCCGGCGCGGTGTTCCAGCGCCGTGCCGCGGCCACCGTTCCCGACTCCAAGGCCATGCATCTCGCACTGATCCGGCAACTGCTGCGGCAGAGGGTGTGGCTGGCCGGGATCGGGCTGGTGATGGTGGCGGCGGTGTGTCAGGCGGTGGCGCTCGCCACCGGGCCGATCGCCGTGGTGCAGCCGATCTTCGTCATCGAGCTGCCCGCGACCCTGCTGATCGCCGGATATGTCTTCCGGGCCGCGCTGCCCCGCTCTATCTGGGTCGGCGTGGCGGCGGTGACCTGCGGACTCGCTCTGGGGATGGCCGCCGCCGCGCCCGGGGGCGGCAGCCAGAGCGTGCAGGGGCTCGCGTGGATCCCGGCGCTGATCCTCACCGGGGTCTTCGAGGCCATCGTGATCCTCTGGTCGCTGCGGCTGCGGGGCAACGCGCGAGCGGCGCTGTTCGGACTCGCGGCCGCCTGCGCCTACGCGCTGACCGCCGCGCTGATGAAGGACGCCGTGGCCCCCCTCGACCACGGCGGCGGCGCGGCGGCGCTCTTCTCCTCCTGGCAGCTCTACGCCACCGGTGTCGCCGGGGTGGGAGCGCTGTTCCTGCTGCAGAACGCCCTCCAGGCGGGCTCGTTGGCCGCCTCGCAGCCGATGCTCACCCTCGGCGACGCGCTGATCAGCATCACGTACGGCGTGACCCTGTTCGGCGAGAACGTACGGACCGGCTGGTGGCTGCTGCCCGAGCTCGCCGCCGTCGCCCTGATCACGGCGGGCTGCGTGGACCTGGCCCGCTCCCCGCTGGCCGGGGGGAAACCGCCGCCGCCCCGACGCGTCCGCTGACCGCGGTCAGCGGACGCCCGGCACAACGAAGAAGCCGGTCGAAGCGACTTCGCGTCGCATCGGCCGGCCTCATGGGGTCGATCTGCTGATGTGTCCGAGGGGGGACTTGAACCCCCACGCCCGATAAAGGGCACTAGCACCTCAAGCTAGCGCGTCTGCCATTCCGCCACCCGGACCAGGTGTCTGTCGTGTGGCCCTTGGCCGTTCCGACGTGGAAAACCATAGCAAACATTCGCCGGTGCCCGATCACACCCCGTTCCGTATGACAGGCGTATGACATGCCGTACGGGAGACGGGCCCGGCCTTGGGGTGCGAGGACGGGTCGCGGGAGTATGTGGAGGACCACCCAGCAAGGAACACCAGCAACGACCGTGGGAGTGAGCACTGTGAGCGAACCGAACGCGGGCAGGGCCGTCTCGGGTCAGGACGAGGTCGTCGACCTCTGCCGTGACCTGATCCGGATCGACACCAGCAACTACGGCGACCACTCGGGCCCCGGGGAGCGGGCCGCCGCCGAGTACGTCGCGGAGAAGCTCGCGGAGGTGGGGCTCGAACCGAAGATCTTCGAGTCCCACAAGGGCCGCGCCTCCACCGTCGCCCGGATCGAGGGCGAGGATCCCTCCAGGCCCGCTCTGCTCATCCACGGCCACACCGATGTCGTCCCGGCCAATGCCGACGACTGGCAGCACCACCCGTTCTCGGGCGAGATCGCCGACGGCTGTGTCTGGGGCCGCGGCGCGGTCGACATGAAGGACATGGACGCGATGACCCTCGCGGTCGTACGCGACCGGATGCGCAGCGGGCGCAAGCCCCCGCGCGACATCGTGCTGGCCTTCCTGGCCGACGAGGAGGCGGGCGGCACCTACGGCGCGCGGTATCTCGTCGACAACCACCCCGGCCTCTTCGAGGGCGTCACGGAGGCGATCAGCGAGGTCGGCGGCTTCTCCTTCACCGTCAACGAGAACCTGCGGCTGTATCTGGTCGAGACGGCGCAGAAGGGCATGCACTGGATGCGCCTGACCGTCGACGGCACCGCCGGGCACGGCTCGATGACCAACAACGACAACGCCATCACCGAGCTGTGCGAGGCGGTGGGACGGCTCGGCCGTCACCAGTGGCCGGTGCGGGTGACCAAGACCGTACGGTCCTTCCTGGACGAGCTGTCCGACGCGCTGGGCACCCCGCTGGACCCGGAGGACATGGAGGCCACGCTCGCCAAGCTCGGCGGCATCGCGAAGATGATCGGCGCCACCCTGCGCAACTCCGCCGCCCCCACCATGCTCGGCGCCGGCTACAAGGTGAATGTGATCCCCGGTCAGGCCACCGCCCATGTCGACGGCCGCTTCCTGCCCGGACACGAGGAGGAGTTCCTGGCCGACCTCGACCGGATCCTCGGCCCGCGGGTCAGGCGCGAGGACGTGCACGGCGACAAGGCCCTGGAGACCAGCTTCGACGGGAAGCTGGTGGACGCCATGCAGACCGCGCTCTCGGCGGAGGACCCGATCGCGCGGGCCGTTCCGTACATGCTGTCGGGCGGCACGGACGCCAAGTCGTTCGACGACCTCGGGATCCGCGGCTTCGGGTTCGCGCCGCTGAAGCTGCCGCCGGAGCTGGACTTCGCCGGGATGTTCCACGGCGTGGACGAGCGGGTGCCGGTGGACGGCCTGAAGTTCGGTGTACGTGTGCTGGACCGGCTCATCGACCACAGCTGACCGGCGACCACGGCTGACCGGCACAGCTGACCGGACGGCTTCCTGGCCACCCGTAATCGACTGCCTGTGCGCACCGGACTGAGAAGAGTGAATCCGACCATAGGCTCGTAGCCCGATTAGCCCCTCCTCGTTACAGATATGCGGTCCGCGGTTGGGTCCGCGTATCAGTAACGAGGAGGAAAAATGATCAAGAAGGTCGTCGCTGCTGCGGCTATCACCGGTGGTCTGGTGCTCGCGGGTGCGGGCATGGCCGTCGCCGACGCGGGTGCCCAGGGTGCCGCCATCGGTTCTCCCGGCGTGCTCTCGGGCAACGTGGTCCAGGTTCCGGTCCACGTGCCGGTGAACGTGTGCGGCAACACCATCAACGTGATCGGGCTGCTGAACCCCGCCTTCGGCAACACCTGCGTCAACAGCTGACGTTGGAGCTCGGCCCGCGAGGGTCTGAGCCCGGCCGGCCCCGGAGTGCGCGCCATGCACTCCGGGGCCGCTGGGCATCCTGTCCCCGGCACCGAAGTCCGTGGGCAGTCCGGAAAGGCAGAAGGCAGGGATCGAAGCTATGAGACAGGTCACGCGAAAAGGCCTGATCACCGTGGCGGCCGCGGGCGGCGTGCTCGCGCTCAGCGGTGGTTACGCGCACGCGGACTCGGGAGCGAGTGCCACCGCGGCGAATTCTCCGGGCGTGCTGTCCGGGAACAACGTCCAGGTGCCGGTGCACGCCCCGGTCAATGTGTGCGGGAACACCGTCGATGTGGTCGGAGTGCTCAATCCGGCGTTCGGCAACAAGTGCGTCAACGCGTCGGGCACGGCGCGCCCCGGCCACGGCGGCGGTGCGCACTCCACACCTCCGGGCGGTGGCGCGCACGGCGGTTACGGCGGTGGCGCCGCCGACGGCGGCGGTTATGGCGGCGGAGCGCACACCGCACCGCCCGGCGGATCCCACGCCGGGGGCAGCGCGCACGGCTCACCCGGTGTCGGGTCCGGCAACGTGGTCGAGGTGCCGGTCGACGTGCCCGTGAACGTCTGCGGGAACAGCGTCGATGTCGTGGGCCTGCTCAACCCGACCTTCGGCAACGACTGCGAGAACGGGACACCCGGAACCCCGCCCGGCAAGCCGCAGCAGCCCGGTACTCCGGGAGAGCCCGGCAATCCCGGTAATCCCGGAGAGCCGGGCACACCCGGAACACCTGGTACGCCGGGCACACCCGGTACGCCGGGAACACCGGGCAAGCCGGGACACCCGTCCGACCGGACGGTCCCGCCCGCCTCGCACGCCGCGAACACTCCTGAGGCGCAGAACGTCGCGAGCCCCAAGGGCGCCGAGGAACTCGCTCAGACCGGTGCCGGTTCGCTCGGTACGGTGATCCCGGTGGGCGCCGGAATGCTGCTCGCGGGCAGCATCCTCTACCGCCGCGCCCGCTCCGCCGCGTAGTCGGACACACACGGAACGGGCCGGACGGGCCACACGGACAGGTCCGGTACGTACGGACAGGGGCGGGCCTCGCAGCAGCGGGGCCCGTTCCGCCGTATTCACCGTTCCGCCGTACTCACCAGGTGGCGCGCACTTGACGGATGATGCGCCGGCGCAGTCGCACCCTGCGGCTGCCGTCCCGGTGCAGGCTCAGGCGGTCCAATTCCCAGTGTCCGTACTCGGCGTGGTCGGTCAGCAGACGCGCCGCTTCCTTGCGGGAAACCCCGCGCGGCACGTACACGTCGACAAATTCGTATTCCGGCATCGCATCTATTGTGCGGGCAGAGCCCTGGTACGGATAGCGTCTGCACTATGTCTGATGCTGCGCAGCCCACCGCTGCCGAGGTACGCGCTGCCGCCGAGGCGGTCAAGGTAGCCCTGGACCGCCACCTCGCGGCGGTCGAACTCCGCACGGGTGAGGACGACCCGGCTGTCTCCGAAGCGTTCAACGCCCTCGCCGTCGCGGCCGAGGTCTACGACGAGCGGCTCTACAACCGGTACGACGAAGTCACCCCCTTCGAGATCCCGGACCCGGATGACTCACTGCCGCCGTACAACGGTCCCGAGGAGCCGAACGCCCTCAGCGTGCTGATCCGGCGCGACTACGCGGTGGTGGAACCGCAGCGGCTGCTCGCACAGGCACAGCGCATCGCCGATGTGGACCGGGACGCCGAGACCGGCGCCGTGGTCGGCAGCAGTGTGCACGCGGCCCTGGGAGTGCTCTTCGGGGAGTACGAACCGGACGAGATCGCCTCCAGGCACAAGGAGTTCGGGCTCGAAGAGGGCGACTCCACCCTCTGGGTCGCGGCGGCGGACGACCTCCCCGAACCGGGGGAGTGGCTGAGCACCCCCTTCGACCAGGCCGACCCCCAGCAGGTGGTCTGCCGCTTCGATGTCAGCGCGGTCTTCGACGAGGACGATCTCGACGCGGACCTGGACGATCTGGAGGAGCAGGACGCCTGACCCGCCCACCGCCCGTCCCGCCTTCCGGGTACGAGTCCGGTCCCGGACTCGTACCCGGCCCGTACGGGGTGTCGTACGGGCGGCCGCACCGGTCACCCAGGAGTCATCCGGCCGGGGCGCTGTCCGGGGCCAGCAGACCCTCCACGAGGGCTTGCAAGCGGGTTGTGCGCTCCTGGGACGGGATCTCGGCCACCGCGTGGGGAAGCGCCTGGTCGACGCCGTGGACCACGGACAGGTGCCGGTCGCCCCGGCTGAAGGCCGTATAGACCCAGGGCCGGCTCAGCCCCTGGGCGGCGTCGCCGGGGAGCACCACCACCGCCGCGGGCCACCGCATCCCCGCCGCCTGGTGCGCGGTGAGCGCCCAGCCGTGGCGCACGGCCGACTCGACCCGGTCCCTCGGCACGACGACCGGCGCTCCCTCACAGTCCAGCCGCAGGCCTTCGGCGTCCGCGGAGACCACGGAGCCCTGGAGCGTCCGGCCGGGCGAGGGGATGTACGCGATCCGGTCTCCGGGGTCGAAGCCGCCGAACCGCCCGGGTCCCGGATTGAGCCGCTCCTTGAGCGCCGCGTTGAGCGCGCGGGTGCCCGCCGAGCCGCCATGGCCGACGGTGATCACCTGCGTCTGTCCGGTGGCCGTCCCGAAGGCGCGCGGCACCGAGTCCGCGACCAGCTGCACCGTGCGGTGCACCGCCTCGCCCGCGTCCCGTACCGGAACGATCACGACTTCCCTGCCGGGCGCCTCCACCTGGTTCAGCTCGCCGATGCCGATCCCCGAGACCAGCTCACCGATCGGTCCCGGATCGGGTGTACGGGAAACGATCCGCGGGCACACCCGGGCGGCCAGCAGATCGGCGAACACCCGGCCCGCGCCCGCCGACCAGAGCACCCCGGGGTCACCGCTGAGCACCAGACGGCCGCTGTCCGGCAGCGACTCCACGATCATCGCCGCCGTCTCCACGTCCAGCTGCGGCGCGTCCAGCACGACGAGGAGGTCGAGTGCGAACATGCCGTCCGCGTCCCGCCCCGGGCCCTCCGTGCCGGCGAGCAGTCCGGCCACGGTGACCGCGTCCGATTCCGCGCCGGGACGCGAGGCCGACCGGGCGCGTCCGTTCTCGCTGTGGACCGCGACGGCCACGCGGATCCCGAGCGTACGGGCGGCCTCGGCCAGGGCGAGCGGCTCCGCGCGCGCGGCCTCACCGCCCGTGTGCAGGACGAGCCCATGGCCGGCGGCGGCGCGGATCAGCTCGGCGGCCGAGGGCGAGCCGGCCGCCGTCGCGGCTTCCTCCCAGGACGTCTCGGGGCCGGTCTTGACCAGCCGCGCGAGTCCGTCGGCCAGGCTCTCCTCGGCGAGGGCATACCGGTCGAGTCCCAGCAGCACCGGGCCCGTCGGCGCCCCGGCCGCGTCCCCGCCGTGTTCCGGGTCCTGCCCCGCCTCGCTCTCCTCCGTGTCCTCCGTGCCGTCCGTCCCCTCCGCGGCCTCCTCCGGGCCGTCCTGGAAGACGAGCACGGCGCCCTCCGCGACGGCGTGCTGCACCGCCTCGTCCGGATCCGGCACCGCGTGCCCGGCCAGCGCGGCGCGGACCGAAGCCGCCTCCAGCGCGGTGTGGCCCTGGAGGGCGGCACGCTCCAGCAGCCATCCGACGAGCGCGGCGGCCCTGCGCTCGTCGCCGGGGCCGCACTCCGCACCGAGCAGCGCCCGCGCGAATCCGTCGGCCTGCTCGGGCCGCACGCCGGGCACGGCGAGCAGCTGCCACGGGTCCTGGCGCAACGCGTGTGCGGCCTGCTCCCCGAGCACGCCCGTGACCTGCCCCGCCAGCGCCTCCGGTGCGCCGCCCTCGGCGAGCACGGCCCGCACCGCGGACACGGCCCCGGGCGGAGCGGTACGAGGGGCTGATGAGGGCGCTGACGCGGCCTGGCGAGGAGTGTGCGTGGGTGTCTGCGCCCGGTCCGGGGCGGCGGGTGCGGAGGCGGGCGCGGCGGGCGTGGGCCGGCTCACCAGGGCCGGGTCCACCGGTGCGCCGCTCTCCACGGCCCGTACGGCCGCGAGGAGATCGGCGGCCTGACCGCTCAGCTTGGCACCGGCGGCGATCGGCCCGGCCCTCTCCGCCTTGCGCTGCTCGATCCGCTCCCGCAACTCCCGCTGCGCGGCCATCTCGGCCTCGGCGTCGGACACTTCCGCAGCGGCGGCGGTCTCGTCGGTGCCCGTGGGCTCCGCGGCCTCGGTCGCCTCTCCCGCCTCGGATGCCTCGGTTGTCTCTGCCGTCTCTGCCGTCCCGCCGTCGGTCCCGGCATCCGCGGCCTGGGCGGACGCGTCAGCAGCACCCTCGCCACCCCCCTCGCCCTCGGCGGGCTCAGGCTCCCCGGAGTCGGTTTCCCGCTCGGACTCAAGCCCGGACTCGGGCTCCGACGCCGGGTCCGCGGGGTGCCGGCCCGTGTCGGCCGTCGGCTCGGCCTCCTCCATGGCGGCGGCGGTGTCGCGGTCCGTACTCACAGCGTGCTCCAGTCCTGGTCGGGGTAGCGGTGCACGGGCGCCGACACATCGTCGAGCGCCTGGCAGATCTCGTCAGGAAGACTAAGGCTCTCCACTGACAAAGCGGCCGTGAGCTGGTGCGCCGTGCGGGCGCCGATGATCGGCGCCACCACCCCCGGGCGGTCCCTGACCCAGGCCAGCGCCACCTCCAGAGGCGTCGTGGCGAGCCCCTCCGCGGCCGTCGCGACCGCGTCCACGATCCGGCTCGCCGCCTCGTCGAGGTAGGGCTCGACGAACGACGCCATATGGTCCGACGCACCGCGTGAGTCCGAGGGCGTGGTGTGCCGGTACTTGCCCGTGAGCACCCCGCGGCCGAGCGGTGACGAGGGCAGCAGCCCGACCCCCAGATCGATCGCGGCCGGCAACACCTCGCGCTCCACGCCGCGTTGCAGCAGTGAGTACTCCATCTGCGTACTGGCCAGCCGGGTCCGTATACCCGGCGCGGCCAGCTGCCAGGTGGCGGCCTTGGCCAGCTGCCAGCCGCAGTAGTTCGACACCCCCGCGTACCGGGCCCGGCCGCTGGTGACGGCGATGTCCAGCGCGTGGAGCGTCTCCTCCAGCGGCGTTCCGGTGTCGAAGGCGTGTATCTGCCACAGATCCACGTAATCCGTCCCGAGCCGCTCCAACGAGGCGTCGAGCGCCGCGAGCAGATGCCCGCGGGACCCGTCGAAGCGCCGGTACGGATCGGGCACACTGCCCGCCTTGGTCGCGATGATCAGGTCGCGGCGCGGTACGAGCCGTTCGACGAGCTGCCCGAGCAGATATTCGGCCTCGCCGCCGCCGTACACATCCGCGGTGTCGATCAGCGTTCCGCCCACCTCCCAGAATGTCTTCAACTGGTCGGCGGCGTCATGCTCGTCGGTGTCCCGTCCCCAGGTCAGGGTGCCGAGTCCGATTCGGGACACACGCAGGCCGGTACGGCCGAGATGCCTCTGCTCCATGGCTGCTGAGATTACTGGCCATGACCCCACGCGGAGAGAACCTGTGGACAACCCGCCCCTGACGGATGCCCGCGTCGCGCGCTAGAGTCGCCCGGCACAGGGACGTTACTCATCAGTAAGGGAGTGGTTATGCGGCTCGGCATCAACCTCGGGTACTGGGGCGCGGGGATGAACGGCGACAACCTCGCGGTCGCGCAGGAGGCCGACCGGCTCGGCTATGACGTCTGCTGGGTGGCCGAGGCGTACGGATCCGACGCCCCGACCGTGCTGAGCTGGGTCGCGGCGCAGACGGAGCGCATCGACATCGGCTCGGCGATCCTTCAGATCCCGGCCCGTCAGCCCTCGATGACCGCCATGACGGCGGCCACCCTCGACTCGCTCTCCGGCGGACGGTTCCGGCTCGGCCTCGGCGTCTCGGGACCGCAGGTCTCCGAGGGCTGGTACGGCGTGAAGTTCGACAAGCCCCTCGCCCGCACCCGGGAGTACGTCGAGATCGTCCGCAGGGCCATGTCCCGCGAGCGGCTGTCGTACGAGGGCGAGCACTGGACCCTGCCGTTGCCCGGCGGCCCCGGCAAACCGCTGAAGCTCACCGTGCACCCGGAGCGCGAGCGCATCCCGCTCTACATCGCCGCGATCGGGCCCAAGAACCTGGAGCAGACCGGCGAGATCGGCGACGGAGCGCTGCTGATCTTCCCCTCCGCGGACCACCTGGAGGACACGGCGATCAAGCATCTGCGCGCGGGACGCGAGAAGGCCGGCCTGACCATGGACGGCTTCGACGTGTGCCCCACCGTGCCGATCGCCCTCGGCGACGACATCAACGCCCTGGCCGATGTCTTCCGCCCGTACACCGCCCTCTACGTGGGCGGTATGGGCAGCCGCAAGCAGAACTTCTACAACCAGCTCGCGCAGCGCATGGGGTACGAGAAGGAGGCCGCCGAGATCCAGGACAAGTACCTCTCCGGCGACAAGGAGGGCGCCGCGGCGGCCGTCCCGCACGAGCTGATCGACTCGACGACGCTGCTCGGTCCGGTGGAGCGGATCGCCGACCGGATGCGGGCGTACGCCGCCGCGGGCGTCACGACGCTGACGCTCGCACCGGCCGGGTTCACGCTCGATGAGCGGATCGCCGCGCTGCGTGCCGGTACGGAGGCCCTGGAGCGCGCCGGCCTGGTGTCGTAGCCTCGCCGGTCGGCAGTTCCCCTGCTCCCGGCGTGGCTACGCCCGAATGGGCGATGCCCGGAGCCGGGCGTACGGGAGGGAAGTCTGCGGCCGTGGTGGGGGCTCGAGGGTCTTCCCCGCCACGGCCGTCGCATACGACAACGCGCCCTGACCCGCTCGGTTACGCGCCGGAGCCACCCTCGTGGTCCTTCATTCGGCTCAGTCTTTCGGCTCAGTCGAACGGCGCAGCTGTTGCCCGCCATCCCGCACCCCATTTGACTCGGTTTCTGCGGATGTCTGTATGGAGGTGGCAGTGATGCTCTCGGCTCGAAGCCTGTTCCAGGAAATCCTGGACGACGATCGGTCCTTCCAGCTCTTCTGCTCCATCGCGGCCAGCGGCGAGGCGCAGGGAGGCTGGGAGAACGGCCGCATCGCCGCCCTGGTGCCGGAGAGCATGCGGCACCTCGCCCCGAAGATCACCCGGCACGGCGCGGACGAAGACAAGCACGGGCGGATTTTCACCGCCCTCCTGAGGAAGCGCGGCCTCGAACCCGTACAGGTCCCGTGGGAGACCGACTACACCATGCTGCTGGAGCGCCGGGGCATCGGGCTCACCCATACGAAGCTGCGCCGTGAGGAACCGCTGAGCGAGGAGGACGTCGTCGTCTACCTCGCGCACAGCCGGATCACCGAGCAGCGGGCCGCCGACCAGATGGTGATGCTGGTCAGGTACTTCGGCGAGAACCCCGAGGTCGGCAAGGCCGTCAAGATCATCAGCGATGACGAGGACAACCATCTCGCCTACTGTCACGAGGAACTGCTGCGGCTCGCCCGCGAGGGGCATGGCCCGCTGATCCAGCGCACCCTGCGGCTCTGCGCTCTTTCCGAGATCCAGATCTACCGCCAGGTCGGCCTGGCGGTGATGGAGCGGATGGGGCGGCTCCTGGGCTGGCCCGCGCCCAAGGCCGCGGCGCTCGCGGCGGGGATCAACGGCGTGTACGCGTACGAGCGGGTGACCGGCTGGCGCCGGATGGTCAGCCTGACGATGCCGGAGCGACGCGACGCCCTCGGCGGCCCGGCCACCCCGGCCCCGGTTCTCTGACCCGGCAACACCGGATCCGGTTCTCTGACCCGGTCACCCCGGCCCCGGTTCTCCGACCTGGCCACCCAGGCCCCGGTCGCCTCGCCTCCGGAGCGCTCAGAGCCAGCCTCGCCGCTTGAACATCCGGTGCAGTCCGAAGACCGCGACCACCATGAACCCCAGCACCGCGGGATACGCCCACACATACCCGAGCTCCGGCATGTGCTCGAAGTTCATCCCGTAGATCCCCGCGACCAGCGTGGGAACGGCGGCCATGGCCGCCCACGCCGAGATCTTCCGCATGTCGTCGTTCTGCCGCACCCCCATCTGCGCGAGATGCGCCGCGAGGATGTCGGAGAGCAGCCGGTCCAGCCCCTCCACCTGTTCGTTGGCGTGCAGCAGGTGGTCGTTGACGTCCCGGAAGAACGGCTGCGAGTGATCATGGACGAACGGCACGCCCGCGCCCGCCAGCCGGGCCATCGGCGCCGCCAGCGGCACGCTGGCCCGGCGGAACTCCAGTACCTGCCGCTTGAAGTTGTAGATCAGCTCCGCGGTCGGTTTCGCGGTCGCCGAGAAGCGGGACGACGGTGCCCCGTTGTCGTCCCCGCTCGGCGCGAAGACCTCCGCCTCCAACTCCTCCAGGTCGACCTGGAGTTCCCCGGCCACCTCGATGTAGTGGTCCACGATCTCGTCGCTGACGGCGTACAGCACCGCGGTGGGGCCGTGCTTGAGCACCTCGGGCTCCGATTCGAGCCGCTGCCGTACGGCGGCGAGCGGGGCGCCCTCGCCGTGCCGGACCGTCACCACGAAGGAATCGCCTATGAAGACCATCAGCTCACCGGTGGAGACGGTGTCGCTCTCGGGCTCGTACTCCACCGGTTTGAGGACCACGAACAGCGAGTCGTCGTAGATCTCCAGCTTGGGCCGCTGATGGGCGGTGAGCGCGTCCTCCACGGCCAGCGGATGCAGCCCGAACTCGCTGCTCACCAGGCCGAACTCCTTCTCGGTCGGCTCGTGCAGCCCGATCCACAGGAACGCGTCCCCCTCGGCGCGCGCCTCGTCCAGGGCGTCGGAGAAATCGGCGGGCCCGTCGGTGCGGCGTCCGTCGCGGTAGATGGCGCAGTCCACGATCACGGCGGGCATTCTGCCCGTTCCGGGGCGTCGTACGCACCTCTCGCGGTCGACCGGAGTACAGGCCTCCGATCCGCGTGCGGGCTGCTGACCGGTGTGCGGACCGCCGGCCGGGCCGGATCGCCGGCCGTCCGCCGGATGTCCGGGTGACGACCCGATCGAGGACCGGTGCGCCGGACAGGGCCTACGCTGGCGGGCATGGCCACGTTGATCCTCGTACGTCATGGACGGTCCACCGCCAACACGGCGGGGCTGCTCGCGGGCTGGACGCCGGGCGTCTCCCTCGACGAGCGCGGCGCCGCCCAGGCGGCCGCGCTGCCCGGAAGGCTGGCCGGCGTGCCGCTCGCCGCCGTCGTCACCAGCCCGCTCCAGCGCTGCCGGGAGACCCTCCAGCCGCTGCTGGACGCCCGGCCGGGGCTGGAGCCGCAGACCGACGAACGGATCGGCGAGTGCCACTACGGCGACTGGTCGGGCCGCAAGCTCGCCGAGCTGGCCGACGAGCCGCTGATGACGGTCGTGCAGCAGCACCCCTCCGCCGCCGCCTTCCCCGGCGGTGAGTCGCTGCGCGCCATGCAGGCGCGTGCCGTGGACGCCGTACGGGAGTGGAACGCGCGCGTGGAGGAGGAGCACGGCGAGGACGCCGTCTTCCTGATGTGCTCGCACGGGGACATCATCAAGGCGCTCGTGGCGGATGCCCTCGGAATGCATCTGGATCTTTTTCAGCGGATCCATGTGGACCCGTGCTCGGTGACGGCCGTCCGGTACACCCCGTTGCGCCCGTTTCTGGTACGGCTCGGCGACACGGGCGACCTCGGCGGACTCGCGCCGCGCGAGAACACCAGCGGTGGCAGCGGTGTTGTGGGCGGCGGCGCGGGAGCACCGTGATCGCTCAGCGCAGTAGGGTGGACGCGCCGTCCGAGTGATCCAAGGTCTCTACCCGGCCTCCGGTTCCCGGTACGCCTCATTCCGTGTCCGCCGATTTCCAAGGGAGACAGGACGTGTCCCGTCAGGTGTTCCTCTACGACCCTCCGGACCGCTTCGTGGCCGGGACGGTCGGGCTGCCTGGGCGCCGTACGTTCTTCCTGCAGGCTTCCGCCTCGGGGCGCGTCACCAGCGTCGCCCTGGAGAAGACCCAGGTGGCAGCGCTCGCCGAGCGGATCGATGAACTGCTCGACGAGGTCGTACGCCGTACCGGCGGCAACGCCCCCGTACCGGCCATGGCGCCCTCCGAGATCTCCGACTCCGCCCCTCTCGACGCACCCGTCGAGGAGGAGTTCCGGGTCGGCACGATGGCGCTGGCCTGGGACGGGGACGAGCAGCGCATGATCGTCGAGGCGCAGGCTCTGGTCGAGCTGGACGCCGATACCGACGAGGATCTGGCCGAGGCCGAGGAGCGGCTGCTCCAGGACGAGGAGAACGGTCCGCCGATGCTCCGCGTACGGCTGACCGGATCCCAGGCCAGGGCCTTCGCCAAGCGCGCGCTGGACGTGGTCAACGCGGGCCGGCCGCCATGCCCGTTGTGCAGCCTGCCGCTCGACCCGGAAGGACACGTATGCCCGCGCCAGAACGGATACCGCCGCGACGCGTGACCTCGCCGGAGAGCCTGGTCGCGACCGAAGCGGAGAGCGGGGTTCCGCCCCAGCCGGAGCGTGCGAAGTCCCCGGACGGTGTGACCGCGATCGATCTGCTCGCCAAGGGGGAGCTGACGGTCCTCGGCCGGATCACCGGCGCTTCCAACGCGGCGCTGTACTGCTCCGTCTCGTACGAGGGCCGCGAGGCGCACTGCGTCTACAAGCCCGTCGCGGGGGAGCAGCCCCTGTGGGACTTTCCCGACGGGACGCTCGCGCAGCGCGAGGTGGCCGCCTACGAGGTCTCCGAGGCGACCGGCTGGGCGCTGGTGCCACCGACCGTGCTGCGGGAGGGCCCGTACGGCGAGGGCATGTGCCAGCTGTGGATCGAGGCGGAGGCCGAAGAGGACGACGGCTCGGGAGCGGGCCGGCTGCTCGCCCTGGTCGAGGACGAGGAGCCGGGCGAGGGCTGGAAGGCGATCGGATTCGCCGAGGTCGGCGAGGGGAAGACGGCGCTGCTGGTGCACGCCGACGACGAACGGCTGCGGCGGCTCGCCGTGCTCGACGCGGTGATCAACAACGGTGACCGCAAGGGCGGCCATCTGCTGCCCGCGCCCGGGGGACGGCTGTACGCCATCGACCACGGCGTCACCTTCAACGTGGACGACAAGCTGCGCACCCTGCTCTGGGGCTGGGCGGGCGAACGCCTGACCGCCGAGGTGCTGGAGGTACTCGCCCGGCTGGAGGACGGCCTGGCCCGGTCGGCGCCGCTCGCCACCCGGCTGGCCGAACTCATCACGGCGGCCGAGACCGACGCCGTGCGGGCCCGGGTCCGTGAGCTGCGGCGTACGGGCCGCCACCCGCAGCCCTCGGGGCAGTGGCCGGCCATTCCCTGGCCACCAGTGTGAGGACTGCCGGGCCACGGGTGTGAGGGCTGCCGGGCTGTCGGTATGGGGGCGCCGGGAGAGTTCGGAGCCAGGCCTTCGGGACCCTGTAAGCAGCTCGCGGCCGCTCGCGCAAGAGGGCCCAACCGGCCAGGACCGCCCCTCCGGTTGTTATCCGGAAGCTGCATCCGGTTACGCTCATGACATGCATGCCTGGCCCGCTTCCGAGGTCCCCGCCCTGCCTGGCAAGGGCCGCGACCTCAGGATTCACGACACCTCGACCGATGGCCGCGTCACCCTCGCGCCTGGTCCCGTCGCCCGTATCTACGTCTGCGGCATCACTCCGTACGACGCGACCCACATGGGTCACGCGGCGACCTACAACGCGTTCGACCTCGTTCAGCGCGTGTGGCTCGACACGAAGCGGCAGGTTCACTACGTCCAGAACGTGACCGATGTCGACGATCCGTTGCTGGAACGGGCGCAGCGCGACGGAGAGGACTGGACCGGGCTCGCGGAGCGCGAGACGGCGCTCTTCCGGGAGGACATGACCGCGCTGCGGATGCTGCCGCCCCAGCACTACATCGGCGCCGTCGAGTCGATACCGGGCATCGTGCCGCTGGTGGAGCGGCTGCGCGAGGCCGGGGCCGCGTACGACCTCGAAGGCGACGTCTACTTCTCCGTGGCGGCCGATCCGCACTTCGGCGAGGTCTCCCGTCTCGACACGGAAGCCATGCGGCTGCTCTCGGCGGAGCGCGGCGGTGACCCCGACCGCCCCGGCAAGAAGAACCCGCTCGACCCGATCCTGTGGCTGGCCGCCCGTCCGGGCGAGCCGAGTTGGGACGGGGGCACCCTGGGCCGCGGCAGGCCCGGCTGGCACATCGAGTGCGTGGCCATCGCCCTCGACCACCTCGGCATGGGCTTCGACGTCCAGGGCGGCGGCAGCGATCTGGCCTTCCCGCACCACGAGATGGGCGCCTCGCACGCCCAGGCGCTGACCGGTGAACACCCGTTCGCCAAGGCCTACGTGCACGCCGGCATGGTCGGTCTCGACGGCGAGAAGATGTCCAAGTCCAAGGGCAATCTCGTCTTCGTGTCGACGCTGCGCCGCGACGGCGTGGACCCGGCGGCGATCCGCCTCGCCCTGCTCGCGCACCACTACCGCTCCGACTGGGAGTGGACGGACCAGGTGCTCCAGGACGCGGTGGACCGGCTGGGCCGCTGGCGTGCGGCGGTGTCGCGGCCCGACGGTCCGTCGGCCGAGGCGCTGGTCGAGGAGATCCGCGAGGCACTGGCCGACGACCTGGACGCGCCGACGGCGCTCGTGGCCGTCGACCGCTGGGCCGCGCTCCAGGGCTCCACCGGCGGTACGGACGAGGGGGCGCCCGGCGTCGTCTCGCGCGCGGTCGACGCGCTGCTGGGCGTCGCGCTCTAGACACGACCCAGGAGTTCCGTGCCCGCATCGCTCCGGCGGTGCGGGCACGAACCGTCTCTCGCCCACGATCGCGCGGTGGCGGACCGGATCGTCGGCGGTACGCACCGCGCACCCGGCGGTTACCGGACGGGCTGTGCTCTGTGATTCGGCCAAACACCGTGCGGCGGCAGCCCATGTGATGGGGTGTGAGCGTCTGTAGATCATTCGTCGGAAGGACGCCCATGACGCAACGTTCCTTCGCACGCAGGAGATTGATCGGCGCGGCGGCAGCCGTCGGCGGCGCGGCGCTCCTCGCCCCGCTCGGCGGTACGGCCGCCGCGGCGCAGCCCACCGGGAGCCCGTGGCCCGCCGGTTTCCCGCTGCCCGACGGCTTCCGGCCCGAGGGCATCACCATCGGCTCGGAGCCGTACGCCTATGTCGGGTCGATAGCCCACGGCGCCGTGCTCCGCGTGAGTCTCGCCACCGGACGCGGCCGGATCGTCGTCCCCGGGCTCGGTCCGGACCATCCCGTCATCGGGCTGAAGACCGACTCCCGGGGCCGGCTGTTCCTCTGTGGTGGCGTGAGCCGCGAGATCCGGATCGCCGACGTGCGCACCGGCCGGATCACGAAGACCTTCACCGTGGGCACGGATCGCACGATGGTCAACGATGTGATCCTGACGCCAGGCGCCGCCTGGTTCACCGACTCGTTCCATCCGCAGCTCTACAGGCTGGCGCTGGGCCGCGACGGTGAGCCGGGCGACGAGGTCACCACCCTGCCGCTGAGCGGGGACTGGGCCCAGGGACCGGCCCTCACCGCGAACGGCATCACGCCCACACCGGACGGCCGGGCGCTGCTCGTGGTCAACAGCTTCGTGAACGGCGGCGGGTTGATGCGGGTCGATCCGGACACGGGCGTCGCGCGTGCGGTGGATCTCGGTCCGACCCGGCTGCCGAACGGCGACGGTCTGCTGCTTCTCGGCCGGACCCTCCATGCCGTACAGAACCGGCAGAACGCCATCGACGTACTGGAACTCGACGACGCGGGCACGCGGGGCACCGCGATCACCCGGATCACCGCGCCGGATCGCTTCCGGGTCCCGACGACGGCAGCGGTCTGGCAGGACCGTATCTATCTGCCCAACGCCCGCTTCGATGTGGCGCAGCCGACGCCGGAGACGGACTACGACGTCGTGTCGGTCGAGCGTGTGCGGGACGCCGGAGCCTGACCGGCTGGTACGTACGGCTGGTACGGGAGCTCTGGTACGGGAGCGGGGCGGCGCCCGACGGCGTCGCCCCGCTCAACCTTCCGGTTCCCGCGCTCTGTTGAGCGGGCCTCACTCAGTCTTCCCGGTCCGGCCTTGGCCTCAGTGCGGCCTTGGCCTCAGTCCTCGGACGAATCGTCCTTGCCGTCCCTACCGGCATCGGAGTCCGGCTTCGCGTCCTTGCCCGGTGCGACATCCTTGCCCGGCGCGGCGTCTGTGCCCCGCCCGGCGTCCCTGTCCGTATCCGTATCGGCGTCCTCGTCCGGACCGGAGCCCTTGCCCTTGTCCGGGCCGGTCTCCGTACCCGTTTCCGTGTCCGCCTCCGGACCGCCGCGCGGTGGCTTCTGCGGACGGGCCCGGCCACCCGGCGCGTCGCGCAGGAACGACGAACTGTCACCGCTCTCCGTGGCATGGCTGCCCGCGCCTCCGGGGCCACCCGGTCCTCCCGGCGCCTGGCCGGGACCGCCGTCACGCCGCCGCAGATACCGCTCGAACTCCCGGGCGATGGCCTCGCCGGACGCCTCGGGAAGCTCCGCGGTGTCCCGCGCCTCCTCCAGCGACTGGACGTACTCCGCCACCTCGGTGTCCTCGGCGGCCAGTTGATCCACCCCCAGCTGCCATGCCCGTGCGTCCTCCGCCAGTTCACCCTGCGGGATGCGGAGGCCGATGAGGTCCTCCAGGCGGTTGAGCAGCGCCAGCGTCGCCTTCGGGTTGGGCGGCTGCGACACGTAGTGCGGTACGGCGGCCCACAGGCTCACCGCCGGTACGCCCGCGTGCGTGCACGCCTCCTGGAGGATGCCGACGATGCCGGTCGGGCCCTCGTACCGCGTCTCCTCCAGGTCCATCGTCCTGGCCAGGTCCGTGTCCGAGGTGACCCCGCTGACCGGCACCGGCCGGGTGTGCGGGGTGTCGCCGAGCAGCGCGCCCAGGATGACCACCATCTCCACGCCCAGTTCATGGGCGAAGCCCAGCAACTCGTTGCAGAACGACCGCCAGCGCATGGACGGCTCGATACCGCGGACCAGCACCAGGTCACGGGGTTTCTCCCCGCCCACCCGCACCACGGAGAGCCGGGTGGTCGGCCAGGTGATCTTCCGCGCGCCGCCGTCCAGGTAGACCGTGGGCCGGTTGACCTGGAAGTCGTAGTAGTCCTCGGCGTCGAGCGCCGCGAACACCTCGCCCTTCCACTCCCGGTCCAGATGCGCCACCGCTGTGGAGGCCGCGTCGCCCGCGTCGTTCCAGCCCTCGAACGCGGCCACCATGACCGGGTCGATCAGCTCGGGAACCCCCTCGAGCTCGATCACCCAGTGCCTCCTTCCGAAGTTCCCTCTCGTACGGACCAACCTTACGGCTTTACCTCTGCCCGTCCGCAGCCCCGTGCACGCTCGGGTGAACTTCGTCGTACGGGCGCATGGGTCGGGCGGTCGCTGGAGATTTACTCCAGCGCTCAACAGATTGCTCCACCGATTCATCCGAGCTGTGGTCCTGGCCCCTCGCGGGGCGCAGCCGGAAATCTCGTCCCGACCCTGGACGGTCGGGCGTGCCCACCGCTATACATCGGATGACCGAAGAGGTCCGATGTTCTTCTTCACGGGAGCGTGCATGAGCCAGACCGTCACGGGGTTCGAGGTCCACGACATCCGCTTCCCGACCTCGGAACAGCTCGACGGCTCCGACGCCATGAACCCCGACCCCGACTACTCGGCGGCCTATGTGGTCCTGCGTACCGACGACGGCACCGAGGGGCACGGCTTCTGCTTCACCATCGGGCGCGGGAACGAGGTCACCGCCGCCGCCATCGAGGCGCTGCGCCCGTACGTCCTCGGTCGCCCGGCCCCGCACGACGCGGCCTCTCTCGCCGCGCTCTCCACCGAACTCACCCACGACTCGCAACTGCGCTGGCTCGGCCCGGAGAAGGGCGTGACGCACATGGCGGCGGGCGCCGTGATCAACGCGGCCTGGGACCTGGCGGCCAAGGCCGCGGCCAAGCCCGTCTGGGAGTTCCTCGCCACGATGACGCCCGAAGAACTCGTCTCGCTGGTCGACTTCCGCTATCTGACCGACGCCCTCACCCCGGACGAGGCCCTGGCCATCCTGCGCGCCGCGGAGCCGGGGCGTGCCGAGCGGACCGCCCGGCTCCGGGCCGAGGGCTACCCCGCGTACACCACCTCACCGGGCTGGCTCGGCTACTCCGACACCAAACTGGTCGCGCTGGCCGAACAGGCGGTCGCCGACGGTTTCGAGCAGATCAAGCTCAAGGTCGGCGGCGATCTCGCGGACGACGTACGGCGGATGAAGCTGGCGCGCGCCGCCGTCGGCCCCGGCGTCCGGATCGCCGTCGACGCCAACCAGCGCTGGGACGTGCCCGAGGCGCTGCGCCGGATGTCCGCGCTCGCCCCCTACACACCGCACTGGATCGAGGAGCCGACCAGCCCCGACGACATCCTCGGGCACGCGGCCGTACGGGCGGGCCAGCCGGTCAAGGTGGCCACCGGCGAACATGCCGCCAACCGGGTCGTCTTCAAGCAGCTGCTCCAGGCCGAAGCCGTCGACTACGTCCAGATCGACGCGGCCCGGGTCGCCGGAGTCAACGAGAACCTGGCGATCCTGCTGCTCGCGGCCAAGTTCGGGGTCCCCGTCTGCCCGCACGCGGGCGGCGTCGGACTCTGCGAACTGGTGCAACACCTCTCGATGTTCGACTACATCGCCGTCTCCGGCAGCCAGGACGACCGGGTCATCGAGTACGTCGACCATCTCCACGAGCACTTCGCCGACCCCGTGGTGATCACCTCCGGGCGCTACCGGCCGCCCGTCGCCCCGGGCTTCTCCGCCCGGATGCTCCCCGCGTCGATCGCCGCACACCGCTACCCGGAGGGGCCCGTCTGGCAGGCCCGCCGTACCACCGACCCGGCCCGGACCGAAGCTCAGGAGGCAGACGCATGACGGCCGTACGCGACTTCGAGGGGCTCGGCGCCCTGGTGACCGGCGGCGCCTCCGGTATCGGGGCGGCCGTCGCGAGACTGCTGCTGGAGCGGGGCGCCCGGGTCGCCGTACTGGACCGGGAGTGCGCCGGAGCACCCGCCGGGGCGCTCGCGCTCGCGGCCGACGTCACCGACGACACGGCGGTACGGGAGGCGGTGGACGCGGCGGCGGCGGAGTTCGGCGCGCTGCACACGGTCGTCTCCAACGCGGGCATCGGCGCCATCGGCACCGTCGCGGACAACACCGACGAGGAGTGGCGGCGCGTCCTCGACGTCAACGTCCTCGGCATGGTCCGTACCGCCCGCCACGCGCTGCCCCATCTGCGCCGCTCGGCCGTCGACCGGCCCGGCCTCGTCTCGGTCACCCACACCTGCTCCATCGCCGCCACCGCGGGGCTCCCGCAGCGGGCCCTCTACAGCGCCAGCAAGGGCGCGGTCCTGTCGCTGACCCTGGCGATGGCCGCCGACCATGTCCGTGAGGGCATCCGCGTCAACTGCGTCAACCCCGGTACGGCCGACACCCCCTGGGTCGGCCGGCTGCTCGACCAGGCGGAGGACCCGGTGGCCGAACGGGCCGCTCTCGAAGCCCGCCAGCCCATGGGACGGCTGGTCGGCGCGGACGAGGTCGCCGCGGCCGTCGTCCATCTGGCGAGCCCCGCCTCCGCCGCCGTCACGGGCACGGCGTTCGCCGTCGACGGTGGAATGCAGGGGCTGCGCCTGCGCCCCGCCACCTGAGCCGCCGACACCTCCTGGACCTGAGCCGTAGACACCCCTGGACCTGAGCCGCAGACACCCCCTAGGGACCAAGGACGGGACATCCATGCCACGACACACCGTGGGGCGTTCCCCACTTCACGGACCGCGTCCGACGCTTCGCCGCCTGCGTACGGCGAGCGCCTCGGCCTGCGCCGTACTCCTGGCCGTCACGGCCCTGGCGGGCTGCAACCGCGACCAGGGGAGCGGCGCCGCGGGCGGCGGGAAGGTCGGTATCGATCTGCCGCGCAGCGACAGCGACTTCTGGAACTCCTACCAGGGGTATGTGGAGAAGGGCGTCACGGCGGACGGCATCGACGCGCTCCCGCTGACCAACTCGCAGAACGACATCGGGAAGCTCGTCTCCAACGTCCAGGTCTTCACCGACCAGGGCGCCAAGGCCGTCGTCATGGCTCCGCAGGACACCGGGGCGATCGCCGAGACGCTCCGGACGCTGAGCGAGAGGAAGATCCCCGTCGTCAGCGTGGACACCCGGCCCGACACGGGCGACGTCTACATGGTCGTACGGGCCGACAACCGCGCGTACGGCGAACAGGCCTGCCGGTACCTGGGCGAGCAGTTGAAGGGCAAGGGCAAGGTCGCCGAGTTCCAGGGGGACCTCTCCTCCATCAACGGGCGTGACCGCTCAGAGGCGTTCAAGTCGTGCATGCACCGGAAGTACCCCGGCATCAGGGTCTTCGAGCTGGCCACCGACTGGAAGGGCGATGTGGCCTCGGCCAAGCTCCAGTCGACGCTCGCCGCCCATCCCGACATCAACGGTATCTACATGCAGGCGGGCGGGGTCTTCCTCCAGCCGACCCTGGCCCTGCTGGAGCAGAAGAAACTGCTCAAGGCGGCCGGCACGCCGGGACACATCACGATCGTCTCCAACGACGGCATCCCGGAGGAACTGGACGCCATCCGCGCGGGAAAGATCGACGCCACCGTCTCCCAGCCGGCCGACCTCTACGCCAAGTACGCGCTGTACTGGGCCGAACGGGCACTGGAGGGCAAGGCTCCGAAGGCGGGGCCGACCGATCACGGCTCCACGGTCATCAAGATCCCGAACGGCTTCGAGGACCAGCTTCCCGCGCCCCTGGTGACCAGGGAGAACGTGGACGACCAGAAGCTGTGGGCCAACCAGCTGGAGAAGAAGAGCTAGCCATGGAGCCGAGGGAGCGGGAGGCGCGGGAAGTACAGGAGACACAGAAGACACGGGAAGCACCGGCCGCCGTGCACGCGGAAGGCATCGTCAAACGCTTCGGCCCCACCGTCGCCCTCGACGGAGTCCGGCTCACGGTCCGCCCCGGCGAGTCCCACGCGCTCGTAGGACGCAACGGCGCGGGCAAGTCCACCCTGGTCGGTGTGGTCACGGGGTTGCACAGGCCCGACGCGGGACGGGTCACCTTCGGTGGCGAGCCCGCGCCGGCCTTCGGAGACACCACGGCCTGGCAGTCCAAGGTCGCCTGTGTCTACCAGAAGTCGATGGTCGTCCCGGATCTGACCGTCGCCGAGAACCTGTTCCTCAACAACTACGGTCTGTCCGGGGCCGGTTCCGGCAAGGGCCGCCGGTTCATCAGCTGGCGGGGGCTGCGCGGGCGCGCGCGGGAGCTCCTCGCGGAGTACGGAGTCGAGGTCGACCCGGACACCCGCGCGAAGGATCTCCCCGTGGAACAGCGGCAGTTCGTGGAGATCGCGCGGGCGCTCTCCTTCGGAGCCCGGCTGATCATCCTGGACGAGCCCACGGCGCAGCTCGACGCGCGCGGTATCCAGCGGCTCTTCGGCAAGCTCCGTGAACTGCGCGGCCAGGGAGTGGCGTTCCTCTTCATCTCCCACCACCTCCAGGAGGTGTACGAGCTGTGCACCGCCGTCACCGTCTACCGCGACGCCCGCCACGTGCTGACCGCGCCGGTCGCCGAGCTGTCCAAGTCGGACCTGGTGACGGCGATGACCGGCGAGTCCGCCGGTAAGACCGCGGCCTGGCACGCCGTACGCGCCACGGGTGTACGGGACCCCCTACCGGATCCGGTGCTGGAGGTCGAAGGGCTGGCGCTGGACGGGGAGTTCGAGCCGCTCGACCTCGCCGTACGCCCCGGCGAGGTGCTCGGCGTGGCCGGGGCCGCGGCCAGCGGCAACACCGCGCTCGGTGAGACCCTCGCCGGTATGCGCGCCGCGACCTCGGGACGGATCGCCGTGTACGGGCGCCCGGTCAGACCCGGCAGCGTCCCGGACGCGCTGGACGCGGGCATCGGCTACATCCCCGAGGACCGGCACCGCCAGGGGCTGATCCCGGACCGCAGCGTCGCGGAGAACGCCACGCTCACGGTCGCCGGCCGGCTCGGCCCCTGGGGGACCGTACTGCCGTCCCGTACGCGGGAGTTCGCCCGGTCCATGATCGCCTCCCTCGACATCAAGACCACGGGTCCCGAGCAGCCGGTCTCGGGCCTCTCGGGCGGAAATCAGCAGAAGGTCGTCGTCGCCCGCGCGCTCGCCCGCGCGCCCCATGTGCTGGTCGCCCTGCGGCCCACCGCCGGTGTCGACGTCCGGTCGAAGGACTCGCTGCTCGGCGTGGTGCGCCGGGTGGCGGACGAGGGCGGCGCGGCCGTGATCGTCTCGGACGAACTGGACGATCTGCGGGTCTGCGACCGGGTGCTCGCGCTGTTCCACGGGCGCGTGGTGGCCACATTCGGCAGTGGGTGGACCGACCGGGAACTGGTCGCCGCCATGGAAGGTGTGGGGGAGCGGGAATGACCGGGACCGTACGTCAGCCGGTGGCCGACGACATCAGGAGCGCGAGCCCGCCGGCCCGGCTCCGGTTCATCCGGTGGAGCGACTTCTCGCTCGTACCGGTGATCCTGGTGCTGATGGTGATCGGCTTCATCGTCTCGCCGGTCTTCCTCACCGCCGGCAATCTGATCAGCGTCGTCCAGCAATCCTCGGAGCTGAGCCTGCTCGTGCTCGGCCAGGCGCTGATCCTGATCTGCGGGCGGATGGACCTGTCGCTGGAGTCGACGATCGGCATCGCGCCGGTCGTCGCCATGTGGCTGGTGCTGCCCGCGGAGGGCGGCCGCTTCGCCGGGCTCGGTCTGCTGCCGGTCTGGACGGCCGTACCCGCCTGCCTGCTGGTCGGTATGGCCGTCGGCGGGGTCAACGGTTTCCTGATGCTCAAGCTGCGGGTCAACGGCTTCATCGCCACCCTCGGCATGCTGACCATGCTGCGCGGTCTCCATATCGGCATCACCGAGGGCAAGTCGATCACCGATGTCCCGGAGTCCTTCCGGTACCTGGGCAAGACCGACTGGCTGGGCGCCCCGGCCGCCGTCTGGATCTGCCTGGCGCTGTTCGCCCTCGGCGGTGCGGCGCTGGCCTGGCTGCGGCACGGGCGCGCGCTGTACGCCATCGGCGGCAACCCGGAGGCGGCGCGCGCCGCCGGGATCAGGGTGGACCGGATCACCTGGATCGTCCTCGCGACCGGCGGCCTGCTGGCGGCGTTCGCGGGCATTCTCTACACCGGCCACTACGGCTCGGTCGCGGCCACCCAGGGCAATGGCTGGATCTTCCAGGTCTTCGCCGCGGCCGTCATCGGAGGCATCAGCCTCAAGGGCGGGCGCGGCACGCTCTTCGGGGCGCTGACCGGGGTGCTGACCCTTCAACTGGTGGTCAACGTGATGACGCTCGGGGGCGTACCGGCGCTCTGGAACCAGTTCCTCAACGGCGCGATCATCATCGTCGCGCTGGTCATCTCGCGCTTCGCGAGCGGTGAGAAGCAGGACTGACGCTGGTGCGAAAGCCCGGGAGGCCGTGGCTCAGAGCGCCGCGGTTCAGAGTGTCGATCTGAGCCACATCTCCACGCTCGCGATGTGCACGGTCGCCCAGGACCTGGCCGCCTCGGCGTCCCGGTCGCGGAGCGCCGACAGGATCGCCCGGTGCTCGTGGAGCGTACGGCTGACCGCGTCCTCCTGGGTCAGCCCGCGCCAGACCCGGGCCCGGGTGGTCGGTCCGGAGAGCCCGTCCAGGAGCGAGCAGAGCACCGAGTTGCCCGACGCCCGCACGATGCCGCGGTGGAACTCCAGGTCGGCGGCCACCAGCTGTTCCACCGAGGGCGCGGGGCCGAGGGCATCCAACTGGGCGCTCAGCGTGTCCAGTTCGTCCTCGCTGATCCGGACGCTCGCCATCGCCGTGGCGGCCGGCTCCAGGATCCGCCGTACGGCCAGGAACTCCAGCACGGTGTCGTCCCGGTGGAAGTCCACGACGAAGCTGAGCGCCTCCAGCAGCAGTTGGGGATCGAGGCTGGTGACATACGTGCCGTCGCCCTGCCGTACATCGAGGATGCGGATGAGGGACAGCGCCCGTACCGCCTCGCGCAGGGAGTTGCGGGACAGCCCCAGCTCGGCGGCGAGCTCGCTCTCCTTGGGGAGCCGATCGCCCGGACGCAGCGCGCCGGAGACGATCATTCCTTTGATCCTCTCGATGGCCTCGTCGGTGACAGCCATGGGCGACCTCCATACATCCGATGTATCGGCCCCCATTATGCGTCGAGTGGGAATACGGAAGAGGGGCGCTCCCCGAAGGAAGCGCCCCTCACTCACGTGCCCGTGCCGTCAGTCGCGCTTCTTCAGCAGGTCCTCGACCTGGGAGCGGACCTCGTCCGTGGCCAGACCGCGGATCGTGAGCGTCGTACGGCGGCGCAGTACGTCGTCCACCGTCTCGGCCCACTCGTGGTCACGGGCGTAGACGGCCTGTGCCCAGATCTCCGGCGCGTCCGGGTGGATACGCTCGGCCAGCTCCGGGCGCTCGTTCGCCAGCCGCACGATGTCGAAGGCGAGCGAGCCGTAGTGGGTGGCGAGATGCCGGGCGGTGTCCCCCGCCATGGAGGGGCCCTCGCCGCCGCCGTCGATCAGCAGCCGGTGGGCGACCGCGTTCGGGCTGGCGATGCCGGGCAGCGGAAGCTTCTTCGGCAGCCGCGCGACCGGCTCCATGCCCTGGCCGAGCGGGTGCCCCGGCAGGGACTCCAGCTTGGCCAGCACCGTTCGGCCGATGTGCCGGAACGTCGTCCACTTGCCGCCGGCGACGGACAGCATGCCGCCCCGGCCCTCCGTCACGACCGTCTCGCGCTTGGCCTTGGAGGTGTCGCCGGGCCCGCCGGGCAGCACCCGCAGCCCCGCGAAGGAGTAGGTGATCAGATCGCGGGTCAGCTGCTGGTCCCGTACCGAGAACGCCGCCTCGTCCAGGATCTGGTGGGTGTCCTTCTCGTTGACCGAGACGTCCGCGGGGTCGCCCTCGTACGCCTCGTCCGTCGTCCCGAGCAGCAGCATGTCCTCCCAGGGGAGGGCGAAGGTGATGCGGTACTTGTCTATGGGGGTCGCGAGCGCCGCCTTCCAGGGGGCGGTGCGCTTGAGGACCAGGTGCGCGCCCTTGGAGAGCCGGATGGAGGGCGCGGCGTCCGGGTTCTCCATCTTCCGCAGGTGGTCGACCCAGGGACCGGTGGCGTTGAGGACCAGCCGCGCGTTGACGCCGAACTCCGTACCGTCCGTACGGTCCTTGAGCTCCGCGCCCGTCACCCGGCCCTGGGTGAAGCGCAGTCCGGTGACCGAGGCGTGGTTGAGGACGGTCGCCCCGGAGTCGACCGCCGCGCGGACGGTCATCAGCGCCATCCGCGCGTCGTTCATCTGGTCGTCGCCGTAGACGGCCACGGCCTTGAGGTTGTCCGTACGCAGCGCGGGCACGGACTGGCGCGCCTTGGCCGGGCTGATCACATGGCCGACACCGTCACCGAACGCGGAGAGCGCGGAGTAGGCGAAGACGCCCGCGCCGAGCTTGGTCGCGCCGTGCGGGCCGCCCTTGTACACCGGCAGGTAGAACGTCAGCGGATTGGCCAGGTGCGGTGCCACCTGCCGGGACACCGCACGCCGCTCGAAGTGGTTCTCCGCCACCAGCTTCACCGCGCCGGTCTGGAGGTAGCGCAGACCGCCGTGGAGCAGCTTGGAGGAGGCGGACGAGGTCGCGCCGGCGAAGTCGCCGCCGTCCACGAGGGCCACCCGCAGTCCCGACTGGGAGGCATGCCAGGCGGTGGAGATGCCCAGGATGCCGCCGCCGATCACCAGGAGGTCGTACGTCGCGTTGGACAGCTGTTCCCGGGTCTCGGCACGGCTCGGCAGGGAACCGCCGGCCGGGTGCGTCCCCAGGGCGGGGACACTCTGCAGGGTGCTCATGTTGTACTCCTCTTCAGCTCTCTCCGGCTGATCCGCCGGCCGGCTGTTGGTTGGTTCAGCTGTCGTCGTCGACGTCGAGCCAGCCCATGGTCCGCTCGACGGCCTTCAGCCAGTTCTTGTACTCACGGGCGCGGGTGTCCGCGTCCATCCGGGGCGTCCACTCGGCGGCCCTGCGCCAGTTGGCGCGCAGTGCGTCGGTGTCCGGCCAGAAGCCCACGGCCAGACCAGCGGCGTAGGCGGCTCCGAGGCAGGTGGTCTCGGCGACCATCGGGCGCACCACCGGTGCGTCGAGGACGTCCGAGAGCGTCTGCATCAGCAGATTGTTGGAGGTCATTCCGCCGTCGACCTTGAGCGAGGTCAGCTCGACACCGGAGTCCTTGGTCATGGCGTCACTGATCTCGCGCGTCTGCCAGGCCGTGGCCTCCAGGACGGCGCGCGCGATGTGCGCCTTGGTGACATAGCCGGTCAGGCCGGCGATCACCCCACGGGCGTCGGGGCGCCAGTGCGGCGCGAAGAGCCCGGAGAACGCGGGTACGAAGTACGCGCCGCCGTTGTCCTCGACCGAGGACGCCAGGGTCTCGATCTCGGCCGCGGACTTGATCAGGCCCATCTGGTCGCGCATCCACTGCACCAGCGAACCGGTGACGGCGATGGAGCCCTCCAGGGCGTACACCGCCGGCTGGTCGCCGATGCGGTAGCCGACGGTGGTCAGCAGGCCGTTGTAGGAGTTGACGGGCTTGCCGGCGGTGTTCATCAGCATGAACGTGCCGGTGCCGTACGTCGACTTGGCCTCGCCCTCGGCGAAACAGGTCTGGCCGAACAGCGCGGCCTGCTGGTCGCCCAGCGCCGAGGCGACCGGAATCCCGTCCAGGACACCGCCCTTGGCGGTCCCGTACACCTCGGCGGAGGAGCGGATCTCCGGCAGCATCGCGGCCGGTACCTCCATCGAGGCGAGGATCTTAGCGTCCCACTGAAGGGTGTGCAGGCTCATCAGCATCGTGCGGGAGGCGTTGGTGACGTCCGTGACGTGCACACCGCCGTCGGTACCGCCGGTCAGATTCCAGATGACCCAGGAATCCATGGTGCCGAAGAGGATGTCGCCGCGCTCGGCGCGTTCGCGCAGGCCCTTGACGTTGTCCAGCAGCCAGCGGGCCTTGGGGCCGGCGAAGTAGCTCGCCAGCGGCAGGCCGGTCTCGCGGCGGAAGCGGTCCTGGCCGACATTGCGGCCGAGTTCGCGACAGAGCGCGTCGGTACGGGTGTCCTGCCAGACGATGGCGTTGTGGACCGGTTCACCGGTGTTCTTGTCCCAGAGCAGGGTGGTCTCGCGCTGGTTGGTGATGCCGATCGCCTTGACGTCGGCGGAGGTGATGCCGGCCTTCTCGATGGCGCGGGCCACGACCTCCTGGACGTTCGTCCAGATCTCGGTGGCGTCGTGTTCCACCCAGCCCGGCTTGGGGAAGATCTGCTCGTGTTCCTTCTGGTCGACGGAGACGATCCGGCCGTCGCGGTCGAAGACGATGCAGCGGCTTGAGGTGGTGCCCTGGTCGATCGCCGCGATGAACGGTCCCGAGCCGTGGGAGGAGGTGCCGGTGGATGTGGTGTCGCTCACGGTGTCTGCTCCTGTTCGATGCGTGGAGGGAGGGCGCTTACGCCAGGACCCAGTTGTAGTAACCGCCGGCCAGCGCGCCGCCTATCAGCGGCGCGACCACCGGTATCCAGGCGTAGCCCCAGTCGGAACCCCCCTTGTTGGGCAGCGGCAGCAGCGCGTGCACGATCCGTGGCCCGAGGTCACGCACCGGGTTGATCGCGTAGCCGGTGGGGCCGCCGAGCGAGAGGCCGATACCCACCACGACGAACGCGGTGATCAGGACACCGAGCGTGCCCAGACCGTTGCCTGAGTCGTTCAGGCCCTGCGTGAGGATCGCGATGACCAGGACGAATGTGGCGATGATCTCCGTGAGCACGTTCTGCGTTACGTTCCGTACCTCGGGTCCCGTGGAGAACACCCCGAGCACGGGCCCCGCCGCGGGCGCCGACTTCTGGTCGACGAGCCCCTCGACCCGCGGCTGCGCCGCGAGGATCTCCGGGTCGGTCAGATGAGCCGTGAACTGGCCCATGTAGGTCACCCAGACGAGGAAGGCGCCGATGATCGCGCCCAGCATCTGGGAGCCGATGTAGAGCGGTACGTCGCTCCACTTCGTTCCGCCCTCGATGGCGAGACCGATGGTGACCGCGGGGTTGAGGTGGGCGCCGGAGAGCCCGGCCGAGAGATACGCACCGACCATGACGGCGAAGCCCCAGCCGAAGCTGATGGCCACCCAGCCGGCGTTCTGCGCCTTGGAGCGCTTGAGTGTGACGCCGGCGCACACGCCGCCACCGAGCAGGATCAGCAAGGCGGTACCGGTGACCTCGCCTATGAAGATGTCGAAGTTGGACACCCGAGACTCCTTCGTCCAGGGGATGGCAAACCGCCGGTTCGCACCAGTGGTCCGCGCTCTCGTGGTGAGAGCGTGATCGGCCCTTGGCGTTGTCACACACTAACTCGTATTGTCGGTAAGTGTTCGACAATGCCGACCGCTGAACGGCAGTTTTGTCCTGCGGCCCGACACTCGTCAAGGGTTCGGTGCCCGAAACCTCGCCGTATTCCGATGATCCGCCATCCGGTTCAGAAGCGCCCGGCGCCGATGTCCCTGGAAACGGCGCGCGCGCACTCCCGTACCGCCGCGACCAGCTCCGAGCGGACCTCCCCATCCGGGCAGATGCGTTCCACCGCACCAGTGATGGCGATCGCCCCGACCGGCATCCGCCGCCGGTCGTGGATGGGGGCGGCCACCGCGGCCACGCCCTCCCAGGTCTCCTCGACGTCCGCGGCCCAGCCGCGCGCCCTGGTCAGGTCGAGCACCTTCTCGAACTCCGCCAGATCGGTCACGGTCCGCGGGGTGAGGGCCGCGCGCTCGCTCTCGACCACCTCGTGGTGCGCCACCGGGTCGTATGCGGTGAGTACCTTGCCCAGGGCGGTGGAGTGCAGCGGCTGCATGGCGCCCACCTCCAGCACCTGCCGGCTGTCGTCCGGGCGGAAGACGTGGTGGACGATCAGTACGCCCTGCTGGTGCACGACCCCGAGATGGACGCTCTCGCCGCTGGAGCGGGCCAGGTCGTCCGTCCAGACCAGCGCGCGCGCCCGCAGCTCGTGCACGTCCAGATAGCTGTTCCCGAGCCGCAGCAGCTCCGCCCCCAACTGGTAGCGGCCGGACGGGGTGTCCTGCTCGACGAAGCCCTCCGCCTGGAGGGTGCGCAGGATGCCGTGGGCCGTGCCCTTGGCCAGTCCGAGCGAGGAGGAGATCTCCGACAGGCCGAGTCTGCGCTCGCCTCCCGCGAGGAGCCGGAGCATCGCCGCCGCCCGCTCAAGGGACTGGATGTTCTTCGCCATCGGACCCGGTCCTCCACTACGTTCGACAATGCTGAACACTATCGGTCGATGCCGACCTTGTCTCACTGTGGAGAGAGTCTGTCAAGACCGTGTGCCCTGGGTGTTCCCGCGGAACAGGATGCCGTCCGCCCGCTGGGACGCCGCACCGTTACGAGGCGCGCGACGCTACGCTGGCCGGGTGCGCCGTCCATCCGCAGGCGCAAAGCCGACAGCCGTCGCAGCCCCGGGAGTACTTTTATGGCCTCGTCGCCAACCCCCTCGACCGACAGCCGGACCCGTATCGATGCCTTCCGCGAGGCCCTCGCCACCCGTGTGGTGGTGGCCGACGGCGCGATGGGCACGATGATCCAGGCGCAGGACCCGACGCTTGAGGACTTCCAGGATCTGGAAGGCTGTAACGAGATCCTCAACGTGACACGTCCGGACATCGTCCGGACCGTGCACGAGGAGTACTTCGCCGTCGGCGTCGACTGCGTGGAGACCAACACCTTCGGCGCGAACCTCGCGGCGCTCGGCGAGTACGACATCCCGGAGCGGGTCTTCGAACTCTCCGAGGCCGGCGTCCGGATCGCCCGTGAAGTCGCCGACGAATTCACCGTCTCCACCGGGCAGCAGCGCTGGGTGCTGGGCTCGATGGGCCCCGGCACCAAGCTGCCGACCCTGGGCCACGCCCCGTACACCGCGCTGCGCGACGCCTACCAGCAGAATGCCGAAGGCATGATCGCCGGCGGCGCGGACGCCCTCCTGGTGGAGACCACCCAGGACCTGCTCCAGACCAAGTCCGCCATCCTCGGCGCCCGCCGGGCCCTGGAGGCCACCGGCACCAATCTGCCGATCATCTGCTCCGTGACCGTCGAGACCACCGGCACGATGCTGCTCGGTTCGGAGATCGGCGCGGCCCTGACCGCGCTGGAACCGCTGGGCATCGACATGATCGGTCTCAACTGCGCCACCGGACCCGCCGAGATGAGCGAGCACCTGCGCTATCTCGCCCGGCACTCCCGTGTCCCGCTGTCCTGCATGCCCAACGCCGGTCTCCCGGTGCTCGGCAAGGACGGCGCGCACTACCCGCTGTCGGCCGAAGAGCTGGCCGACGCCCAGGAGACCTTCGTACGGGAGTACGGCCTCTCGCTGGTCGGCGGCTGCTGCGGTACGACCCCGGAGCATCTGCGCCAGGTCGTCGAGCGCGTCCGCGGCCAGGAGACCACGGCCCGCGAGCCGCACCCCGAGCCGGGTGCGGCCTCCCTCTACCAGACGGTCCCCTTCCGTCAGGACGCCTCGTACCTCGCCATCGGCGAGCGGACGAACGCCAACGGATCGAAGAAGTTCCGCGAGGCCATGCTGGACGGCCGCTGGGACGACTGTGTGGAGATGGCCCGCGACCAGATCCGCGAGGGCGCGCATCTGCTGGACCTCTGCGTCGACTACGTCGGCCGGGACGGCGTCGCGGACATGGCCGAGCTGGCGGGCCGGTTCGCCACCGCCTCCACCCTGCCGATCGTGCTCGACTCCACCGAACTCCCGGTCATCCAGGCCGGACTGGAGAAGCTGGGCGGCCGCGCGGTCATCAACTCGGTCAACTACGAGGACGGCGACGGCCCCGAGTCGCGCTTCGCCAAGGTCACCGAGCTGGCGGTCGAGCACGGCGCCGCGCTGATCGCGCTGACCATCGACGAGGAGGGTCAGGCCCGTACGGTCGAGCACAAGGTCTCCATCGCCGAGCGCCTCATCGAGGACCTGACCGGCAACTGGGGCGTGCACGAGTCGGACATCCTCATCGACTGCCTCACCTTCACCATCTGCACCGGCCAGGAGGAGTCCCGGGGCGACGGCATCGCCACGATCGAGGCGATCCGCGAACTCAAGCGCCGCCACCCGGACGTCCAGACCACGCTCGGTCTGTCCAACATCTCCTTCGGCCTCAACCCGGCCGCCCGGATCGTCCTCAACTCCGTCTTCCTGGACGAGTGCGTCAAGGCCGGCCTGGACTCCGCGATCGTGCACGCCTCCAAGATCCTGCCGATCGCGCGCCTGGAGGAGGAGCAGGTCAAGGTCGCCCTCGACCTGGTCTACGACCGGCGTGCCGAGGGGTACGACCCGCTCCAGAAGCTCATGGAGCTCTTCGAGGGCGTCAACACCAAGTCGATGAAGGACGGCCGGGCCGAGGAACTCCTCGCCCTGCCGCTGGACGAGCGCCTCCAGCGCCGCATCATCGACGGCGAGAAGAACGGCCTGGAGGCCGACCTGGACGAGGCCCTCCAGACCCGCCCCGCACTCGCCATCGTCAACGACACCCTGCTGGAAGGCATGAAGGTCGTCGGCGAGCTGTTCGGGTCCGGCCAGATGCAGCTGCCGTTCGTGCTCCAGTCCGCCGAGGTCATGAAGACCGCGGTGGCCCACCTCGAACCGCACATGGAGAAGACCGACGACGACGGCAAGGGCACGATCGTGCTCGCCACCGTCCGCGGCGACGTCCACGACATCGGCAAGAACCTCGTGGACATCATCCTCTCCAACAACGGCTACAACGTGGTCAACCTGGGCATCAAGCAGCCCGTCGCCGCGATCCTGGACGCCGCCGAGGAGCACCGGGCGGATGTCATCGGCATGTCCGGTCTGCTGGTGAAGTCGACCGTGATCATGAAGGAGAACCTGGAAGAGCTCAACCAGCGCCGGATGGCGGCCGACTACCCGGTGATCCTCGGTGGCGCGGCGCTGACCCGGGCGTACGTCGAGCAGGACCTGCACGAGATCTACGAGGGTGAAGTCCGCTACGCCCGCGACGCGTTCGAGGGCCTGCGCCTGATGGACGCCCTGATCGCCGTCAAGCGCGGTGTCCCCGGCGCCACGCTCCCCGAGCTCAAGCAGCGCCGGGTCCGCGCGACGGCGAACACCGCGGTCGAGGAGCGGCCCGAGGAGGGCGCGGCCCGCTCCGACGTCGCGGTCGACAACCCCGTACCGACCCCGCCGTTCTGGGGCACCCGCGTCGTCAAGGGCATCCAGCTCAAGGAGTACGCGTCCTGGCTGGACGAGGGCGCGCTCTTCAAGGGCCAGTGGGGCCTCAAGGAGGCCCGCAAGGGCGGCGGCCCCAGCTACGAGGAGCTGGTGGAGTCCGAGGGCCGGCCCCATCTGCGCGGCTGGCTGGACCAGATGCACACGCAGAACATGCTGGAAGCGGCCGTCGTCTACGGCTACTTCCCCTGCGTGTCCAAGGGCGACGACCTCATCCTGCTCAACGACGACGGCTCCGAGCGAACCCGCTTCACCTTCCCGCGCCAGCGCCGCGGCCGCCGGCTCTGCCTGGCGGACTTCTTCCGCCCGGAGGAGTCCGGCGAGACGGATGTCGTCGGCCTCCAGGTCGTCACCGTCGGCTCGAAGATCGGTGAGACCACCGCGGAGCTGTTCGAGGCCAACGCCTACCGCGACTACCTCGAACTGCACGGGCTCTCCGTCCAGCTCGCCGAGGCGCTCGCCGAGTACTGGCACGCCCGGGTCCGCTCCGAGCTGGGCTTCGCGGGCGAGGACCCGGCCGAGGTCGAGGACATGTTCGCCCTGAAGTACCGGGGCGCCCGCTTCTCGCTCGGCTACGGTGCCTGCCCCGACCTGGAGGACCGCGCGAAGATCGCCGAGCTGCTGGAGCCCGAGCGGATCGGCGTCGAGCTCTCCGAGGAGTTCCAGCTCCACCCCGAGCAGTCCACGGACGCCATCGTCATCCACCACCCGGAGGCGAAGTACTTCAACGCACGCTGACCGCCTCACGCCCGCCCCGGTCCGCTCGGCGGACCGGGGCGGCGGCGAGCGGACGGGAACCAGTGCGCGCGGCGCGCGGACGAGTCGTACACTTATCGGCCCAGCGCAGGCCGGTCGCCTGTCCCGGCGGGGAAACCCGGAGGGAGAGGTGACCGGCCTTCTCGTCCCTCACGGAGGTGTGCCGATGACCAGTACGGTCCCCGCGTCTATGACCCGAACGGCCGATGGCTCCACGCTTCAGGCCGTCCTGCTCGACATGGACGGCACCCTCGTCGACACCGAGGGATTCTGGTGGGACGCGGAGGTCGAGGTCTTCAAGGCCCTCGGACACGTCCTCGACGAGGCCTGGCGCGATGTGGTGGTCGGCGGGCCCATGACCCGCAGCGCGGGCTTCCTCATCGAGGCCACCGGCGCCGCCGTCACCCTCGCCGAGGTGACCGTGCTGCTCAACGACAGCTTCGAGGACCGCATCGGACGCGGGGTGCCGATGATGCCGGGCGCGGAGCGCCTCCTCGCCGAACTGGCCGCGCAGGGCGTGCCCACGGCTCTGGTCTCCGCCTCGCACCGGCGCATCATCGACCGGGTCCTGGCCTCGCTCGGGCCCCAGTACTTCGCGCTCACCGTCGCGGGCGACGAGGTACCCCGTACGAAGCCGCACCCCGACCCGTACCTCCTCGCCGCCCGCCGCCTGGGCGCCGATCCGTCGCGGTGCGCCGTCATCGAGGACACGGCCACCGGCGTCGCCTCGGCAGAGGCCGCGGGCTGCCGGGTGGTCGCCGTCCCGTCGGTGGCCCCGATCGCACCCGCCGACGGGCGGATGGTCGTCGGGTCGCTGGAGGAGGTCGATCTCGTATTTCTGCGCGAGATGATGACGCGCGGCCGCTGATTCGTGTACCGAGCGTTGTGCTTGAATGCGCAACGGAAACGCTCGGCATTGGCACGGACGTTTTCCGTTACTCTCCCGGGTCACATTCATGATCCCCGCAAAGGGTTTCGAGAGTGACCTTTATCACCTGTTCTCTCATCGACAGGCGCGGGCGGGGCTGATCCGTCCCGCCCGACGGCGGGTCCACCTGTGACCTTGTGTCCCGATTGATGTGGACGTGTGCGAAACCTTCCGGCGCCCGGATATCCACACGCGGCTATTGCCGATCACTGTGTGATGTCGAATCACATCAGGCCCGTTCCGGCATTCCTGACGCCTCCGACTAATCTCTTCGCGAGCACTTCGCCGCATCAACGACGTGTCCCGGCGGCCACCCAAGTCGCCATGAGCACAGGACCGATCGCCCTGTTTCCCGGCCCGATCGCACTGCCCCGAACGGGCAAACGCGGCGGAGTCTCCCATGTGCACCGCTGTATGTCAGTGCCGGATGAGGGAGTACGTCCAGGATGAACCGCAAGACTTTGGTGCTGTCGGCCGTCATCGGCCTGCTTGCGCCCGTGCTCGCCGGCTGCGGCGACTCGGACGGTGGCTCCGACGGCGGTGACGCCATTGTTGTGGGCACCACGGACCAGTACGCGGCCACGAAGGACGCACCCGCACCCCTGGACCCGGCCGCCGCGTACGACATCGGCACCTGGAACATCCTCCGTCAGACGATCCAGACGCTGATGCAGATCCCGCGCGGCGGTGGCGCGCCGGTGCCCGAAGCGGCCTCCAAGTGCGGGTTCACGGACCGTGAGAACCAGAGCTACCGCTGCACCCTGCGCGAGGGGCTGAAGTTCGCCAACGGCGACCCGATCACCGCCGAGGACGTGAAGTACTCCATCCAGCGGACCCAGGACATCAAGGCCGCCAGCGGCGTCTACGCGTTGATGGGGAACGTCGACGCGCTGGAGACCAACGGCGACTCCGAGATCATCTTCCATCTCAAGTCGTCCGACGCCACGTTCCCCTACAAGCTGTCCACCCCGGTGGCCGGCATCGTGAGCTCGAAGCTGTACCCCAAGAACAAGGTCCGCGACGGCTTCGAGATCGACGGCTCCGGGCCGTACACCTTCAAGGCGGAAGTGCAGGACGACACGATCGTCAAGGCCACCTTCACCAGGAACTCGAACTACCTGGGTGACCGGAAGATCCAGAACGAAGAGGTCGAGCTGCGGTCCTTCAAGGACTCCGACGCCATGGGCAAGGCGCTCGACTCCGACGACGTCGACGTGATGACCCGGGCCATGTCGCCCCAGCAGGTCCAGTCGATGCTCAGGAGCCCCAAGGACGGCATCCAGCTCACCGAGCTGCCCGGCCTGGAGATCCGCTTCCTCGGCTTCGACACGGATGCCCCGACCGCCAAGGAGAAGGCGGTCCGTCAGGCCGTCGCCTACACCATCGACCGCGGTGACCTGATCAGCAAGGTGTACGACGGCATGGCCGAGCCGCTGTACTCCATCATCCCGTCGAACGTCGCCACGCACACCAACTCGTTCTTCAACAAGTACGGGGACCACGACCTGGCCAAGGCCGAGTCCACGCTGAGCGACGCGGGCATCGACACCCCGGTGAAGCTGACGCTGAACTACACCAGCGACCACTACGGGGCGGGCACCCAGAAGGAGTTCGAGACCCTCCGGGACCAGCTCAACGGCAGCGGGCTCTTCGACGTCTCCATCAAGGGCGAGGAGTGGAAGACCTTCCGGCCCAACCAGATCGACGGCGACTACGAGGTCTACGGCATGGGATGGTTCCCGGACTTCCCGGACCCGGAGAACTACATCGTGCCGTTCCTCGACACGGACAACACCCTCAATTCGCCGTACACCAACAACACACTGCGCGGGCAGCTGATCCCGCAGTCCCGCCGCGAGGCCGACCGCAGCGCCGCGACGAAGACCTTCGGCAGGATCCAGGACATCGTCGCCGACGATGTGCCGGTGCTGCCGCTCTGGCAGGGCAAGACGTACGTCGCCTCGCACGACGACATCGCGGGTGTGGAGTGGGCGGTCAACTCGTCCGCCGAGCTCTCGCTGTGGGAGCTGCGCCGCGGATCCTCCGCTCCCGCTTCCTGACCGCGGTCGCCGGAAGCCAAAAGCCTGGGGGCGCCGCCCGAGCGGCGCCCCCAGGCTTTTCACGGCAGTGCCATCGCGTGCTGCACGGCACCGCCCCCGCTGTCGCTCACTGGGCGCCGGGGCGCACCAGGCCGCTCTCGTACGCGTATACGGCGGCCTGAACCCGGTCGCGCAGCCCCAGCTTGGTCAGCACATGACCGACATGCGTCTTGACCGTGGTCTCACTGACGAACAGGTCCGCGGCGATCTCCGCGTTGGACAGCCCGCGGGCGACCAGCTTGAGCACCTCGACCTCGCGCTCGGTCAGGGTGTGGAGCGTGTCGGGCATCGGCTCTTCGCCGGAGGGCAGATGATCCGCGTATTTGTCGAGCAGCCGGCGCGTGATGCTCGGCGCGAGCATCGCCTCGCCCGCCGCGACGACACGGATGGCCTGCACCAGCTCATTGGCGGGCGCGTCCTTGAGCAGAAAACCGCTGGCTCCCGCGCGCAACGCCTCCACCACGTACTCGTCGAGGTCGAAGGTCGTCAGGACCAGCACCTTCGCCGGACCGTCCCGGCCGGGGCCGGTGATCTGGCGGGTCGCCTCGACCCCGTCCATCCGGGGCATACGGATGTCCATCAGCACCACATCGGGCTGCAACGCGCGGACCTGGTCGATGGCCTGGAGGCCGTCCCCGGCCTCACCGACGACCGCGATGTCCTGCTCCGCCTCCAGGATCATCCGGAAGCCGGTGCGCAACAGCGGCTGGTCGTCGACGAGTAGGACGCGGACAGTCACGGGGAACTCCTTCAATAGACCGGCCTCATTCTGCCCTGACCGCTCCACCGCGACTCCGCCGGGCGTGGAAGCCCAGGACAGGGCCTACGAGCTCTCCGGCACGCTCGCGCGCTCCCGCTCCGCCCCCTGCACCGGCCCACCGCCGTCCACCGGCGTGACGCCCGCCGGCGTGACACTCAGCGGATACACCGGAGGCGTGCCGCCGAACTCCGGGCAGAACGCCTGGTGGTCGCACCAGCCGCACAGCTTGGTGGGCCGCGGCCGCCAGTCACCCGTCTCGGTGGCCAGCTTGATCGCGTCCCACAACGCCAGCAGCTTCCGCTCCACCCGCTCCAGATCCGCCTCCACCGGGTCGTACGTCACCACCTCGCCGCTGCCCAGGTACACCAGCTGGAGCCGGCGCGGCAGCACCCGCTTCAGCCGCCGGATCACCAGGGCGTAGAACGTCATCTGGAACCGCGCCCCCTCCGCGTACTCCGGGCGCGGGGCCTTGCCCGTCTTGTAGTCGACGATCCGCACCTCGCCCGTGGGCGCCACGTCGACGCGGTCGATCACCCCGCGCAGCCGCAGCCCCGAGTCCAGCTCCGTCTCGACGAACAGCTCCCGCTCCGCGGGCTCCAGACGCGTCGGATCCTCCAGCGAGAACCACCGCTCGACCAGCCGCTCCGCCTCCGCCAGCCAGCGCGTCAGCCGCTCGCCCTCCGTGTCCTGCGCGAACAGCTCACCCAGCTCGGGCCGGGACTCCAGCAGCCGGTCCCACTGACCGGGCACCAGGGCCCTGGCCCGCGGCGCCGTGCGCTCGACGGCGGGCGCGTCGAAGAGCCGCTCCAGCACGGCATGCACCAGCGTGCCCCGGGTCGCGGCCTCGCTCGGCTTCTCCGGCAGCTTGTCGATCACCCGGAACCGGTACAGCAGCGGGCACTGCATGAAGTCGCTCGCACGTGACGGAGACAGCGAAGAAGGCGGCAGGCTCGTACTCATGACGCAGACCCTACGACCCGACACTGACAGCGAGCCGAATACCATCGACTACAGAGCCTCTCGCACTGCATGATCGAGCGAGCGACGCTGCCGACGAAGGGAACCCGTGAAAGAGGAAGACGAGCGCGGCGAGAGCAAGACGCCGCAGCCCGGTAAGGGGGACACGGGCCCCGGCGGGAAGCCGCCGCGCCGCGAAGACCCCGGTGGCGGCATTCTCATGGGCCGCCCCTTCGGTGTGCCCGTCTACGTCGCGCCCAGCTGGTTCCTGGTGGCCGCGCTCATCACCTGGATCTTCGGCGGCCAGCTCGACCGTGTCCTGCCCGACCTGGGCGGCCTCCGGTATCTGGTGTCCCTGTTCTTCGCGGTCGCCTTCTACGCCTCCGTACTCGTGCACGAATTGGCCCACACCGTCGCCGCGCTGCGCTTCAAACTGCCCGTGCGCCGCATCCAGCTCCAGTTCTTCGGCGGCGTCTCCGAGATCGAGAAGGAGTCCGAGACACCGGGCCGTGAGTTCATCCTGGCCTTCGTCGGGCCGCTGCTCTCGCTGGTCCTCGCCGGCGTCTTCTACCTCGGCCTGCTGGCCGTCGACGCCGGTACGGTGCCCGGCGTCCTGCTCGCCGGCCTGATGATCTCCAACCTGATCGTCGCGGTCTTCAACCTGCTGCCCGGCCTGCCGCTGGACGGCGGCCGGATGCTGCGCGCGGTCGTCTGGAAGATCACCGGAAAGCCCATGAGCGGCACCGTCGCCGCCGCCTGGGTCGGCCGCGTGCTGGCCGTCGCCGTCCTCATCGGCCTCCCGCTTCTCACCCAGACGGGTGCGCTCGGCGCGTCCACCGAGCACGTCAGCGGTATGGAGACCGTCACCGACGCGCTGCTCGCCGCGATCCTCGCCGCGATCATCTGGACCGGCGCCGGCAACAGCCTGCGGATGGCCAGGCTCCGCGAACACCTTCCCGAGCTCCAGGCCCGCGCGCTCACCCGCCGCGCGGTGCCGGTCGAGTCCAGTACCCCGCTCTCCGAGGCCCTCCGCCGAGCCAACGAGGCGGGCGCCCGCGCCCTGGTCGTCGTCGACGGCCACGGGGACCCGACGGCCCTGGTCCGTGAATCCGCGATCGTCGGCGTCCCGCAGCACCGCCGCCCCTGGGTCGCGGTGAGCGGACTGGCGCAGGACCTCACGGAGGGCATGAAGGTGCCGGCCGAACTGGCGGGAGAGGCGCTCCTGGAGCGGCTGCGGGCGAGTCCCGCGACGGAGTACCTGGTGCTGGAGGAGACGGGCGAGATCTACGGGGTCCTGTCCACGGCGGACGTGGAGCGAGCCTTCGTCGCGGCGATGGCCCGGCCGCAGTAGGGGCGTCCGTACCCGAGGCGCCGCGCACCCCACCGCCCCCCGTCCGACGGCGCACCGAGCCCGTAAGAAAAGCAGCTAGGCTGGTCACATGTCCGAACCGACCGGTGCCGCCCGTCGTCGCGGCCCCTTCAAGGTCGGGGATCAGGTCCAGCTCACCGACCCCAAGGGACGCCACTACACCTTCACGCTCGAAGCCGGGAAGAATTTTCACACCCACAAAGGGTCCTTCCCGCACGACGAGCTGATCGGTGCTCCCGAGGGCAGTGTTGTCCGTACCACGGGAAACGTCGCCTACCTCGCGCTGCGCCCCCTGCTCCCCGACTATGTCCTGTCCATGCCCCGCGGCGCCGCCGTGGTCTACCCGAAGGACGCCGGCCAGATCCTGGCCTTCGCCGACATCTTCCCCGGCGCACGCGTCGTCGAGGCCGGTGTGGGCTCCGGCTCGCTCAGCGCTTTTCTGCTGCGTGTCATCGGGGACCAGGGCATGCTGCACTCGTACGAGCGACGCCAGGACTTCGCCGACATCGCCCAGCAGAACGTGGAGCGCTACTTCGGCGAGCCGCACCCCGCCTGGGAGTTGACGGTCGGTGACCTTCAGGACAATCTGTCGGACACGGACGTCGACCGGGTGATCCTGGACATGCTCGCTCCCTGGGAGTGCATCGAGGCCGTGTCCAAGGCGCTCGTTCCCGGCGGCATCCTCTGCGCGTACGTCGCGACGACCACTCAGCTCGCCCGCACCGTCGAGACGATCCGGGAGTTCGGCACGTTCAACGAGCCGGCCGCCTGGGAGTCGATGGTCCGCAACTGGCATGTCGAGGGCCTGGCCGTACGCCCGGACCACCGGATGATCGGCCACACCGGCTTCCTGGTGACCGCCCGCCGTCTCGCCGACGGCGTCGAACCGCCGCTGCGCCGCCGTCGTCCCGCCAAGGGCGCGTACGGCGACGACTACGACGGTCCCGGCAGCGGGAGCGGCGGCTCGCGCGGCTGACCCCGTTCAACACAGCAACGCCGCCGTCGAGTTCCCGCGCAGGAAGGGGAACTCGACGGCGGCGTCTTTACGTTGGGCGTACGGTCCTCACGCACCGCCGCTGTTCCGTACGCACCCCACTGTTCCGTCTCACTGTGACGTGTGGCACGATGCTCGCACCCTCCCACCGTTGATTGTTCCCCGGCAACGCCTTCACAGGAGACACTCCGCGTGCAGCTCTCCGACGCCCCGGACCTCCCGCACACCCGGCCCCACCCGATGCACTGGCTCGCGACGGCCACCGCGATGGCTGCTGTCGTCGCCCTGGCGGGGCTGATGGAACCGGGAGCCGCCAAGGCGTCCCAGTCGGGTGCCAAGACACTGAGAGCCGCGGCCCCCGGCCGCCCGTTGCCCGCCCCCGATCCGTCCGGTGTGGACTTCCCGCTGGAGTGCGGGGGAGCGGGCACGGTCGTGGCGCGGAAGGCCTCCGGGGACCTCGACGGAGACCGCAACCCCGAGACGGTGGCGGTGGTCCGTTGCGACGCCGGTTCGGGCACCCCTCCGAGCGGTGTGTACGTGCTGACCGGTGCGGCGGAGTCCGGGCCGAGGGTCGTGGCGACCCTGGTCGATCCGGCGGACAAGCAGAGCGTCGGACCCGACTTCGCGATACGTGACGGAGCGGTCCTGGCGACCCTGCTCGGCTACTCCGGGCCCGACGTACCGCGCTGCTGCCCCGACCAGGAGGAGCGGGTCTCCTGGCAGTGGAAGAACGGCGCGTTCGTACGCGGTGAACAGCCCACGGCCCGGGGCATGTGATCCGTCACTCCGAGTAATGTCCGGGGGCTGGATCCGGCCATCTATGCCGCTATTCCGCGTCGGGTCCGTACACCTCGACACTGTCCGAAACCCGACGTACGTGAATGCAGTCGCCCGGGCACTCCTTGGCCGAATCGACGACGTCGGTCAGCAGTGTGAGGGGTACGGGCGTGGTGGCGCCGGGGGACTGGAGCAGTTCGTCCCCGGAACTCTTCACGTAGGCCAGACCGTCGATGTCCAGCTCGAAGACCTCCGGGGCGTACTGAGCACAGATCCCGTCCCCAGTACAGAGATCTTGGTCGATCCAGACCTCGAGGGGTTCACCGGTCCCGGTGGCGCCTTCGGTGGGAGCCTCCTGCTGCACGCTCATTCTCCTGCCGTTTGCTGCGTCGAGTGGCGTGTTATGAAGTAAATCGCGCCAGCCCTGACGGGTGTTGAACACTTCGACGATACAACCGGCGGCTTTCCGGTGTCGCTGGGTGGGTATTCCCCTGGCGTGAGGGAGAGCGCAAGGGTGAAGATCGGTCACACCCCGACAGTCTTTGTGATCTAGGGGTTTCAATCATCACCCACCCAGGTAGGGTCAGGAAGCGTCCAGCTCCCCTTGGAGGAGGTGAGGACCGTGGCAGCCCACGACGACGACATCAACCGCGGCATCCGGCCCGGGCGGGGGTCTGAAGACCCAGCCGGCCAGGTTGCCTATCTCGAGCAGGAAATCGCCGTCCTGCGACGTAAGCTCGCCGACTCTCCGCGGCACACGAGAATTCTCGAAGAGCGGATCGTCGAGTTGCAGACGAACCTTGCGGGTGTGTCCGCGCAGAACGAGCGGCTCGCCAATACGCTGCGTGAGGCCCGCGACCAGATCGTGGCCCTCAAGGAGGAGGTCGACCGGCTCGCGCAGCCGCCGGCGGGCTTCGGGGTCTTTCTGCACGCGAATGAGGACGGTACGGCCGACATCTTCACCGGGGGCCGCAAGCTCCGGGTGAATGTCAGCCCCGGCGTCGAGCTCGAAGAGCTCCGGCGCGGCCAGGAAGTCATGCTCAACGAGGCGCTCAACGTGGTCGAGGCCATGGAGTTCGAGCGCGCCGGGGACATCGTCACCCTCAAGGAGATCCTCGAGGACGGCGAGCGCGCCCTGGTGATCGGGCACACCGACGAGGAACGGGTGGTGCGGCTCGCCGAGCCGCTGCTGGACATCACCATCCGCCCCGGCGACGCCCTCCTGCTCGAACCCCGCTCCGGCTATGTCTATGAAGTGGTTCCCAAGAGCGAGGTCGAAGAACTGGTCCTCGAAGAGGTACCGGACGTCGACTACGAGAAGATCGGCGGTCTGGGCGGCCAGATCGAGATGATCCGCGACGCGGTCGAGCTCCCGTACCTCCACCCGGACCTCTTCAAGGAGCACGAACTGCGGCCGCCGAAGGGCATCCTGCTCTACGGCCCGCCCGGCTGCGGCAAGACACTGATCGCCAAGGCCGTGGCCAACTCCCTTGCCAAGAAGGTCGCCGAGGTGACCGGCCGCCCCGCGGGGAAGAGTTACTTCCTCAACATCAAGGGCCCCGAGCTCCTCAACAAGTACGTCGGTGAGACCGAGCGCCATATCCGCCTGGTCTTCCAGCGTGCCCGGGAGAAGGCCAGCGAGGGTACTCCCGTCATCGTGTTCTTCGACGAGATGGAATCCCTCTTCCGCACTCGCGGATCCGGTGTCAGCTCGGACGTGGAGAACACCATCGTTCCTCAGCTGCTCGCCGAGATCGACGGTGTGGAAGGCTTGGAGAACGTCATCGTCATCGGCGCCTCCAACCGAGAGGACATGATCGACCCCGCGATCCTGCGGCCCGGCCGGCTCGATGTGAAGATCAAGATCGAGCGTCCGGACGCGGAGGCCGCGAAGGACATCTTCGCGAAGTACCTGACTCCCTCGCTGCCGCTGCATGTGGACGACATCTCCGAGCACAAGGGCTCGAAGGAAGCCGCCGCGCACGGAATGATCCAGTCCGTCGTGGAGCAGATGTACGCGGAGTCCGAGGAGAACCGCTTCCTCGAGGTCACGTACGCCAATGGCGACAAGGAAGTCCTCTACTTCAAGGACTTCAATTCCGGCGCGATGATCCAGAACATTGTCGACCGGGCCAAGAAGATGGCCATCAAGGCCTTCCTCGACCACGACCAGAAGGGTCTCAGGGTCTCCCATCTCCTCCAGGCGTGCGTGGACGAGTTCAAGGAGAACGAGGACCTGCCGAACACCACCAACCCCGACGACTGGGCCCGTATCTCCGGCAAGAAGGGCGAGCGGATCGTGTTCATCCGCACCCTGGTGACCGGAAAGCAGGGTGCGGACACCGGGCGCTCCATCGACACGGTGGCCAATACCGGACAGTACCTGTAGAGCGCGGACCGGCTGCGGGTGTCCGGAAGGGCATCCGCAGCCGGTTGTTTTCATCCGCACCGTCCACCCCACGGGCCAACCACCACACCAGGCCAATGACGGAAATGATCTCCCCAGCAGCGCAGAGGCGTTCTAGGCTCTTCCGTACCGCCGCGTCGCGCAGTGCGGGGCCGGGCACCGCACACGCACCGGAGCAACAGCGGTACTTGAGCGCCGCTCCCGGAGGGGAGCGCCGCCGGGCAAGGAGGGCCGCATGACCGTACGGCGAGTAATGGGCATCGAGACGGAGTACGGCATCTCCGTCCCGGGCCACCCGAACGCCAATGCCATGCTCACCTCGTCCCAGATCGTCAACGCCTACGCGGCGGCGATGCACCGGGCGCGACGCGCCCGCTGGGACTTCGAGGAGGAGAATCCGCTGCGGGACGCCCGCGGCTTCGACCTCGCCCGCGAGACAGCCGACTCCAGCCAGCTCACCGACGAGGACATCGGCCTGGCCAATGTCATCCTCACGAACGGCGCGCGGCTGTACGTCGACCACGCCCACCCCGAGTACAGCTCTCCCGAGATCACCAACCCGCGTGACGCCGTCCTCTGGGACAAGGCGGGCGAGCGCATCATGGCCGAGGCCGCCGAGCGGGCGTCCCAGCTTCCGGGCGCCCAGCCGATCCATCTGTACAAGAACAACACCGACAACAAGGGCGCGTCCTACGGCACGCACGAGAACTACCTGATGAAGCGGGAGACCCCGTTCTCGGACATCGTGCGCCATCTGACGCCGTTCTTCGTCTCCCGGCAGGTCGTCACCGGCGCCGGCCGGGTCGGCATCGGCCAGGACGGCCACGAACACGGCTTCCAGATCAGCCAGCGCGCGGACTATTTCGAGGTCGAGGTGGGGCTGGAGACCACGCTCAAGCGCCCCATCATCAACACGCGCGACGAGCCGCATTCGGACGCGGAGAAATACCGCCGGCTGCATGTGATCATCGGCGACGCGAACCTGTCGGAGATCTCCACCTACCTCAAGCTCGGTACGACCTCGCTCGTCCTGTCCATGATCGAGGACGGCTTCATCAATGTCGACCTGGCCGTGGACCAGCCGGTCCGTACGTTGCACCAGGTCTCGCACGACCCCTCCCTCGGCCGTCTCGTCACGCTCCGCAGCGGCCGGACACTCACCGCTGTCCAGCTCCAGATGGAGTACTTCGAGCTGGCCAGAAAGTACGTCGAGGAGCGGTACGGCGTCGACGCCGACGAACAGACCAAGGACGTGCTGGGCCGCTGGGAGGACACGCTCAACCGGCTGGAGAACGATCCGATGAGCCTGTCCGGCGAACTCGACTGGATCACCAAGCGTGAGGTCCTGGAGGGCTACCGCCGCCGCGACGGCCTGGACTGGGACGCGGCGCGGCTGCATCTCGTGGACCTCCAGTACGCCGACGTGCGCCCCGACAAGGGCCTCTACAACCGTCTGGCGGCCCGCGGCAAGATGCGGCGGCTGCTGGACGAGCAGGACGTCGAACGGGCCAGAACCAAGCCTCCGGAGGACACCAGGGCGTACTTCCGTGGCCGCTGTCTGGAGCAGTACGCGGACGATGTGGCGGCCGCGTCCTGGGACTCGGTCATCTTCGACCTGCCGGGCCGTGACTCGCTGCAACGGGTGCCCACTCTGGAGCCGCTGCGCGGCACCCGGAACCACGTCAAGGAGCTGCTCGACCGGTGCCGCACCGCGGAAGAGCTGGTCCGGGTGCTGTCCGGAGGCTGAAATGGTCTCCGTCCGGGAATCATGAAGGTGGTCCCCGTACGTTACGAGAAGTACGGGGCCGATGTCGGACCCGGCTTGTAGGGTCTGATCTTGAAGGTCACATCGAGCGGGGCGAACCGAGCGGGGTGAGGGATATGGCGACCAAGGACACCGGCGGCGGACAGCAGAAGGCAACGCGTTCCACGGAGGAGACCGAGGAACAGGCGCAGGACGCGCAGGGCTCCGAGGACCTCAAGGAGCGCCAGGAGAAGCTGTCGGACGACGTCGACTCCGTGCTGGACGAGATCGACGACGTACTCGAAGAGAACGCAGAGGACTTTGTGCGCTCCTTCGTCCAAAAAGGCGGCGAGTAGCAGCCGTTGTCCGTCCCGGGGCCGGCTGGTGAAAGCCGGTGGCACCGGGGCGGATGACCGGCGTCGGCGCGGGTAAGGTCCGTGCACAGTGCGAAAGATCGGCCCGACGCGAGCGACGGGCCGCCGCCCTCCCGGAAGGAATCGTGTGGAAGCCAATCCCCGGAGCACCGGGCGTCTGCCGGCCGCCTTCCTGACGCCCGGCTCGGCCTCGTTCATGGACTTCTTGTCCGACCAGTCGCCGGACATGCTGCCCGGCAAGCGTTCGCTGCAGCCCCTGCGGGGCGCGATCGAAGCACCGCACGGCACGACGATCGTCGCGGTGTCCTTCCCCGGCGGTGTGGTGCTCGCCGGTGACCGGCGAGCGACCATGGGCAACATGATCACCCAGCGCGACATCGAGAAGGTCTTCCCGGCCGACGAGTACTCGGCCGTGGGCATCGCCGGCACCGCCGGTCTCGCCGTGGAGATGGTCAGGCTCTTCCAGCTGGAGCTGGAGCACTTCGAGAAGGTCGAAGGAGTCCAGCTGTCCCTGGAGGGCAAGGCCAACCGGCTCTCCACAATGATCCGCAGCAATCTGGCCATGGCCATGCAGGGCCTGGCGGTCGTCCCGCTGTTCGCCGGCTGGGACGTGGACCGGCAGAAGGGCCGCATCTTCTCCTACGACGTGACGGGCGGCCGTTCCGAGGAACACGGCTACGCGTCCACCGGATCCGGCTCGATCTTCGCCCGTGGCGCGATGAAGAAGCTCTTCCGTGAGGACCTGACGGAGCAGCAGGCCACCACTCTGGTCATCCAGGCGCTGTACGACGCCGCTGACGACGACTCGGCGACGGGCGGCCCCGACGTGGCCCGCCGGATCTATCCGATCGTCACCGTCATCACGGATGAGGGCCTCAAGAAGCTGACGGAGGCGGAGTCCTCCGAAATCGCTCGCTCGATCCTCGAGCGTCGGCTGGAGCAGCCCGACGGCCCACGGGCCGCGCTGCTCTGACGGCCGCCCTCTTCTGAACAAAAATGCCTCTGACAGAAAGGGACGGATAGCCGGTGTCGACGCCGTTCTATGTCTCACCCCAGCAGGCGATGGCCGACCGGGCGGAATACGCCCGCAAGGGCATCGCACGCGGTCGCAGCCTGGTTGTGCTGCAGTATGCCGACGGTATTGTCTTCGTCGGCGAGAATCCGTCCCGTGCGCTGCACAAGTTCAGCGAGATCTACGACCGCATCGGTTTCGCGGCCGCGGGCAAGTACAACGAATACGAGAATCTGCGCATCGGCGGCGTCCGCTATGCCGATCTGCGCGGTTACACCTATGACCGCGACGATGTGACGGCTCGTGGCCTCGCCAATGTCTACGCCCAGACGCTCGGCACGATTTTCTCCAGCTCCGCCGAAAAGCCCTACGAGGTGGAGCTGGTCGTCGCCGAGGTCGGCGCGAGCGCGGACGGCGACCAGATCTACCGGCTGCCCCACGACGGTTCGATCGTGGACGAGCACGGCTCGGTCGCGGTCGGCGGCAACGCGGAGCAGATCAGCACCTTCCTCGACCAGCGGCACCGCGACGGGATGTCGCTCGCCGAGGCACTGAAGCTGGCCGTCCAGGCGCTGTCCAGGGACACCAACGGCGGCGAGCGGGAGATCCCCGCGGAGCGGCTGGAGGTCGCGGTCCTGGACCGTACGCGACCGCAGCAGCGCAAGTTCAAGCGGATCGTCGGTCGCCAGCTCTCCCGCCTGCTGGAGGCGGACGGTGCGGCGTCCACCCCGACGGACGCTCCCTCGGACATCGAGGAGGCGGAGGACACCGACGAGTGACCGGTGTGTTCCCGCCTGTGCCCCGGCCCGCGCCCGCGGACCGGGGCACAAGCGCGTAAGAGCCCCTGCGATCAGCTGGTCGGCGTGGCGCGGCGCGACCCGGCCCCCGCCGTGGTGCGCTCAGGGGCCCGATATCGGGGGCGGCGGCGCTGTCGAGGCGCGGACCACCAGGCGTACCGGCAGGTCGCCGGTCTCCGGCCGCTGTCCGTCCAGGACCGCCAGCAGCGCCGACATGCCGCGCTCGCCGATCCGCTCGGCAGGCAGCCGTACGGTGGTCAGCTCCGGCTCCACCGCCGTCGCGAGGGCCAGATCGTCGAAGCCGGTGACGGAGACGTCCTCGGGTACCCGCAGGCCGAGCCTGCGCACCGCCTTGCAGGCTCCCGCGGCCAGGATGTCGTCGTCGCAGACCAGCGCCGTGGGCCGGGGGCCAGGCGCGGTCAGGGCGCGTTCCACGACCTCCCGCGCGGCGCCCACCTCCAGCGGTGCGTGGACGGTCCGTACGGCAGCGTCGGGGACGTCGCGTACCGCACCGGCCAGCGCGTCGGCGCGTACGTCGAAGGTCCAGGAGGCGATCGCGGAGGCGAGATGGACCAGGCGCCGGTGGCCGAGACCGAGCAGATGTTCCGTCACCTGCCGCATGCCGTCGGCGATATCCAGATTCACCCGGGCGGCGGCCCCGGGCGCCGCCGGATCGCTGTCCAGCATCACCAGCGGCAGGTCCGCGCCGTCCGCGCCGCGGATCGCGTCCAGCGCGTCGGTCGCCATCGAGGAGGCGATCACCCCGTCCAGCGCGGCTCGCGCCGAGGCGAAGGGGTCCCTGGCGGGCCCCACTCCGGCGGGGGAGGGGTAGAGGACCACCCCGAAGCCGTGCTCGCCGGCGACCTCGGCCGCGCCCGTGTAGACCCGGGCGAAGAACTCGTTGGTGAGCGCGGGCACGACCAGGAGCGCCGTCCTGGTCCGGCCCAGCCGCAGATTGCGGGCCGCGAGATTGGGGCGGTAGCCGAGCGCGCGCGCCGCCTCCCGCACCAGCCCGGCGGTCCGCTCCGAGACCCGGCCGCGCCACTTGTCGGCGAGTACGAGAGAGACCGTGGCCTGGGACACGCCCGCGACCCGTGCCACATCTCTGCTGGTGGGCCGGGCGGACTGCTCTGTCATGGTTGCCGTTCTCCGTCGCGCGGTGTGATCGCGGGTGGACCCGCGGACTGCGCACATGGTACGTATGACGCTCGACGTTATACGTAAAACCCCGGTCGGGCCGGGGCGACCTGAGGAAGAGGGGCGGGACATGGCCACGGGCTATGTGGACATTCTCAAGGCGCCGCATGCCGCACGGCTGCTCACCGGGACGCTCGTGGGCCGGCTGCCGAGCGCCACCGGGCACATCGCGATCGTCATGTTCACGCGCGCCGAGGGCGGCAGCTACACGCTCGCCGGCGCCTTCGCGGCCGTGTACGGCGTCGCCATGGCCATCGGTCAGCCGCTGCTCGGCCGGGCCGTGGACCTGTTCGGGCAGCCCCGGGTGCAGCTCCCCGCGGCCGTGGTCTCCGCGCTGGGCATGGTCCTCTTCGCCGCCGTCGGAACGGACGCTCTGCTGCCCGCCTACGCGGCCGTGGTGATCGGTGGCTTCTTCACCCCGCCGCTGGAGGGCGGGCTGCGGGCGCTGTGGCCCAACGTCCTGGGGGGTGACGACCGGGTGCACCGGGCGTACGCCATGGACGCCGTGGCCCAGGAAGTCATGTTCACCGCAGGCCCGCTGCTCGTCACCGTACTGGTCGCGCTCTGGTCCCCGGCCGCCGCGCTCCTGGTCATCAACGCGATCGGGGTGTGCGGCGCGCTCTCCGTCATCCTGTCCGGGCCCTCCCGGGCCTGGCGGTCCGCACCGCGCGAGGCGCACTGGCTCGGTGCCCTGCGCTCGCCCGGACTCCTCGCCCTGCTGAGCGCGTTCCTCTTCGTCGGTATGGCCATGGGCTCGATCACGGTCGCGGGCATCGCCTACGCCGACGACCACGGCCGTGAGTCCATCTACGGCTGGCTGATGGCGGCACTCGGGCTCGGCGCGCTGGTCGGCGGCATGGCGTACGGAGCCCGCGAGTGGGCCGGCACCCCCGAGCGCCGGCTCCGGGCGATCGTCGCCCTGCTGGCCCTCTGCTATCTGCCGTTGACGCTCACGCCGGGCGTGGCCGCGATGACCGTGCTCTGCGCCGTCGCCGGAGTCTTCCTGGCGCCCGCGCTCGCCTGTGCCTTCGTGGTCGTCGACCGGCACGCTCCCCGGGGCACCGTCACCGAGGCGTTCTCCTGGCTCGTCACCACCTTCGGCGTCGGCGCCTCGCTCGGAACGGCCGTGGCGGGCCCGGCCGTCGAGATCGGCGGTACGCCCGCGAGCTTCGGGGTCGCGGGGGCCGGAGGGATCGCGGCCCTGCTGGTGCTGCTGGCCACTCGGCGGGCCCTCGCGGATCCGATCAGTCCGTCGAATGCCACACCCTCGACGGAAAATGATCGAAGCGGGGCGGCCGAACCCGGTTTCAGCTCAGGCCATCAGGCGTAATGTTCAGACATGGACCGCCGCATTTTCGGGCTGGAGAACGAGTACGGCGTCACGTGCACGTTCAGGGGACAGCGCCGACTGTCACCTGACGAAGTGGCGCGCTACCTCTTCCGCCGTGTTGTCTCATGGGGCCGCAGCAGCAATGTCTTCCTGCGGAACGGTGCCCGTCTCTACCTCGACGTGGGTTCGCATCCGGAATACGCAACTCCCGAATGCGACAACATCTCCGAGCTGGTCACGCACGACAAAGCGGGCGAACGCATTCTCGAAGGCCTGCTCGTCGACGCCGAACGCCGCCTGCACGAGGAGGGAATCGCGGGCGACGTCTATCTCTTCAAGAACAACACCGACTCGGCGGGAAACTCCTACGGCTGCCACGAGAACTATCTCGTCGCCCGCCACGGAGAGTTCTCCCGGCTCGCGGACATCCTCATCCCCTTCCTCGTCACCCGGCAGCTGCTCTGCGGCGCCGGCAAGGTGCTCCAGACCCCGCGGGGTGCCGTCTACTGCGTCAGCCAGCGGGCCGAGCACATCTGGGAGGGCGTCAGCTCCGCCACCACGCGCTCCCGCCCGATCATCAACACCCGCGACGAGCCGCACGCCGACGCGGAGCGTTACCGCCGTCTGCATGTCATCGTCGGTGACTCGAACATGTCCGAAACGACCATGCTGCTCAAGGTCGGCGCCACCGATCTCGTGCTGCGCATGATCGAGGCGGGCACGGTGATGCGTGATCTGACCCTGGAGAACCCGATCCGGGCGATCCGGGAGGTCAGCCACGACCTCACCGGCCGGCGCAAGGTGCGCCTGGCGAGCGGCCGGGAGGCCTCCGCTCTGGAGGTCCAGCGGGAGTACTACGAGAAGGCCGTGGACTTCGTGGACCGGCGGGGCATCCGCACCGGCACCGTCGCACAGGTCCTGGAGCTCTGGGGCCGCACGCTCGACGCGATCGAGGCGGAGGACCTCGACCGTATCTCCACCGAGATCGACTGGGTCATGAAGTACCAGCTCATCGAGCGGTACCGGGCCAAGCACAACATGACCATGTCGCATCCGAGGGTCGCTCAGATAGACCTCGCCTACCACGACATCCACCGCCGTCGCGGTCTCTATTACCTGCTGGAGAAGAAGGGCCAGGCCGCCCGGATCTGCAACGACCTGAAGATCTTCGAGGGCAAGTCCGTGCCCCCGCAGACCACCAGGGCGCGACTGCGCGGCGATTTCATCCGCCGTGCCCAGGAGCAGCGCAGGGACTTCACCGTCGACTGGGTGCACCTCAAGCTCAATGACCAGGCACAGCGCACGGTGCTCTGCAAAGACCCGTTCCGGTCTGTCGACGACCGGGTGGAAAAGCTGATCGCCGGTATGTGATCCGGTATGTCTGGCGGTATGTCAGCAGGCGTGTGACACGCATTGGTGGAATGCGGACCGGGCCCCGTACGTATCGCGTACGGGGCCCTCGCCACGCCTTAGAGTGTCGGGCAACTACTGTGCCGTCTGAGATCTGAGGAACACGTGCGCCGACTTGCCGGCCTGATCGTCGTCCCCTTGCTGCTGCTGTCGACAGCGGCTTGCGGAGACAGCGGAGGCTCCGACTCCACCTCGTCCAAGAACGGGCTTCCCGCGGTCACCGCGGGAAGCAAGTTCGGTCAGAAGCCGACCCTCGAGAAGGGGGAGGGGAGCCCGCCCAAGAAGCTGACGGTCGATGTCCTCAGCAAGGGGGACGGCGCCACGGTCAAGAAGGGTGAAGCGCTCCAGGTCAACTACCTCGGTCAGAGCTGGGACTCCGCCAAGCCGTTCGACAACAGCTTCGACCGCAAGCAGCCCCTCGACCTGACCCTCGGTGCCGGACAGGTCATCAAGGGCTGGGACCAGGGTCTCGAGGGCCAGAAGGTCGGCAGCCGCGTCGAGTTGGGGATCCCGCCGGAGCTCGGTTACGGAGCCCAGGGCCAGGGCGACATCAAGCCCAACGCCACGCTGGTCTTCGTCGTCGACATCGTGAAGGCGACCCAGGTCCCGAAGTCCGCCAAGGGCTCGGAGGTCGCGCAGGACGATGCCGACCTGCCGAAGGTGGGGACCAACGACGACGGCAAGGAGCCGACGGTCACGATCCCGAAGAGCGACCCGCCCAAGAAGCTGGTCTCCAACTACGTGCTGGAGAGCAAGGGCGCGGAGGTCAAGGCCTCGGACACGGTCGTGCTGAACTACAGCGCGTACATCTGGAAGGGCCGCAAGCAGTTCGACAGCACGTACAAGACGGGCCGTACCGCGACCTTCCCGCTGCCGCAGCTGACCCTGAAGGGTCTCAAGACAGGTGTGGTCGACAAGAAGGTGGGCAGCAGGGTTCTCATCGTCCTTCCGCCGGACCAGGCCTTCGGCGACCAGGAGCAGCAGGGCATCCCGAAGAACTCCACGCTGGTGTTCGCGGTGGACATCCTGGCGAAGGTGTAACACTGTCCCGGTTGCCCAGTTCATCATTTAGAGGAGCAGTTCAGTGAGCATCGACAAGCCCGAGGTCGACTTCCCGGGTGGCGAGCCGCCGGCCGATCTGGAGATCAAGGACATCACCGAAGGCGACGGCGCGGTGGCCAAGGCGGGCGACACCGTGTCCGTCCACTACGTGGGCGTGTCCTTCTCCACCGGCGAAGAGTTCGACGCCTCCTGGAACCGCGGCACCCCGCTCCAGTTCCAGCTCGGCGCCGGCCAGGTCATCGCAGGCTGGGACCAGGGCGTGCAGGGCATGAAGGTCGGCGGCCGCCGGCAGCTGACCATCCCCGCGCACCTCGCGTACGGCGACCGCGGCGCCGGTGGCGGCCGTATCGCCCCGGGCGAGACGCTGATCTTCGTCTGCGATCTGATCGCGGTCTGATCATGTCCGGCTGATCGCTTTGCTTTCGATCAGGTGATCAGGTCCGGACACCCTGAGGGCCCACGCCGTCCGGCGTGGGCCCTCGGCCGTGCCCGGACGGTTGCCCGGACCATGGCCACGACTTTGCCCCGACACCCGGGGGCGGTACGGTCAGCGGGCGGATGCGGCACGATCAAGTGGGGTGTAAGGCGTCGATGGCGATTGCCAAAGCCGAGCGGCTGATGAATCTGGCGCTGTGCCTGCTCGGGACCCGGCGTCCGCTCAGCAAGCGTGAGTTGCGTGAATCCATCGAGGCCTACCTCGAAGCGGGCACCGACGACTCCTTCAACCGGATGTTCGAGCGCGACAAGGACGATCTGCGCGAACTGGGCCTGGTCATCGAGACAGTGGAGAACCTGGACGGGGAGACCGGTTATCTCGCCCGCCGTGACAGCAACCGGCTGCCCGCCATCACGCTCGACGCCGAAGAGGCCGCCGCCCTCGGACTCGCCGCCAAGGTCTGGCAGCAGGCCCGGCTGGCAGGCGCGGCGAGCGGCGCCCTCCAGAAGCTCCGCGCCGCCGGAATGCCCGAGGCGGAGGACTCGTACGAGGCACACCACAGCGCCCTCGAACCGCGCATCCCCGTCCACGAGGCCGCGTTCGAACCGCTGATGCTCGCCTGCCGCGACCGGCGCCCCGTCGTCTTCGACTACCGCAAGGCCAACGCCGCCCGCCCCGAGCAGCGCCAGGTCGAGCCCTGGACGCTGGAGTGCTGGCGCGGCCACTGGTATCTGGCCGGCTGGGACCGCGACCGCGGCGCCGAGCGCGTCTTCCGGCTCTCGCGCATCACCGGCAAGGTCCGTTCCCGCGCCGGGGTCTTCGGCGCGCCCGTGCCCGACGTGGTCACCGTGCGGGAGACCGTGGAGAGCTGGGCGGGAGAGACCGCGACCCGCTCCGCACTGATCAAGCTCCGTTCTGGATGCGGCTACCCGCTGCGTTCCAAGGCGCTGTCGTCGAGAGAGCTGGGCGACGGCTGGGACGAACTGGAGATCCCGTACGGCCACGGTCTCGACGCCTGGCTCGTGGAGTTCGGGCCGGACGTGGTCGTACTGGAGCCCGCGGATCTGCGGGCGGACGTCGTGGACCGGCTGCGCGCCGTGGCCAAGGGCTGAGGGGGCTCGTACACACCATGGCAACCAACGCCATCGACCAGACCCGGCGGATGCTCTCGCTGGTGACCTATCTGCGGGAGCGCCCCGGCGCCCACGTCAGCGATGTCGCCCGCGCCTTCGGTATCAGCGAGGACCAGCTGATCTCCGACCTCGACGTCCTTCCCATGTGCGGGACCAGCTTCCGCGGCGGCGATCTGCTCGACATCGACACCGACGGCGACCGGATCTGGTGGCACAACGCGGACGATGTCGCCGAGCCGCTGCGGCTGGCCGCCGACGAGGCGACCGCACTGCTCGTCGCGGCCCGCGCCGTCGCCACCCTGCCGGGGCTGCGTGAGGGCGACCGGCAGGCGCTGCTGCGCGCCACCGCAAAGCTGGAGACCGCGGCCGGGGAAGCGGCGGGCGCCAGCGCCCGGCTCTCGGTGACCTTCGAGGCCGAGGGCGGGGTGTTCGCCGACGTCGACCGCGCCATCTCCGAGCGCCGCAGGCTGTGGCTGCGCTACTACTCCCCGGCGCGGGACGAGCTGACCGAGCGCGAGGTCGACCCGATCCGGCTGTTTGCCGTGGGCCACACCTATATGGAGGCCTGGTGCCGGCTCTCCGAGGCGCGGCGTACGTTCCGGCTCGACCGGGTCGCCGAGATCAAGCTGCTGGACGCACCGGCGGCGCCCCCGGAGCTGGAGCTCCGGGATCTGTCGGAAGGGCTGGTGCAGCCGTCGGCGGAGGATCCCGAGGTGGTGGTCGAGGTCGGCCCCGGTGGCCGGTGGGTGGCGGAGTACTACCCGCACGACTCCGCGGTCGAGCTTCCCGACGGCGGTCTGCGCATCACCCTGCGCACCTCCGTGCCCACCTCGCTGAGACGCCTCGCGCTACGGCTCGGCGGGGACGGACGGATCGTGTCCCCGCCGGATCTGGCGGAGAGCGCACGGCTGGCGGCCGGTGACGCGCTCGCGGCGTATGACGTCCAGCAGTGAACGGCTCAGTGGTGAACGGCTCAGTGGTGAACGGCCGGGGACAAGGAGAGCCAAGAACTATGTCGGCGATAACTGGACTGCCAGGATTCTCGACCGTCGTCCCGGTCCTCTTCAGAGCGGCCTGTCCCGAGTGCCGCGCCCGGTTCGAGCTCTCGGCGGGCGCGCTGCGCCTGGCGATCGGGGCCAGCCGGAAGACCACCTTCTACTCCTTCACCTGCCCCGAGTGCGAGACCGCGGTGCGCAAGCCCGCCGGTGAGCGGATCATCGAACTCCTCACCGGCGGTGGTGTGCGGACGCTGCGCCTCCACTCGACGGTCTAGCGGCTTTCCGCGCGGTCCTTCCGTGCCGATCTTCCGTGTTGTTCTTCCGCGAGGTCCTTTCAAGCAGTTTCACGCAGTCTCAAGCAGCCCTCGGATCCAGCGGTCCGGGGATGAGAAGTCTCTGAGAACGGTCTAGGTTCTGCCCATGTTCTGGCCCATGCTCGCCATCGCCCTGGGGTTCTGCGGTATCGCCGTACTCGGGGTCCTGGCGATCCGTGTCTTCCTCGAAGCCCAGCGGCTCGGCCGCCAGGTCGCCGCCACCACGGACCGGATCAACCGGGCCGCCGAGGACCTGGAACGTGCGGCCACCCGGCTGGCCTCGACCGGAGACGCGCTGCGGTAGCGCGGGCGGCGGCTTGTGCGGATGGTGGCTTGTGCGGGTGGTGGCGGCTCGCGGTGGCGGGCGTGCCGACCGCCTTGGGGGACGGCCGTGGAGACGGCCTCGGGGGAGGCTGACGCCCTCTCCTCCGGGACCGGCCCGGACGGTACGCTGACGATCGTGGCCTGGACGGTGAGGTGACGGCCGCCGCCGGGAGTATGCACGGGCATTGCCCCACGTTTACTCCTGCGGGTTACGATCGCTGGCAGCGCCATTGCCGGACACCGGGTCCGGTTGTACGGGCAGCCCCACCCCAGCCGCCTCTGTGAGAAGGAAGTCGCACATGATCGGCAATCTGAAGCCGCTCGAGATCGTTCTGATCATCGTTGTCATCCTGTTGCTGTTCGGTGCCAAGAAGCTTCCTGACATGGCGCGTTCGCTCGGCAAGTCGGCCCGCATCCTCAAGAGCGAGGCCAAGGCCATGAAGAAGGACGACGACAAGTCGGCCCCCGTCGCCGAACAGACCGCCGACACCACCGCCCAGCAGCCGGCCGCTCCGCGGACGATCCAGGCGTTCCCCGGCGATGTCGCCGGCGCTCGTCCGGTCAACGAGCCGAACCGCACCACCCAGAGCTGACTGACGCGTTCTTCACTGACGGCCGCTGTTTTCACGAGACGAGGGACGCGGGTTGCTCAAGTCTGCCCCGAAGCAGGAGAGAGACGCGGAAGGGCGTATGCCTCTCGCGGAGCACCTGCGTGAGCTGCGAAATCGCCTGCTGAAGGCGGTGCTGGCCATTCTGGTCATCACCGTCGTCGCAGCCTTCTACTACAAGGAACTGATCGACTTCATGATGAAGCCGATCCTCGACTCGGTGGGCTGCGTCGACGGATCCTTGAAGCAGAAGAACGGTGAGCCGTGCGCGGACATGACCGTGAATGGTCTGATCTCGCCCTTCTCCATCGCCCTGAAGGTCTCTCTCGTCTCGGGCCTGGTGCTGGCCACGCCGGTCTGGCTCTACCAACTCTGGGGTTTCCTCGCGCCCGGCCTGCACAGTCACGAGAAGAAGTACGCGCTGTCCTTCGTCGGCATAGGCGTACCGCTCTTCCTCAGTGGCGCCGTTCTCGCCTACCAGATCCTGCCCCAGACAGCCACGATCATGCTCGGCTTCACCCCTGAACAGGCCCGCAACCTCCTGCCGCTGGACGAGTATCTCGACCTCGTGGTGCGCATGGTCATCATCTTCGGGCTGGCCTTCGAGCTGCCTCTGCTGCTGGTGCTGCTCAACTTCACCGGTGTGCTGTCGGCGAAGAGGCTGGTCGGCTGGTGGCGGGGCTTTGTGATGGGCATCACCGTCTTCGCGGCCTTCGCGACCCCGACCGGTGATCCGCTCACGATGCTGATGCTGGCCGGCCCCATTGTCGTCCTCTACTTCCTGGCACTGGGCGTCTGCATGCTCAACGACCGGCGGCGCAGGCGGAACAACCCGGACGCGGACCTCGATGACGACGAGGCCTCGGACCTGGACCTGACTCCCGAGGACATCGACGCGGTCGGCTCCGTATCCTCGCGGCCCGCGCTTCCCGGGCAGTCGGACGGCGGCCGGACGAACCGGCTGAACGGTTACGACGACATCACCTGATCTTGTGGGGTCCGCCGTGCGCCGCCCGTCGGTGCACGGCGGACCCTGCGGCGAGCAATCCGAGCACGGTCGACAGTGGTCGCGGCCGGGGGCCGCTGATCGACACAGCCGGCGCCCCGGAGGCGAACCGAGCCCCAGAAAAGAGGGGCCTCTAAAGATCGCGCCGACTGTCAGAGGTGGCGGGTAGGCTCGATCGCAAGATGACTGAGGACCTCTCACCTGCCGAGCGCTACGCCGCTGCCCGGATCCGCGCCGCCGAGCAGGCCACGGCGTTCGCTCCCTTCCGCGAGATGTACGACTTCGGTCTGGACCCCTTCCAGATCGAGGCCTGCCAGGCCCTGGAAGCCGGGAAGGGCGTGCTGGTCGCGGCGCCCACCGGCTCGGGCAAGACGATCGTCGGCGAATTCGCCGTGCACCTGGCCCTGACCGAGGGCCGCAAATGTTTCTACACCACGCCGATCAAGGCACTCTCCAACCAGAAGTACGCGGACCTGGCCAAGCGCTACGGCGCGGACAAGGTCGGCCTGCTGACCGGCGACAACAGCGTCAATTCCGATGCTCCGGTGGTCGTCATGACCACCGAAGTGCTCCGCAACATGCTCTACGCGGGCTCGCAGTCGCTCCTCGGGCTCGGCTATGTGGTCATGGACGAGGTGCACTACCTCTCCGACCGCTTCCGGGGCGCCGTCTGGGAAGAGGTGATCATCCACCTCCCCGAGTCGGTCACGCTCGTGTCGCTCTCGGCGACCGTCTCCAACGCCGAGGAGTTCGGCGACTGGCTGGACACCGTCCGGGGTGACACCGAGGTGATCGTCTCCGAGCACCGGCCCGTGCCGCTCTGGCAGCACGTGATGGCCGGACGCCGGATGTACGACCTCTTCGAGGAGGAGACCGACCACGGCGGCCGTGGCGGGGGCCGGCGTGAGGTCAATCCCGATCTTGTCCGGCTGGCCCGGATGGAGAATCAGCGCACCTACAACCCGCGTGAGCGCCGGCGCGGGAAGATGATCCGCGAGGCGGACCGGGAACGCGAGCGCCGGCAGCGTAGCCGGATCTGGACGCCCGCCAGGCCCGAGGTCATCGAGCGGCTCGACGCCGAGGGCCTGCTGCCCGCGATCACCTTCATCTTCAGCCGGGCCGGCTGCGAGGCCGCCGTACAGCAGTGCATGTACGCGGGCCTGCGGCTCAACAACGACGACGCCCGGCGGCGGGTCCGCGAGATCGTCGAGGAGCGCACGGCCTCCATCCCCGGTGAGGACCTCCATGTCCTCGGCTATTACGAATGGCTGGAGGGCCTGGAGCGGGGCATCGCCGCGCACCACGCGGGGATGCTGCCGACCTTCAAGGAGGTCGTCGAGGAGCTGTTCGTCCGGGGCCTGGTCAAGGCGGTCTTCGCCACCGAGACCCTGGCGCTCGGCATCAACATGCCGGCCAGGTCCGTGGTGCTGGAGAAGCTCGTCAAGTGGAACGGGGAGCAGCACGCCGACATCACCCCCGGTGAGTACACCCAGCTGACCGGCCGGGCAGGACGCCGGGGGATCGACGTCGAAGGCCATGCCGTGGTGCTCTGGCAGCGCGGTATGGATCCGGGCGCGCTCGCCGGACTCGCCGGGACCCGGACGTATCCGCTCCGCTCCAGCTTCCGGCCCTCGTACAACATGGCCGTGAACCTGGTCCAGCAGTTCGGCCGGCACCGTTCGCGCGAGCTGCTGGAGACCTCCTTCGCCCAGTTCCAGGCCGACAAGTCGGTCGTCGGGATCTCCCGGCAGGTGCAGAAGAACGAAGAAGGGCTCGATGGCTACCGGGCGGGCATGACCTGCCACTTGGGGAATTTCGAGGAGTACGCGCGGCTGCGCCGCGATCTCAAGGACCGCGAGACCGAGCTGGCCAAACAGGGCGCGGCGCAGCGCCGGGTCGCCGCCGCCTCGTCGCTGGAGAAGCTCAAGCCGGGCGACATCATCCATGTCCCGACCGGCAAGTTCGCCGGCCTCGCGCTGGTGCTCGACCCCGGGCTGCCGGCAGGGCGTGCCAACGGACACCGCGGATTCGAGCACCAGGACGGGCCGAGGCCGCTGGTGCTCACCGCCGAGCGGCAGGTCAAACGACTGGCGTCGATCGACTTCCCGGTGCCGGTGGAGGCGCTGGAGCGGATGAGGATCCCCAAGTCGTTCAACGCGCGCTCGCCGCAGTCGCGCCGCGATCTGGCGTCCGCGCTGCGCACCAAGGCCGGACACGTCGTGCCCGAGCGGCACCGTAAGCAGCGCGCGCCCGCCGCCGACGACCGGGAGATCGCCCGGCTCCGTACGGAGCTGCGCGCCCACCCCTGCCACGGCTGCGACGAGCGCGAGGACCACGCCCGCTGGGCCGAGCGTTACCACCGGCTCCAGCGGGACACCCGTCAGCTGGAGCGCCGGATCGAGGGGCGGACGAACACCATCGCCCGCACCTTCGACCGGATCGTGGCGCTCCTCACCGAGCTGGACTATCTGCGCGGCAACGAGGTCACCGAGCACGGCAAGCGGCTGGCCAGGCTCTACGGTGAGCTGGATCTTCTCGCCAGCGAGTGCCTGCGCGACCGGGTGTGGGAAGGGCTGGGCCCGGCCGAACTGGCCGCCTGCGTATCGGCGTTGGTGTACGAGGCCCGGCAGTCCGACGACGCGGTGGCGCCCAAGGTCCCGTCGGGCGCGGCGAAGACCGCGCTGGGCGAGATGGTCCGTATCTGGGGGCGGCTCGACGCTCTGGAAGAGGACCTGAAGATCAGTCAGACGGAGGGGGTCGGGCAGCGCGAGCCCGATGTCGGTTTCGCCTGGGCGGTCTACATGTGGGCGTCCGGCAAGGGGCTGGACGAGGTGCTGCGCGAGGCGGAGATGCCGGCCGGCGACTTCGTGCGCTGCTGCAAGCAGGTCATCGATGTGCTGGGCCAGATCGCGGCGGCCGCGCCGCGCGACAACAGCACGGTCGCGAAGAACGCCCGCAAGGCGGTCGAGGCGGTGCTGCGCGGAGTGGTGGCGTACAGCTCGGTGGGATGACGGCCGTACGGGTCTACGGGCAGGGCGGTGAGGCTGCACCCGCGATACGCAGCAGGGCCCCGTCGGGATGATCCGACGGGGCCCGTGCGTTGTCCGCGCGTGCCTGCGCGTTGTCTCCGCGTGTCTGCGCCTCCCCGTCTGCCTGCGCCCGCCCGTCTGTCTGCTCGCGGGGCAGGATCTAGCCGACTCCCCGGGCCCGTACGAAGCGGTCCCTGCCCTCATCGAGGTCCACGATCGGGTCCGGATAGTCCAATCGGGCCCGGTCCGGGGCCGGCAGCTTCCACGGCTGATGGACGGCCGGCCCTTTCAGCCCGGCCAACTCCGGCACCCAGCGCCGTACATAGTCGCCACGCGGATCGAACCTCCTCGCCTGGGCAAGCGGGTTGAGGACCCGGTTCGGGCGGGTGTCCGTGCCGGTGCCCGCCGCCCACTGCCAGTTGAGCTGGTTGTTGGCGAGGTCCCCGTCCACGAGCAGATCCAGGAAGTGCCGCGCGCCGACCCGCCAGTCCACGTACAGCGTCTTGGTGAGGAAACTCGCCACCAGCAGCCGCCCCCGGTTGTGCATCCAGCCCTCGTGGAGGAGCTGGCGCATGGCCGCGTCGACCACCGGATAGCCGGTGCGGCCCTCGCGCCAGGCCGCGATCTCCTTCTCGTCCGTACGCCAACGGTCGCCGCGCGCCCGGTAGTCCGACCACGCGGACCGCGGCCGGGCCGCGAGCACCTGGTGATGGAAGTCCCGCCAGGCCAGCTGCCGCAGGAAGGACGCCGGGCCCACGCCCCGTGTCCGATCGGCCCGGTGCGCCAGTTCCACCGGGGAGAGGCAGCCGAAATGGAGATAGGGGGAGAGCCGGGACGTCGCGTCGCCGGGGAGGTCGTCGTGCCGGTCCTCGTACGACTCGATACCCCCGCCGAGCCAGGACGACAGGCGCTTTCGGGCCACGGCCTCACCGCCCTCGGCGAGGCCGGGCGAGACCCCCTTGACCGCGGCGCGCTCCGGCAGCGGTTCGCTGTCGACCGCGGGGACCCGCACCGCCCTGGGCGCCGTCATCACCGCACGCCGACCCGTCTCCTCCCAGCGGCGGAAGTACGGGGTGAAGACCGCGAAGTGATCCTTGCCCGCCGGGGTGATCTGGCCCGGCGGTACCACCGTGACGACCGCGTCGTGCGCGACCAGCGCGCATCCCACGCCCGCCAGCTCCGTGCGGAGCCGCTCCTCCCTGCGTACGGCGTACCGGCTCACCCCGGCCGCGACATGGACCTCCCGGGCGCCGCTCGCGCGCACCACCCGGCAGACCTGCTCGCACACGTCCCCCGTACGGATGATCAGCCGGCCGCCGCGCTCGCGCAGTCCGGCGTCCAGCGCGGCCAGGCAGTCGGCCAGGAACGCCAGCCGGTTGGGGGCGTCGAAGCCCGCCTCCGTCACCCCCGTATCGCGCACGAACAGCGGGATCACCTCGTCGGCGCCGCTCAGCGCGGCGCGCAGCACCGGCTGGTCGTGGACCCGCAGATCGGAGGTGAAGAGGACGACGGCAACGCTCATGTACGTGTCCTGTCTGTGTGCGCCTGCGCGTCCGGGCAGCCGTGTCGTGTGCCTTTACACGCCCTTACGCGTCCTTACACGCCTGGGAAGTTCATCAGCGCCAGTGGAGTGGAGGTGGGCTGCGCGGAGCCGCCCGCCGGTTCCACCGTGATGCCCATACCCGAGGCCGCGCCAACGGGACCGGCCATCAGGACGGCGTCCGAACCGGTCACGGAGTCCATCAGGCCCGCGTCCCGCATCGTTCCGCCGTCGCTGTACCAGAGCTGGTAGACCTTGCCACTGGGGGGTTTCGGCATCCCGGACGCGAGGAACGCGGCCTTGTTCCGGCTGGGGGAGACGACCACGGTGCCGGTCGCGCCGTCCGTCAGCCTCCCCGTGGTGATCTTTGCGTCCGGGGCGGCGAGCACGAGGGCCAGCGCGTCGGACCGTTGCCGCGACGCCTCTGCCTGCTGCTGTGCGTCCTCTGCCTCCTGGTACTGCCATACGGCGACTCCGCCGAAGGCCGCCGCGGCGGCCAGGCAGGCCGCCAGGGTGAAGCGGGACAACGAGCGGCCTCGCCCCGCGCCGCCGCCCGAGTGGGACTGCGGGGAGAGCACCGGCGGTTCCTGGCGCTCGGTGGCGATCCGCCGGAGCACCTGCTCCTTGAGGCGGGGCGGCGGCGTCATGGCCACGGCCTGCCCCAGCCGGGCGGCGGTGGCGCTCAGTTCGCGCACCTCCTGGGCGCACGCGTGGCACGCGTTCAGATGGCGTTCGAACTCGGCGCGCTCCTGCGGGTCCAGGGCGTGCAGCGCGTAGGCACCGGTCAGTGTGTGCAGATCCGCGGTCATGCGGACACCCCCAGGCAGTCACGCAGTCGGATAAGACCGTCGCGGAGCCGGGTCTTGATCGTGCCGAGCGGGACGGACAGTAACTCGGCCACCTCCCGATAGGCCAGACCCTGGTAGTACGCCATGGTCACGGACTGGTGCTGGAGTTCGGTGAGGGTGCGCAGACAGCGGCGCACCTGCTCCCGTTCGAGACCGGCCTCCACCTGTTCGGTGACCTCGTCGTAGGCTGGGGTCCGTTCCAACAGCGCGGCCCGGTGCTCCCGGTCGCTGGACGCCTGGGCCGAGCGCACCCGGTCCACCGCGCGACGGTGGGCGAGGGTGAGTATCCAGGCCATCGCGCTGCCGCGGCTGGGCTGGAAACGGGAAGCGGTACGCCAGACCTCCAGCAGCACTTCCTGTGCCACCTCCTCCGACTGGGCGGGATCGCGCAGGACGGAGCGGACCAGGCCGAGGACGGGCCCGCAGACCACGTCGTACACGTCGGAGAAGGCGTCCTGGTCACCTCGGGCCGCCTGGACGAGCAGTTCCTGCAGATCGGGCCTCGCCGAGGCGGGCCCACCGATGTACACGGCTTCTTTCACGCGGCTTTCCTTCACGGTACGGACGGGCGTTCCGGCATCATGTCGCACGGGCAGGCGGACGCCCCGGTCACACTTCACCGAAGGGTTCGGAGCCGTGGTCGCCCTGGATTGGTCGGGAAGGGCGGGGCGCGAGACCGGCCGGCGAACGTGAGGGAACCCCGGCCGGGCAGACAGCCCGCCGCCGGGGTTCCCTCACATTCGCGGGCCCAGTCCGGGCCGTTCTCCGCTCGCCTGTGCTCCGCCACTTCGGGGACGGCTCAGGCCGTGTCCGGGACGTGCCTCAGGCCGCGGACTCCTGCTCCCGCTCCACCTGCTCGTTCCACGCGCGCTTGACGGTCCGCCATGCCTCGTCGGTCTGGCCCAGCCGCCAGTACCCGGAGATCGACAGCCGCTCGCGCGGGATGTTGCGCTCCAGCCGCAGATGACGGCGCAGGTCCTTCACGAAGCCGGCCTCGCCGTGCACGAAGGCGTGTACGTCACCGTCGGGGAAGTCCAGGCCGCGTACGGCGGCGATCAGTGCCTCGCCCACCGGTCGGTCCCCGCGGTGCAGCCAGGTGATCCCGACTCCGTCGGGCGTCGTGATCTTCTGCTCCTCCCCGGGGCCTGAGATCTCGACGAAGGCATGGACGACGGCGCCCGCCGGGACCCGCTCCAGCGACGCGGCGATCGCCGGCAGGGCGCTCTCGTCGCCGGCCAGCAGGTGCCAGTCCGCGGCGGGGTCGGGTGCGTAGAGGCCGCCAGGGCCCAGGAACCGTACGGTCTCGCCCGGCCGCACCCGCGCCGCCCAGGGCCCGGCCAGCCCCTCGTCGCCGTGTACGACGAAGTCGATCGTCATCTCCAGGGCCACCGGGTCCCAGGCGCGCACGGTGTAGGTGCGGTTGGTGGGCCACTGCTCGCGCGGGAACTCCGCGCGGATCCGATCCATGTCGAACGGCTCCGGATAGGTGACACCCTCGGCGTCGAACAGCAGCTTGACGTAATGATCGGTGGCCTCACCGGCCTGCACACCGGCCAGTCCTTCACCGCCCACGACGACGCGCACCATGTGCGGAGTGATCCACTCGGTGCGCAGAACCTGCCCCTCGTGGGTCGTCGGTGCTGTGCGGACCGGCTGTTCTGCCACGGCGGACTCCCTGACTCACTCTTACGCTGCTTAGGCTTACCTAACTTAACACTCAGTGCCGGAGTGTGGCGAGGAGACGTTGCAGCGCACCGCCGAGCCCCCACCGGGTGGCGAGCGCGTCGAGCATGGCCGGGTCGAGCGGCACCGAGGGCAGCGCCGGGTCGAAGGCGGGCAGGGGGACGTCACCCGCGACCCGAACCACCGTGGGCGCCACCGCCACGTAATCCCGGGCTCCGTCGAGCCGCTTGCGCTGGGAGGGGGTGAGCTTGGAGCGCGGATCGTCGACCGCCGCCATGATCCCGGCCAGATCGCCGAAGGCGTCGAGCAGTTTGACGGCCGTCTTCTCGCCGATACCCGGGACGCCCGGCAGTCCGTCGCTCGGGTCGCCGCGCAGCAGGGCCAGATCGAGATATCCGGCGCCGTCGACGCCGTACTTCTCCCGCAGCGCCGCTTCGTCCGTGAGCTGGAGCGTGCCCACTCCCTTGACGGGGTACAGCACCCGCACTTCCCGGGCGTCGTCGACCAGTTGGTAGAGATCGCGGTCGCCCGTGACGATGTCCACCGGGCCCGTCGCCCGGCCGGCGAGCGTGCCGATCACGTCGTCCGCCTCGTACCCCGCGACGCCTACCCGGGCGATGCCCACGGCGTCGAGCACGGCCTCGATGATGGGGACCTGCGGGGCGAGCGTGTCCGGGGTGTCCTCCTCGTCGGGTCCCTCCGCGTGCACCTCGGCCACGCGGTGGGCCTTGTACGAGGGGATCAGCTCCACCCGCCAGTCCGGCCGCCAGTCGGCGTCCATGCACGCCACCAGCTCGTCGGGACGGTGGTCGTGGACCAGGCGCCCGATGAAGTCCAGCAGGCCGCGCACCGCGTTGACCGGGGTGCCGTCCGGGGCCCGCACGGAGTCGGGGACCCCGAAATAGGCCCGGTAGTAGAGGGAAGCGGTGTCGAGGAGCATCAGGCGTCGCGTCACATCCCCGATGATGCCCCACGCCACTGACAGTCACGGGGCGTACGGAAAGTCACCGATGCCACTGAAGGTGACCGGCGGTCGCGGAGTGGTACGAAAAGGAGCCCCGCGCGCTCGCGAACGGTCGAGCCGAGTGCCGGAATCCCTCGATAAATGTGATGTGAATCACAGACTTGTTTGGCTCGTGTAAGTACGGGCAGGCGCGCATGCGGAGCGAACCAGGTTGCATGTTCAAGCATTGTCGCCGGGTGCGGGGCCGACCTCGCGTGCTCCACGGCCCGCCCGCGGGGGTTGCGGGCCGTTTTTCCGTTCAACGCGTGAGGTGTATGTGTCCAGGCTGCAAGCCGAACACCTGTACAAAGTCTTCGGTAGACGACCAGTTGAAGCTGTGAGGAAGCTCGAAAGCGGCACGGACCGTGACGAGCTCCGCACCGATGGTACGACCGCAGCGGTGATCGACGCTTCCTTCTCGGTCGAGCCCGGCCAGATATTCGTGGTCATGGGCCTGTCCGGATCCGGCAAGTCCACGCTGCTTCGCATGTTGAACGGATTGCTCGAACCGACCTCGGGACGGGTGCTCTTCGACGGCCAGGATCTGACCGCGCTGAGTCCGCAGGAGCTGCGGCACGTGCGCTCCACCAAGATCAGCATGGTCTTCCAGCACTTCGCGCTCTTTCCGCACCGCAGCGTTCTGGAGAACGCCGCGTACGGACTCGAAGTGCAGGGTGTGCCCCGTGAGGAGCGTGAGAAGCGCGCTGCCGAGTCGCTGGAGATGACAGGCCTGGGCGGCTGGGAGACGTCCTGGCCGGACGAGCTCTCCGGCGGTATGCAGCAGCGCGTCGGTCTCGCCCGCGCGCTCGCCACCGACGCCGATCTGCTGCTGATGGACGAGTCCTTCAGCGCGCTCGACCCGCTGATCCGCCGCGACATGCAGGATCAGCTGCTCCAGCTCCAGAAACGGCTCAAAAAGACCATCGTGTTCATCACCCACGACCTCAACGAGGCCATGCGCCTCGGCGACCAGATCGCGGTCATGCGTGACGGTGAGATCGTCCAGATGGGCACCGCGGAGGACATCCTCGTCACCCCGGCCAACGACTACGTCGCCTCCTTCACCCAGGATGTCGACCGTTCCCGGGTGCTCACCGCCAGCGCCATCATGGCCGACCCGGAGACCGCTTTCGGTATCCGGACGGACGGTGGCAAGGAACTGCGTACGGCCGAGGACGTACTCGCCGCCGCGCCCGCCAGGGTGGCCGAGTCCGCGCCGATCATCGAGCTGTTCACGCCCTGCTCCACCAGCGCCGTCCCGGTCGCCGTCATCGACGAGGAGGGCGGGCTCGTCGGAGTCGTCCCGCGTGCCAGGCTGCTGGCCGTCCTCGGTGAGCCGATGGCGCCCGAGGCGCCCGCCGGCGCACCGGCCGGGACTTCGATCTCCAAGGACAAGAACGACAAGGCGGTAGCCAGTGCCTAGGCTTCCTCTCGGTGACTGGGTCGACAGCGCCGTCACCTTCCTTCAGAGCCACTTCGCCTGGTTGTTCGACGCGATCGGCTCGATCGTCTCCGGCATGTACGACGGCATCAACGCGGTGCTCTCGGCTCCGGAGCCGCTGCTCCTCGCGGGCATCTTCGCCGTACTCGCCTGGTGGCTGCGCAGCCTCCTCGCGGGCGTTCTCGCCTTTGTCGGCTTCGCTCTCATCGACTCCATCGAGTTGTGGAGCGAAGCGATGGAGACCCTGTCGCTCGTGCTGGTCGCGACGATCGTGGTGCTCGTCATCGCGGTGCCGCTCGGTATCTGGGCCGCACGCTCCAAGACGGTCAGTTCCCTGGTCCGGCCGGTGCTCGACCTGATGCAGACCATGCCCGCCATGGTCTATCTGATCCCGGGCGTCATCTTCTTCGGGCTCGGAGCGACCCCCGGCATCGTCGCCACGATCATCTTCGCCCTGCCGCCCGGCGTCCGGATGACCGAGCTCGGCATCCGCCAGGTCGACGCGGAACTGGTCGAGGCCGCCGAGGCGTTCGGCACCACCCCGCGCAACACCCTGCTCCGGGTCCAGCTGCCGCTGGCGCTGGAGACGATCATGGCCGGCATCAACCAGGTGATCATGCTGGGCCTGTCCATGGTGGTCATCGCCGGCATGGTGGGCGGTGGCGGCCTCGGTGGCGCGGTCTACCGCGCTCTCGGCAACATCGACATCGGCCTCGGTGCCGAAGCGGGCGTCTCCGTCGTCATCCTGGCCGTGTACCTGGACCGGATGACCGGTGCGCTCAGCCTTCAGGTCTCCCCGGTCGGCCGTCGTGCGCTGGCCAAGGCCCAGGAGCTGGCCGGTGGGCTGAAGATCTGGACCCACCGTCCGCAGCCCGTCGTCGCGATCGCCGGTGTGCTCATCCTCGCGCTCGTCGCGGGCAGCATCGGCCTGTTCGGTGGTTCCAAGACCGCCGACACCACCTCGGACGCCAACAACGTCGGCCAGGGCAAGAAGATCAGCATGGGGTACATCCCCTGGGACGAGGGCATCGCCTCCACCTTCCTCTGGAAGGAACTGCTGGAGCAGCGCGGCTACGAGGTCGACGCCAAGCAGTACGAGGCCGGCCCGCTCTACACCGGCCAGTCGGCCGGCCAGATCGACATCCAGACCGACTCCTGGCTGCCGGTCACCCACGCCACGTACTGGGCCAAGTACAAGAACAAGCTGGAGGACATGGGGGCCTGGTACGACAAGACCTCCCTGGAGATCTCCGTCCCCTCGTACGTCAAGGGCGTCAAGTCCCTGGCCGACCTGAAGGGCAAGAGCTCCACCTTCAAGGGCAAGATCATCGGTATCGAGCCCAGCGCCGGTGAGATGGGCCTTCTCAAGAGCAAGGTCCTCAAGGAGTACGGCCTCGACAAGGAGTACACGCTCGTCGACGGTTCCACGCCCGGCATGCTCGCCGAGCTGAAGCGCGCGTACGCGAAGAAGGAGCCGATCGCGGTCGTGCTCTGGTCGCCGCACTGGGCCTACAACGACTACGACCTCACCAAGCTGCAGGACCCCAAGAAGGCCTTCGGCGCGGAGAGCGACGGCATCCACACCCTGGCCCGCAAGGGCTTCTCCTCCGACAACCCGCAGGTCGGCAAGTGGCTCAAGAACTTCAAGATGAACGAGAAGCAGCTCACCAGTCTTGAGGCCAAGATCCAGACGACCGGCAAGGGCAAGGAGCAGGAGGCCGTCCGCGAATGGCTCAAGGAGAACCCGGGCCTCGCCGACAAGTGGACCCCGGTCGCCAAGGCCGGTAAGGCCGCCAACGGCGAGGACGAGCGCAACCGCCCCGTGCAGGTCGCCTGGTTCCCCTGGGAGGAGGACATCGCCGCCACCTATCTGTGGAAGGCGGTCCTCGAAGAGCGCGGGTACAAGATCGAGCTCAATCAGTTCGAGCTCGGACCGATGTACGCCGCGATGGCCCAGGGCCAGGTGGATGTCCAGTTCGACGGCTGGCTGCCCAACGCGCAGAAGAAATACTGGGACAAGTACCAGGGCAGTCTCACCAAGCTCGGCTCCTGGTACGGCCCGACCTCCCGCGAGGTCGCCGTCCCCTCGTACGTCAAGGGGGTGAACTCCCTCGCCGACCTCAAGGGCCGGGGCGACGAGTTCAAGGGGCGGATCGTAGGCATCGAGCCGGGCACCGAGGAGATGAACGTCCTCAAGGACAAGGTGCTGCCGGACTACGGTCTCGACAAGGAGTACAAGGTCGTCGACGGCTCCACCCCGGCGATGCTCGCCGAGCTGAAGCGCGCGTACGCGAAGAAGGAGCCGATCGCGGTCACGTTGTGGACCCCGCACTGGTCCTACAACGAGTACGACCTGACCAAGCTGAAGGACCCGAAGAAGACCTTCGGCGGCGGTGACCAGCTCACCAACGTCGCGCACAAGGACTTCCCGAAGAACTACCCGCAGCTGACCAAGTGGTTCAAGAACTTCAAGCTCGACGAGCAGCAGCTCGGCAGCCTGGAGAACGAGATCAAGAAGGCCGGTACGGGACACGAGGAGGAAGGCGCGAAGGCCTGGATGGCCAAGAATCCGGGCATCGCGGACAAGATGGCCCCGAGGTAGTCGTAGTGGCCGCTTCCTAAGACCGCCCCCCAATCGCCGGTCGGTCCAAGGAGGCGGTGACTCCGGGGGAAGTGTCTTCGGAAGGGGTGGGCGTCGCCGGTGGGCGAGGCCCACCCCTTCCGCCTGTCCGGGCTCCGGGGCCCGCCCCTCGCCCGGCCGCAGGGCTTTGCGAATCGCCCGGCGGCGCGCATTATTGACCCGGGGGCCGCTCGCTCTCCTCGTCCGTGTGTTCGTACCGGCCGGGGGTTCCGTACGGTTGCGGCAGGACAGCCCTTGTACCGGCGTCAACTCTGAGAGGATGACGATCCGGTCGGGAGGGAGCCAGTCATGGACGACAAGGAAGCGCTCAGGGTGGGCGCGGCCGTCCGCAGGCGGCGCAGGTCCCTGGGCCTGACCCTGGCGGCGGTCTCCGCCCGCAGTGGGCTGTCCGTTCCCTTCCTCAGCCAGATCGAGAACGAACGCGCCAGGCCCAGCACCCGCTCGCTGGACCGGGTGGCGGACGCCCTGGAGACGACCCCCGCCCAGCTGCACGCGGCCGCCGACTCGGCGCGCACAGTCGATGTCGTACGAGCCGGCGACCTCGGGCCCGGAGTCCGCCGGGTGGTGCGCGGCGGGCACCAGCTGAACGCCAAGGAATTCACCGGCGAGCAGGACACCGGCCGGGAGTACCAGCACCGCAACGACGAGATCATGTACATCGCCGACGGAGCCGCAGAGGTCGAGGCCGAGGGCCGCGCGTACCGCCTGGAACGCGGTGACACGCTCTATCTGTCCGGTGGCGTACGGCACCGCTGGCGGGCCACCGAGCCCGGCACCCGCATCCTGGTCGTGGCCGTCGCCGAGCACATCGACGCGACGGTCGACCCCCCTCGCTGAAGAGGGCCGGGCCGACGGGCCTGCCCCGGTCTACCCGCGCCCGCGTCGGCGGGCCTCTTCAGCCGCTACGGGCCGTCGCCGGCCGGGGCACCGCGGGCGCCGCGAGCAGCCGTCCGCCGAACAGGCCCCGCAGCGTGCGCCACCCTGCCACCGCCCACGCCGTCACCAGCAGCACAAACAGCGTCACCGCCAGCCACTCCAGAGCCACCAGACCCGTGTGCTTCCCCAGCCCCTCCGCTCCCGTCACACACGTACCGACGGGGAAGGTGAAGGCCCACCACGTCATCGTGAACCGCATCCCGCGCCGGGCCGCACGCACCACCAGAGCCGCCGACAGCGCCAGCCACAGCAGCGCGAACCCCATCACCGGCACGCCGTACACCACGGCGAAGGCGCCCAGCGCGTCCGCGTACGGAGCGCCCAGCGCCGACGGCGCCACATCGGCCACCTGATTGACCGCAGTGGTCGACTGGCCCAGCGGACCGAGCACGAGAAAGAGCACCGGGGTCAGCGCGAGGGGCAGCGGACCGCGCACCACCAGCCGGGCGAATACCAGCGGCAGCATCGTCAGTGTCGCGAGCATGCTCAGCCCGAACAGCGCGTAACAGCCGAGCAGCAACGCCTCGCGCCCCTGGCCCGCCGGCAGATACGGCACCAGCGCCGGGCCGACCGCAGCCGAGACCATGGGCGTCACCAGCGGCAGCAGCCAGACCGGCGACGCGTCGGCCGCCTCCAGGCGGTGACGTACGACCATCAGGTACGGGATCGTCACGGCGACCGCGACACCGAGCAGCGTCCCCACGCCGAACAGCACCGCGTCGACCGCGACCGCGACGTCCTCGCCGAGCACATCCCGGCCCACGGCGAGGGTGGCGGCCCCGACGGCCAGCAGTGCCATCGCGAGGCATCCGTAGAAGGGCGCCACGGCCGGGTCGAGGAGATGGCTGCGCGCCTGGTCACGGTGGTGCAGCCAGTGCCCCGCACGCGCGGTCAGCACGACGGCCAGGAGCACCGCCGACAGCGCCCACACCACCGCACAGCCGGCCCGCAGCCCCGGCACATCCAGCGGGAGCCCGGCCCCGGCGGTCGCGACGATCGCGGTGCCCATCACCGTCGCGTACCAGTTGGGCCCGAGATGCCGCAGGGCGGGCAGCCGCGTGCCGACGGCGCCGCGCGAGGCGGGTGCGGCGGAGAGCGCGGCGCTGTGCGCGAGGGTGACCATGGTTCCACTTTCGCGGCCGCGTACGGCCCCCACCAGCCCCGCTGTCGCTATGAGGCCATAACCTGGGGTTATGGCCGATCCACCGCCCCCTGTCCCGCTCACCGCTCCGCTCGCCCACCGGGTGCCCGACCTCGGCGCGCTGGAGCTGCTGCTCGCCGTCGCCAGGCTGGGCAGCCTGGGCCGGGCGGCCCGGGAACTCGGCATCAGCCAGCCCGCTGCCAGCAGCCGCATCCGGGCCATGGAACGCATGCTCGGGGTGGCCCTGGTGGACCGCTCACCGCGCGGCTCCCGGCTCACCGACGCCGGGACGCTGGTCACGGACTGGGCCCGGCGCGTCGTGGAGGCCGCGGAGGCATTCGACGCGGGAGCGCAGGCACTGCGCGACCGCCGGGACTCACGGTTGCGTGTCGCCGCCAGTATGACGATCGCCGAGTATCTGCTGCCCGGCTGGCTGATAGCGCTGCGCCAGGCCCGGCCGGACACCGCCGTCTCGCTGCACGCGGGCAACTCCGCCGCCGTCGCCGAGCGGCTCCTCACCCATGAGGCGGACCTCGGCTTCGTGGAGGGCACGGCGGCGCCGGACGGTCTCGATTCCGCCGTCATCGGCCATGACCGGCTGCTCGTGGTCGCGGCCCCGGGACATCCCTGGGCCCGCCGCCGTACACCGCTCGACCCGGCGGAACTGGCCGGGACCCCGCTGATCCTGCGCGAACCGGGCTCCGGGACGCGTCAGGTGCTGGACGCCGGGCTCACCGCGTACGGCGGCGTCGCCGAGCCGCTGCTGGAACTCGCCTCCACCACCGCCCTGAAGGCCGCCGCGGTGAGCGGGGCGGGCCCCTGCGTACTGAGCGAACTCGCGGTCGGCGAGGAACTGGCAGCCCGCCGGCTCGTGAATGTGCCGGTGGAGGGCCTGGGTCTCCGCCGTGACCTGCGCGCGGTCTGGCCGGCGGGCACCCGGCCCGCGGGTCCGGCCCGCGACCTGCTGTCCTTGACGCGCGGGGCCCGGGGCTGACGGCGACGGGCCTGTCCACAGGTCACCGGCGGCCGGGCGCGTCGGCGGTTCTCTGTCGGCGGTTCTTCGTCGGCGGTCCTTTGTCGGCGGTTCTTTGTCAGCGGTGGCCGGTCACGGCCGGCGCGGTGGCCGCTCCGACCAGCGCGGACATGACGCGGGTGTCCTCTCCCATCTCCGGGTGCCACTGGACGCCCAGCGCCCATTGCGGGTCCGGGAGTTCGACGGCCTCGACTGTTCCGTCCGACGCGAACGCCGAGGCGGTCAGCCCCGTACCGAGCCGGTCGACCGTCTGGTGATGATGGGTCGGTACGTCGAACTCCTCGGGCACCAGATCCCCGTAGCGGGTTCCGGGCACCGGCTTCACCGGGTGCTCGCCGAAGCGGCCGACGACCGGCGAGGTGTGCCCCTCCACGTGCTGGACGAGCGTCCCGCCGAGGGCCACATTGAGCAGTTGCATCCCCCGGCAGATCCCCAGCAGCGGGGTGCCGGACGCGAGGGCGGCCTCGATCAGGGCCAGCTCCCAGGCGTCACGTTCGAGGGCCGGCGGCCCGGTGCGGGGGTGCGGCTCGGCCCCGTACCGTACGGGCTGTACGTCGGGGCCGCCCGCGATCACCACCCCGTCGAGCCGCGCCACCGCCGAGGCCGCCGCTGCCGGCTCGTCCGGCGGGAGCATCACGGCCAGTCCACCGGACCGCTGGACGAGCCGGGGGTAGCCGGTGGGCAGCAGAGCCGCGGGCAGTTCCCAGACGCCCCACGCGGCGGATTCCTCCAGATAGGTGCTGATGCCGATGAGGGGCTTCACGGATGGGTCCTCCGTCGTTCTCGTGCTGTGTGCTGTGTGCTGTGTGCTGTGTGCTGTGTGCTGTGTGCTGGGCTCGGTGTTCGGTGCTCTGGCTGTGGTGCCGCCGTCAGCCGCGTTCCAGTTCGGCCTCGGCCGCTGCCAGGGCCGCGAACTCCTCCTCGGGAGCGGCCGCGACCAGTCGGTGGCGACTGTAGAAGGTGAAGTAGGCGAGAGCGACGACATAGACGCCCAGCGCGATGAACGCGGCGTCCTTGTCCACCAGGAACGTCGCGACCAGCGCCGACAGGGCCAGTACGAACGCTACGCCGGAGGTGAGCATGCCGCCGGGCGTGCGGTACGGGCGGGGCAGCCCCGGTTCGCGGCGGCGCAGCACGAGATGGGACAGGGCCATCAGGGCGTACGAGATGGTCGCGCCGAACACCGCGACGTTCAGCATCCGTCCGCCGTCGCCGGTGCCCGCGGCGAGCGCGAAGCCGATCGCGCCGGGGATCAACAGACCCGGATAGGGGGCTTTTCGGCCGCTCGTCAGGGACAGGAATCGGGGCAGATAGCCGGCGCGGGAGAGGGCGAACAGCTGCCGGGAGCCCGCGTAGATGAGGGAGAAGAAGGATGCGACCAGACCGGCGAGACCCGCGTAGTTCACGAACCGGCTCAGTGGCGTCGGATCACCGTCTCCCTGAAGGGCGACCACCAGCGGATTGCCCGCGTCCTGGACGGCGGCCGAGCCGCGCGCCCCCGTCGCGGCGAAGAAGGTGATCACCGCGAGCAGCACCAGCACGCCCATGGCGATCGACAGTGCCCTCGGCATCGAACGCACCGGGTCCTTGGCCTCCTCGGCGGCGAGCGGTACGCCCTCCACCCCGAGGAAGAACCACATGGCGAAGGGGAAGGCGGCCCAGATGCCCAGAACGCCGAACGGCAGCCAGGTGCCGGAGCCGAAGGCGTCCTGGTCGACGGGGATGTCGTTGAGGCCGCTCGCGTCGAACTCGGTGAACGCGCCGACCGCGAAGATCAGCAGCGCCGCCACCGCGATGGCCGTCACCACCAGACTGAAACGCAGCGCCTCGCCGACGCCCCAGAGGTGGATCCCGATGAAGATCGCGAAGCAGGCCAGGTAGACGGGCCAGCCGGCGGTCAGGCCGAAGAGATTGAGGGACTCGACATACTCACCGATGAAGATGGAGATCGCGGCCGGGGCCAGGATGTACTCGATCAGGATGGCCGTACCGGTGAGGAAGCCGCCCCAGGTGCCGAGCGCGCGCCGGGCGAAACCGTAACCGCCGCCCGCGGTGGGCAGGATGGCGGACAGCTCGGCGAGCGAGAAGACCAGACAGGCGTACATCACCCCCATCAGCAGCGTGGCGATCGCGAGACCGCCGAAGCCGCCTTCGGAGAGGCCGATGTTCCAGCCCGAGAAGTCACCGGAGACGACATAGGCGACGCCGAGACCGGTGAGCAGCAGCCAGCCTGCGCTGCCCCGGCGCAGCGTGCGCCGTTGGAGGTACGTGGCGTCCTGCTGGGCGGAGGCGTCCGGGGGTGCGGCCGGGCCGTCGGCCGCTTCGGCTGGTGGAACGCGCGAATCGGTGCCGTCGGGCATGAGCAGCTCCTGCCTCAGGGGGTAAAGGTGTGAGGCCATACCATTGCGGCCCTAGTGGCCGCGCGCAAGACCCGTGCGTTAAACGGCTGTTACGGATGAGCGGTGCCTGTGGTCGCAGTGGCTGTGGCCGGGGTGCGTGCGGCCGGGGTGCCTGTGGTCGGGGTGCGTGCGGTCGGCGGGCGTCGTGGCTTCCGGGCGGGGAAGGTTCGTGCCCGGATGGCAAAGCCCTGCCCCCGGACAGACATGCTCAGTACTCACGCGAGGAAACCCCGCAGCAGCGCCGCCGTGCCCCCGCAGTGCTCGCGCGCGATCTCGCGTGCTCCGTCCGCGTCCCCGTCGAGCACCGCTTCGGCCAGTGCCGTGTGCTGTCGCTGCGAGTGCTCCAGATTCCGTACGAGCAGCGGGATGCAGTCCAGCAGGACATTCACCTGCGCCCGTACGGAGGCGTACTGCGCGGTCAGGGTCGCGGAGCCGGACAGTTCGGCGAGTGTCAGATGCAGCAGCGTGTCCAGCCTGCGGTACTCCGCCAACGGCGCGTCGTGCGTCGCGGCCAGTGCCGAGCGCAGCCGTCCGGCCTGCTCCCCGGTCAGTCCGTGCGTCGCGCACAGACCCGCCGCGCCGACCTCCAGCACCTCACGGAAGCGCAGGACGTCCTCGATGTCCACCCCTTCCACGCGCCGTCGAAGCTCCTCCCCGGCGCCCCGGGCGGGGGCATCGGGCCGGCGTCGTACGAAGGTTCCGCCGTACCGCCCCCGCCGGCTCTCCACCAGACCCTCGTCCTGGAGGACCTTCAGCACCTCGCGCAGGGTGACCCGGCTGATCCGCAGCCGGTCCGCCAGTTCACGCTCGGCGGGCAGCCGTTCGCCGCCCGCCACCAGGCCGAGCCGTACGACCTGGAGGATCTGCTCCAGTGCCTCTTCGAAACCGTTTCCCGCCCGCACGGGCCGCAGTACTGGAGTCAGCGGGTCCATCGGCTCGTTCTTCTTCGCCACGTCGCCGTTTCCCCTTCCCAACCAAAGGTCTTCAGGAATACCTTATGGCTTCCGGCTGACCGAAGGAGGAGCAATCCCGTGGCAGACCGCACACCCCCGCTCAGCGTCGAGGATCTGAGGATCCTGGTGGAGAGCGGCGAGATCGACACGGTCGTTCTGGCCTTCCCCGATATGCAGGGCCGGCTCCAGGGCAAGCGGTTCGCCGCGCCCTTCTTCCTCGACGAGGTCCTGGAGCACGGCACCGAGGGCTGCAACTACCTGCTCGCCGTCGACACCGAGATGAACACCGTCGACGGATACGCGATGTCCTCCTGGGAGCACGGCTACGGCGATTTCGCCATGCGCCCCGACCTCGCCACCCTGCGTCGCGTGCCCTGGAACGAGGCCACGGCGATGCTCGTCGCCGACCTCGCCTGGAACGACGACTCGCCGGTCGTCGCGGCGCCCCGCCAGATACTCCGCCGCCAGCTGGAGCGCCTCGCCGCCCACGGCTACACCGCGCACGCCGGCACGGAACTCGAATTCATCGTCTTCAAGGACACGTACGAACAGGCCTGGGACAGCGGCTATCACGGTCTGACCCCGGCCAACCAGTACAACATCGACTACTCCGTCCTCGGCACCGGCCGTATCGAACCGCTGCTGCGCCGCATCCGTAACGAGATGGCCGGCGCGGGACTGACCGTCGAGTCCGCCAAGGGCGAGTGCAACCCGGGCCAGCACGAGATCACCTTCAAATACGACGATGCCCTCGTCACCTGCGACCAGCACGCCATCTACAAGACCGGCGCCAAGGAGATCGCCTCCCAGGAGGGCGTCTCGCTCACGTTCATGGCCAAGTACAACGAGCGCGAGGGCAACTCCTGCCATATCCATCTCTCACTCCAGGACGAGCACGGCGCCCCGGTCATGGGCGGGGACGGGCCCGGTGGCATGTCCCCCGTGATGCGGCACTTCCTGGCGGGCCAGCTCGCCGCGCTGCGCGACTTCTCCCTGCTGTACGCGCCCACCATCAACTCGTACAAGCGCTTCCAGCCGGGATCCTTCGCGCCCACTGCCGTCGCCTGGGGCTACGACAACCGCACCTGCTCGCTGCGGGTGGTCGGCCACGGCCGGTCGCTGCGCTTCGAGAACCGGCTGCCCGGCGGGGACGTCAATCCGTATCTCGCCGTCGCCGGTCTGGTCGCCGCGGGGCTGTACGGCATCGAGAACGAGCTGGAGCTCCCCGAGGCATGCACGGGCAACGCCTATACCGCCGCGTACGAACACGTCCCCGCCACCCTGCGTGAAGCCGCCGAGCTCTGGGAGAACAGCCCCATCGCCCGCGCGGCCTTCGGCGACGAAGTCGTCGCGCACTACCGCAACATGGCGCGTGTCGAGGTGGAGGCCTTCGACGCCGCGGTGACCGACTGGGAGCTTCGCCGCTCCTTCGAACGCCTGTGAGGGAACGACCCGTGAACGAACATCACCCGACCGCACACCCCGGGACCGAGCACCGAGCGGCTGAACACCAGGTCCTCAACCCGGCCACCGGCGAGGTCGTCGCCACCGTCCCGGCGACCACCGAGGAGCAGGTCGACGCGGCGGTCCGGCGGGCCGCGACGGCCCAGCACCGGTGGGCGGCGGCCGCCCCCGCCGACCGCGCACGGCTGCTGCGCCGCTTCGCCGCCGTCGTCGACGCGCACAACGAGGAACTGGCCCGGCTGGAGGTCCGCGAGGCGGGCCACACCCTCGGCAACGCCCGCTGGGAGGCGGGCAATGTCCGTGATCTCCTGGACTACTCCGCCGGGGGAGTGGAGCGGCTGAACGGCCGCCAGATCCCGGTCGCCGGCGGCCTCGACATCACCTTGCTGGAACCGCTCGGGGTGATCGGGGTGATCGCGCCCTGGAACTTCCCCATGCCGATCGCCGCCTGGGGTACCGCCCCCGCCCTCGCGGCCGGCAACGCGGTGCTCCTCAAGCCCGCCGAGACCACCCCGCTCACCGCGCTCCGCCTGGCCGAACTCGCCCTGGAGGCAGGCCTTCCCGAGCATCTCTTCCAGGTCCTGCCCGGAGCGGGTGACGTGGCGGGCAACGCGCTGGTCGAGCATCCGGGCGTGGCCAAGATCGTGTTCACCGGCTCCACCCGCGTCGGCAAGCGGATCATGGAGAAGAGCGCCACGCTGGTGAAGCGCGTGACCCTCGAACTCGGGGGCAAGAGCCCCAACATCGTCTTCGCCGACTCGGACCTGGACGCCGCCGCGGCCACCGCGCCGATGGCTTTCCTCGACAACTCCGGCCAGGACTGCTGTGCCCGTACCCGCATCCTCGTCCAGCGCGAGGTCCACGACCGGTTCCTCGAACTCCTCGCCCCCGCCGTCGAGTCGGTGGTCGTCGGTGACCCCTCCGACGAGAGGACCCAGATGGGCCCGTTGATCTCGGCGGTCCAGCTGGAACGCGTACGGTCGTACGTCCCCGAGGGCGCGAAGGGCATCCGGGGGACCGCGCCCGGGGGCCCCGGATTCTGGTTCCCGCCGACCGTCCTCACCGATGCCTCCGCCGACTCACCGGTCGCCACCGAGGAGGTCTTCGGGCCCGTGGCCGTCGTGCTGCCCTTCGACGACGAGGAGGACGCGGTCCGGCTCGCCAACGCCACCGACTACGGGCTCGCCGGGTCGATCTGGACCCGTGATGTGGGCCGCGCCCTGCGAATGTCGCGTGCCGTCGCCGCGGGCAACCTGTCCGTCAACTCCCACAGCGCCGTGCGCTACGGCACCCCGTTCGGCGGCTACAAGCAGTCCGGCCTCGGCCGGGAACTGGGCCCCGACGCCCTCGCAGCCTTCACCGAAACCAAGAACGTCTTCATCAGTACGGAGGCCTGAGCCACCATGACCGCCCCCATCAGCGCAGCCACGAACGACCCCGTCTGCCGGCGCCTGACCGGCCGTACCGCAGTCATCACCGGAGCCGGCAGCGGCATCGGCCTGGCCACCGCGCGCAGGCTCGCCTCCGAGGGCGCGCACGTCGTGTGCGGTGATGTCGACGAGACCAGCGGAAAGGCCGTGGCGGAGGACGTCGGCGGGATCTTCGTACAGGTCGACGTCACCGACGCCGAACAGGTCGAGGCGCTGTTCAGGACCGCCCACGACACCTACGGCAGCGTCGATATCGCCTTCAACAACGCGGGGATCTCACCGCCCGACGACGACTCGATCCTCACCACCGGCCTGGAGGCCTGGAAGCGGGTCCAGGAGGTCAACCTCACTTCGGTCTACCTCTGTTGCAAGGCCGCCATTCCCTATATGCGGCGCCAGGGCCGGGGCTCGATCATCAACACCGCGTCCTTCGTGGCCCGGATGGGCGCGGCGACCTCGCAGATCTCGTACACCGCGTCCAAGGGCGGGGTGCTCGCCATGTCCCGGGAACTGGGGGTGCAGTTCGCCCGCGAGGGGATCCGGGTCAACGCGCTCTGCCCGGGGCCCGTCAACACCCCGCTACTGCGGGAGCTGTTCGCGAAGGATCCGGAGCGGGCCGCGCGGCGACTGGTGCACATTCCGGTCGGGCGGTTCGCCGAGGCGGAGGAGATCGCGGCGGCGGTCGCGTTTCTCGCCAGCGACGACGCGTCGTTCGTGAACGCCACGGACTTTCTGGTCGACGGTGGTCTCTCCGGGGCGTACGTCACCCCCCTGTAGCGACTCTCCTGCAGCCCGCGTGGGCCCCATAGAGTGGGCGGATGAGCATGACGACCCCGCCCGGCTGGTATCCCGATCCAGGTGTCCCGTCCACCGAACGCTGGTGGGACGGGACTTCCTGGACCAGCCACACCCGGCCGCCGGGCGTGGCCGTGACGCCCCCGGCCGTGACGGCCGTTCCCGCCGGCGCGAGAACGGGCGGGAACGGCGGTGGCCGGGGCGGTCTGGTGGCCGTCCTCGCCGCCGGGGTGGTCCTCGTGGTGGTGATCGCCGTCGGAGCCACCCTGCTCGGTGACGACGGCCCGGAGACCGGGCCGCAGGCCACGGACAGCGGCACGCCCCTGCCCCCGACGACGAACAAGAACAGCGAGTCTCCGAGCCCGACGCCCGGCGACACGTCCAGCGAGGACCCGGCCGTCCTGGTCGACCAGTTGAACAGCATCACGCTGCCGATCCCCGACGGCTGGGAGCGGCCGGAGAGCGCGGTGAACGACGCGGTCACCATGTCGACCGTGGACACGTACGACTGTCCCGGCGACTCGGGGCGGTTCTGCCCCTGGGGCACGGTCACGTCCCGTACCGCCACCGGGACCGATGTGACCTCCCCCGAGAAGCTGGCCAAGGAGGACATCTCCAGGGCGGCGGACGCGACGTACGAGGAGGACGGCGTCGGCGCCCGCCTGTACGGCGGCATCGTGTCCCACAAGGAAATCGCGTCGAGGCCCACCGTGGTCGCGGGCCGGACCGGATATCTCGTCCGGTGGCAGGTCACCACGGAGTTCGGGCCCGGCGGCTGCGTCCAGTCGCTGGTCTTTCCCTCGACCGCCGGGACGGGAACGCCGGTCATCGTGCGCACCGCATTCGACAAGGGGCCGAAGGCACTGCCCATTAGCCTGATGGACACGATCACCGAGGGGATCCGCCCGCTCGGCGACGTCTCGGGCGGGGTGGGCAGTTCGCTCGGCCCCTGAGCGGTTCCTGAGACTGCGGTTCCTGAGACTGCGGTTCCTGAGACTGAGGAGCCTCCGTAGCGGAGCCCTCAGAAGAGTCTCCGCAGAGGACTCCCCGCAGAGGACTCCCTCAGAGGAATGTCCGGCCCTCGCCCCGGTACGTGGGAACGGTCGCCACCACGCGATCGCCCTCGACCAGCTGCAACGTGTCGAAGCGTTCGCACAGTTCACCGGCTTTGGCATGCCGGAACCACACCTTGTCGCCGATCAGCAGATCGTCCGCCGCCGAGCCGAGCAGCGGGGTCTGCACCTCGCCGGCGCCCTCCTGGCCGTCGTACCGCAGTCCCTCCGGCAGATACGGCACGGGCAGCCGGTCGCGGCCCGCCACCCCCGACGCCGGGTAGCCGCCGCCGAGGACGGTCACCACGCCGACGCCGGGCCTGCGGACCACGGGCTGGGCGAACAGCGCCGCCGGACGTCCCGTGAACGATGTGTAGTTGTCAAAGAGCCGTGGAACGTAAAGCCCCGAGCCGGCGGCGATCTCCGTCACGGAGTCCTCGGCGGCCGTGTACTGCACACTGCCCGTGCCGCCGCCATTGACGAACTCCAACTCCGGCGCGACGGCCCTCACGGCACGCACCACCGCCGCGCGCCGCTCCGCCAGCTCCTTGCGGGCCGCTGTCTGCATCAGTCGGATCGCCCGCGAGCGCAGCGGTCGTCCTGCCAGGGCGTCCCCAACCCCAGCCACATGTCCTTCGTATGCCATAAGCCCGACCAGCCGGAATCCGGGGCGTCGCGCTACAGATCTGGCCAGCTCGGCCAGTTGGGCCGGCTCGCGCAGCGGGGAACGCAGTGCACCAATCCTGACCCGGCCGCCGAACAGCTGCAAGGCTGTGTCCAGTTCTAGACAGACCTTGATTTCTTCCCGGCCGCCGTCGCGTGCCCCGTCGATCAGATCCAGGTGCGCCGGATCGTCGATCATCACGGTGACGGCGGCGGCGAGTTTGGGGTCGGCGGCGAGCTCGGCGTAGGCGCTGCGGTCGGCCGAGGGATAGGCGAGGAGTACGTCCTCGAATCCGGCGCGCGCCAGCCACAGCGACTCGGCCAGTGTGAACGACATGATCCCCGCGAAGCCGTCACGCCCCAGGACGCGCTCCAGCAGCGCCCGGCAGCGCACCGACTTGCTGGCCAACCGGATCGGTTTGCCCCCGGCACGCCGGACGAGATCGTCGGCGTTGGCGTCCAGCGCTTCGAGATCGACGAGGGCGAGCGGGGCGTCGAGATGGGCGGTTGCCCGGTCGTACCGGGCCCGGTCAGTGGCTTTCGGGGGCATGGGCGGAGTCATGGGCCGAGCTTGCCAGACCGGATTACCGCACGGTAGGGGGATGATTTGGGCAGATCACCACGGGCCTTCGCGCTCGTTCCCGCCGGGCCTGTTCCAGCCCGTAGAGTGACGCACACACGACGCGAACGTGGCTGTTCCGTAAGCGGATCGGCACGCGGGTGGATCAATCCGACAGGTGGCACAGGGGGGCGGATGAGTACCGAAGCGCAACGCGCTCCCGTACCACCACGGCCCACGACTCCACCACCGACGCCCGGTGCGTCGGGGCCCGCCGTCACTCCCGATGCGACTGGCACTCCCGGTACGGTCGGAACGCCCCATGCGTCTGCCTCCGGTGGGTCCGAGCCGGGCACCCCGCGCACGCCGGCCTCACGTATCACCGACGCCCTGCTACCTCCGTCGGAACCGCCACGGATACCGCCACTGCCCCCGGGCCCTCCGGCGCCGGCGGTGCCTCGGAGCACGGACCGGCGGCCGGGCGAGCGCTCCGTGGATGAGCGCCGGGTGGGCGAGCGCCGGGTGGGCGAACAGCGCGACCACGACCGGCGGCCCGGCGGCCCGCGCGGCGCCACGAGCACTCCGTCCGCGATCCCGCACACCGGTTTCCGCCCGCCCGCGACCGACCGTCCGCCGGGTGGGCAGCGGTCCGGTGGGCAAGGGGGCGGTGCGCAAGCACGCGGTGGGCAGGCAGACAGTGGGCAGGCGGGCGGTGGCCGGAGCGCTCAGGCCTCGCCGTACGGGCCGTCGACCACAGATCCGTCCGGCGGCCGGCGTTCGGCCGGCGTGCCGCTTCCGGATGAGCGGCGTCCCGGGTCTCCGGCGCCGACGGGTGCCGCATGGTTCGGTACGAGCGGCTCGGCCACCACACCACGTCGGCCGGCCCGTCCGTCCTCGGCCACGGCACCGCAGCCGACCACGACACCACACCCGGGCACTCCGCGGCCGAGTGGCGATCCGCGTGCCACCGCTGCCTCGCGTCCCACGCAGCGTCCCGCGCAGGATCCGCCGGTCACCGACCGGGCGAACAGCGGGGGCCCCGCGCCTCGTACAGTCGCCACCCCGCCGCGTACCGCCGCCACCCCGCCGCGTCCGACCACCTCCCCGGCAGCTTCCCGGACCACCGCATCGTCTGCTTTTCCGACGACCGCACCGCTCGCAGGTGCCCGGCGGCCCGGCGGCATGTCCGCGCCCCGGCCCGCACCGGCATCCGTCCCCCCGTCCGCGCCCACCCCCGTCGAGACGACCACCCGACTGCGGCCCGTGCCGCCGGGGCCTCGTACCGGCGCGGTGCCGCCCCGACCCGTACAGCGGCCCGGCGAGGCACCACCCAGGCCACCGACGCCGCCCGTGCCACGGAGCCGTGCTCACGGTGACGGCAGTTCTCGCGGTGACGGCGGTCCCGGTCGCGCGTCTCCCGGTCGCGCGTCGACGGAGTTCCGCTGGGCCGGAGCGCCGCCCGAGACGCCCGCGGAGACCACCACCCGGCTGCGGCCCGTGCCCGCGCGGCGGCCTGCCAGGGCCGTCGCCGCCGTAGCGTGTGTCGTGCTCGGGCTCGGGCTGATCGGCGGTGCCGCCACCGGCAGTTGGCTGACCGGGGACTCGGCCGCCGAGCCCGCCGGCCACGACAGCTTCACCGCGGCCCGCGCCCTCTGGCACAGCGTTCCCGTCGACACTCTCTTTCCGCGCACTCTCAAGGGGGACGGAGCCGGACCCGGCGGCGCGGACCGCGACTGGATCCGGATCGGTGTCGCGCCCGACAGCGGCTGCGCCGGCACACTCGACCCCCTGCTGCTGGGAACACTGCGGCCGGCCGGTTGTGTCCGGGTGCTCCGCGCCACGTACGCCGACTCCACGTCCAGCAGCGTCACCACCGTCGGGTTCGTCTTCACCCAGGCCGACCCCGCTGCGACGGCCTCCCTGCGTGACCGTTTCCGCAACGAGGGGCTGGGCGAACGCGCCGACCTGATGCCCCGTACCTTCCCCGTCAAGAACACCGTCGCCGCCGGATTCGGTGACGCGCAGCGCGCGAGCTGGACGGTGAACGTCCTCACCGACGCGCCCGTCGTCGTGTTCGCCGTCTCCGGTTTCGCCGACGGACGTACGGTCGCCTCCCCCCAGCCCGTCGACAAGGCCATGGCCAAGGGAGCCACGACCGCACCCGCGCAGGCCGGCCTGGGACACGAGGCCAAGGGCATCGCCGACCGTATCGAGCGCGGACTGCGCACGACCGTCAGCGGCGGCACGGCGGCCCCCTGATGACACCGATGCCCCTGACGCCCCGGACACCGATGTCCCGGACACTCCAGACTCCGAAGAGCCCGAGGATCACGCGAATCCCCATGACCCCACCGCACCCGAGGGCCCTACGGCGCCGTCACCGCCTCGCCGCCGTCCTCGGTGCCGCGTCCTTCCTGCTCGTCCCCGTCACCCCCGCGCACGCCGACACGATCCGGTCCCAGCAGTGGGCCCTCGAGGCCATGCACACCGAGCAGGCCTGGCGCACCAGCCAGGGCACCGGCGTCACCGTCGCCGTCCTCGACACCGGCGTCGACGACACACATCCCGACCTCACCGGACAGGTGCTGCCGGGCAAGGACCTGATCGGTTTCGGCGCCACCAGCGGCGACCGGGCCTGGGCCCGCCACGGCACCGCCATGGCCGGGATCATCGCGGGACACGGCCATGGTTTCGAGCGCTCCGACGGAGTCCTCGGGATCGCGCCGCAGGCGAAGATCCTCCCCGTCCGGGTCATCCTCGAAGGCACCGACCCCGCCCGTGGCAAGGCCCGTACGTCCAAGGGGGGCGCCCTCGCCGACGGCATCCGCTGGGCCGCCGACCAGGGCGCCGACGTCATCAATCTCTCCCTCGGCGACGACAGCGAGTCCGCCCACCCCGAACCGGCCGAGGACGCGGCCGTCCGGTACGCCCTGGACAAGGGCGCCGTCGTCGTCGCCTCGGCCGGCAACGGCGGCGAGAAGGGCGACCACATCTCCTACCCGGCGGCCTACCCCGGTGTGATCGCGGTGGCGGCCGTCGACGAGTACGGCACGCACGCCGCCTTCTCCACCCGCCGCTGGTACGCCACCGTCAGCGCCCCGGGCGTCGATGTCGTCATAGCGGACCCCGACCGCAGCTACTACGAGGGCTGGGGCACGAGTGCCGCCGCCGCGTTCGTCTCCGGGGCCGTCGCCCTCGTGCGCTCCGCGTATCCCGATCTCACCCCCGCCCAGATCAAGAAACTCCTCGCGGACACCGCGCGTGAGACCCCGGAGGACGGGCGCGACGACGCCAGGGGACACGGCCTCGTCGACCCGGCCGCGGCGATCAAGGCGGGCGCGAAACTGTCCCGTACGGAGTTGGAGAGCGAGGCCGCGGGCTTCGGCAAGCAGTACTTCGGCAGCGGCCCCGACGCCTCGGACGGGGCTTTGGAACCGGCCGGCTGGATCGCCCCGGTGGCGGGCGGCGCCGGCGCCCTGCTGCTGGCGTGCGCGGTGGTGCTGTGGCGCGGCGGGTTCAGCCGCTCCGGTGCCCGGCCCGGCGCACGGCACTGACGGCGGCCTCCTCGACCCGCGCGATTCCCTCCTCCAGCGACGCGTGGCCGTCGGACAGCACCGCGACGAGACAGTCCCGTACGGGCCCTGCCGACCGGTCCTGTACGGGGCCTGCCAGCCGGTCCCGTACGGGGTCCCGTTCTTGCCCCGTCGACCTGCCCCGTACGAGTCCCACCGAGTGCACGACCCACAGGCCGCTCCCCGTCCTCGGCAGCCAGCCGTTCTTCAACGCCCAACCGCCGCCCGCCGTTTCGCCTGTCGGATCCCCCGCCGATTCGCTCGCCGATGCGCCCGCCGGGTCGCCCCCGGCCGCCGCCGACACGCCCCAGTCCTGTCCGGGTACCACCCGCCCCATCAGCCCCGCCAGAAAACGGCGCGAGCCCTCGCTCAGCACCGACGGCCCGGAAGCCCCGCCGAACACCGCCTTCAACAGCGTCAGTTGATCGCGCGCGGTGGTCCGGGTCAGCCCCCAGGCCGGCGCCGCCGATGTCCGGCTCATGCCGAGCCGCGCGTGCGCCGCGTCCAGTCCCGCCACGCCCCCGGCCGCAGCCCGCAACGCCGTCGCCGCGTCGTTGTCGCTGCGTTCGATCATCGCCGCCGCGAGGCGCTCCTCCTCGGCCGTCAGACACCGGCCGGTGTCCTGTGCCCGCAGCAGCAGCGCGGCCAGGACCGCCACCTTCACCACGCTGGCGGTGACATACGTCCGGTCCGCGCCGAACGCCGTCTCGTGCCCGCCCGTCATGTCGTACACCGCGACCGAAAGATCCACCCGACGACGGTACGTTGCCGCGCGCGGCCGGGTACGCGTGCGTGCCGCTTCCCCGCGGCCGGGACTTCGGAAGGACTCGTCTAGTCTCGACGCGTGGCCCTCAAGAACATCCCGGACTCCGGTTTCTCCGACGACGACGGCACCGCCGACCCCGTTCTCACGGAGGCCCTGGCCGCCTGGGCCGAGGACCGGTCGGCCGAACCGCGCGTGCTGGCCGCCCTCAGGAGCGCCCGCCTGCTGGTTCCCGTCGTCGCCGTCCTCGGCGAGACGGAGGAGGACGAGAACGGTCTGCGCCGTGAGAAGACCAGCGACATGGCGGTGCCGACACTCCGGGCGGGCGACCGGCGCGCGTTGCCCGCGTTCACCTCCGTCGCGGCGCTGGCCGGCTGGGACCCCGAGGCCCGCCCGGTGGCCGTACCGCTGCACCAGGCGCTCCAGGCCGCCGCGCACGAGAAGGCCGACACGGTGGTGCTCGACCTCGCGGGGCCCGTCCCGTACCAGCTCACCGGGCCCGCTCTGCTGGCCCTCGCCGAGGGGCGGCCGAGCACGGATCCGCTCGACGACCCCGCTGTCACCACGGCGGTACGGTCGGCCGTCGCCGCCGAGCCCGCCGTGCTCCGGGCGCATCTCGGCCCCGGCAGCGCGGACGGCACCCTCGCACTCGTCCTGGACCCGGCCGCGCACCCGGCGGAGGCGGCCCGCCGGGTCGCCGAGGCCCTCGCGGCCGACGACGTACTGAGGGCCCGCCTGGTACGCGGACTCGACCTGGCACTGCTGCCGGCCGAGGCCACGCCACCCGGCGAGCCCCTCTTCGTACGTATGTGACGCGAACCGGTCGGCTGTGACGCGAACCGGCCCGGCGAACGGCGTCAGCCGACATCACGTGAACGAGTCGGCGAACGGCGTCACGCGAACCGGTGGACAGCGGTGAGGTCAGCCGTAGACCGGCCCCGTGTACTTCTCGCCCGGCCCCTGCCCCGGCTCGTCCGGCACCAGCGACGCCTCGCGGAACGCCAGTTGGAGCGACTTCAGCCCGTCGCGCAGCGGCGCCGCGTGGAACGAGCTGATCTCCGTCGCGCTCGCGTCCATCAGACCGGCCAGCGCGTGGACCAGCTTGCGCGCCTCGTCCAGGTCCTTGTGCTCGGCGCCCTCCTCGGTCAGCCCGAGTTTCACGGCGGCCGCGCTCATCAGGTTCACCGCGACCGTGACGATCACCTCGACGGCGGGGACTTCCGCGATGTCGCGGGTCATGGCGTCGTAGCCGGCGGGATCTTGGGCGGAGGGGGAGGTCGCGTCGCTCATGCCCCACACGATATGCCCCGGCGGTACGCGGCCGTTCCTCGCCTCCGGAAGCGCCCCGGCGGACCGGTCGGCGGCGCTCCGCCGGCCGGTCCGCCGGACAACCGGCGGCTCCATCGCGAGCTTCGCGGCTCAGCTCCCGCTCCTCCGTTAGCTCCTCCGGGCCAATGGTGCTAACCTGGAGTGACGACCGGCCGGACACCTGCGTGCCCGGCCCACAAGTGGAGGCTCCGATCTCCCACCTGGCTGCCCTTTCCGGGCGGCGGGTCACCGGTCAGGCGGTGCCCATCGTTCCGTACGGACGATGGAACCGCCCGATGCGCCCCGTGGCACATGCACGGCGGTGCTCCGGTATTCGAGGAGCTCCTGCCTGTGTGCCGTCCGGGGCATTTTTGATGTTCCGCCGCGGTTGGTCTGATCACAACAGACGTTACGCGGCTGTCTGCCAGACAGTCGTGTGGTGCTACCGAGGAGGATCCATCAGCGCCGAGCCCCGCATCAACGACCGGATTCGCGTTCCCGAAGTGCGACTTGTCGGTCCCAGTGGTGAGCAGGTGGGCATTGTCCCGCTCGCCAAGGCTCTGGAACTTGCGCAGGAGTACGACCTGGACCTGGTCGAGGTCGCGGCGACAGCCCGTCCGCCCGTGTGCAAGCTCATGGACTACGGGAAGTTCAAGTACGAGTCGGCCATGAAGGCCCGTGAGGCGCGCAAGAACCAGGCGCACACGGTCATCAAGGAGATGAAGCTCCGGCCGAAGATCGACCCGCACGACTATGACACCAAGAAGGGTCACGTCGTCCGGTTCCTCAAGCAGGGTGACAAGGTCAAGATCACGATCATGTTCCGTGGTCGTGAGCAGTCCCGCCCCGAGCTGGGCTTCCGACTGCTCCAGCGGCTTGCTTCGGACGTCGAGGACCTCGGGTTCATCGAGTCCAACCCGAAGCAGGACGGCCGGAACATGATCATGGTTCTTGGTCCGCACAAGAAGAAGACCGAGGCCATGGCCGAGGCCCGTGAGGCGCAGGCCGCCCGCAAGGCGGAGCGCCAGGGTTACGCGACCGAGGAGTCGGCGGACGCGGGCGCCGAGGCTCCGGCCGAAGCCCCTGTCGAGGCCAAGGACGAGACCCCGGTCGAGGCATCTTCCGAAGCGTGATCCGAGCGGGGTGCCACCCAGGCAAACCCTCGGTTCCGGTCCGGAACCACATACCAGAGACATGACGCTCCCGCGCGCCGGTCGGCCGACCGGCAGGGAGCGCCACTGACGAGGAGATACGGCGCTATGCCGAAGAACAAGACGCACAGCGGTGCCAGCAAGCGCTTCAAGATCACCGGCTCCGGCAAGGTGCTGCGCGAGCGGGCCGGCAAGCGCCACCTGCTCGAGCACAAGTCGTCCAAGCTGACGCGTCGCCTCAGCGGCAACGCCGAGATGGCCCCGGGCGACGCCAAGAAGATCAAGAAGCTTCTCGGCAAGTGATGTCGCGGCCCCCGGTGACCGGGGGCGCGGCAGCAGGACCGGGATCCATTCGTTTCCGGGCCGTGTGAGTCCAACCACGGCCCCGCTACAAGGAGTTAACACGTGGCACGCGTCAAGCGGGCAGTCAACGCCCACAAGAAGCGCCGGGCAATTCTGGAGCAGGCCAGCGGTTACCGCGGCCAGCGCTCGCGCCTGTACCGCAAGGCGAAGGAGCAGGTCACCCACTCCCTCGTTTACAACTACAACGACCGCAAGAAGCGCAAGGGCGACTTCCGTCAGCTGTGGATCCAGCGGATCAACGCCGCTGCCCGCGCCAACGGCATCACCTACAACCGCTTCATCCAGGGTCTGAAGGCCGCCAACGTCGAGGTGGACCGCAAGATCCTCGCCGAGCTCGCGGTCAACGACATCCACGCGTTCGCCGCGCTCGTCGAGGTTGCCCAGAAGGCCCTCCCGAGCGACGTCAACGCCCCGAAGGCCGCTGCCTGATCTCCGTCAGGTCGTAAGGGCACTTCCCGCCGGACCCGCAGGCACCGCGCCTGCGGGTCCGGCGCGTTCCACCCGCACGTCCGCGGCGTTCCCCCGTACGTCCGCTCTCTCCCTGCCTCCCGCTGCCTCCCGTTTCCCCACACGCCCCCCTCGTACGAGAAGTGAGAACCGCCGCTCATGGGCACCCCCGAGCTGATCTCCCCGCGTTCCCCGCGTGTCACGGCCGCGCGCAGGCTCGCCAAGCGCGCCTTCCGAGGCAAGGAACGCCGGTTCATCGCCGAGGGGCCACAGGCCGTACGTGAAGCGGTGGCCCACCGCGGTGGCGACGGGGAGCCCACACTGGTCGAGCTGTTCACCACCGCCGAGGCCGCCGAGCGGTACGCGGACATCATCGACGCGGCCCGTGCCACCGGGGCCCGGGTGCACTTCGCGGCCGACACGGTGCTCGCCGACGTGTCCCAGACCGTCACCCCCCAGGGGCTGCTCGGCGTCTGCCGCTTCCTCGACTCGCCGTTCGAGGAGATCCTCCGGGCCCGCCCCCGGCTCGTCGCCGTCCTGGCGAACGTCCGCGACCCCGGCAACGCCGGTACGGTGCTGCGCTGCGCGGACGCGGCGGGCGCCGACGCCGTCGTCCTCACCGACGCCTCCGTCGATCTCTACAACCCCAAGTCGGTCCGGGCTTCGGTCGGTTCGCTCTTCCATCTGCCCGTCGCCGTCGGAGTCCCCGTCGAGCGGGCCGCCCAGGGGCTCCAGGAGGCCGGCGTCCGTATCCTCGCCGCCGACGGCGCGGGTGAGACGGACCTGGACGACGAGCTCGACGCGGGCACCATGGGCGGGCCCACGGCCTGGATCTTCGGCAACGAGGCATGGGGGCTGCCGGCCGAGACCCGCGCCCTCGCGGACACCGTGGTGCGCGTGCCGATCCACGGAAAGGCCGAGAGTCTGAACCTCGCGACGGCCGCGGCCGTATGTCTCTACGCCTCAGCGCGTGCCCAGAGAGTCCGCGGCAAACGCTGAGGGGGTCCGCTCCGTCACGTTCAGCTAGTAGTGTGGCGGTTTCGGAGGCCCACTGAGCACTGAGCGACGCGGAAGAAGGTGGGGTGCGGGGATGACTGTCGGTGAGAGCAGGCCCTTACCGCCACCGTGTGCCGCCGGAGGTCCCGCCGCGTCGGGGACAGGTGCGGCGGAGTCCCGGAACGGCATGAACGGGACCAGGGCCGGGACCGGTACGCAGCGGGCCGCGACCGGTACGTGGAGCTCCGGGATCGACCCCGACGACCTCCCCGACGGTCTGATCGTCGCCGACGAGACCGGCCGCGTCATCTGCTTCAACGCGGCCGCCGCCCGCATCACCGCCGTACCGCTCTCCGCCGCCCTCGGCCAGCCGCTCGACCGGGCCCTGCCGCTGGAGGACCTGAAGGGCCGCCGTTGGTGGACGCTGACCGATCCGTACGGCGGGCTCGCCACCCGGGTCGGCCAGCCCGAGCGCAATCTGCTGCTGCCCGGCGGTCGTGAGGTCCTGGTCTCCGCCCGTTACGTGCGGACGTATCCGACCGGGCCCGTCCACCGCGTGGTCATCTCCGTACGCGGCACCGAGGCCCGGCGCCGCACCGAACGCAGCCATGCCGAGCTGATCGCCACCGTCGCCCATGAACTGCGCTCCCCGCTGACCTCCGTGAAGGGGTTCACGGCGACACTGCTCGCGAAGTGGGAACGGTTCACCGACGACCAGAAGCGGCTGATGCTGGAGACCGTGGACGCCGACGCGAACCGGGTGACCCGGCTGATCGCCGAACTGCTGGACATCTCCCGTATCGATTCGGGACGGCTGGAGGTACGGCGCCAGCCGGTCGACATCGGCGCGGCCGTCGGACGCCATGTGCAAGCGCACACCGCCGCGGGACAGTCGCCGGACCGGTTCCTCGTACGGATACAGCAACCGCTGCCCGATCTGTGGGCCGATCCCGACAAGATCGACCAGATCCTCGGCAACCTGCTGGAAAACGCGGTGCGCCACGGCGAGGGAACCGTCACCATCGAGGTGGCGCCCGCGCGTATCGCACGCGCGGAAGGTGCCACGAAAGCGGCCGAGAACGCGTGCGGCACCGAGAGCGCGTGCGGCACCGAGAGCGTGGACGACGCGGAGAAGGGGACGGCGGTCACCGTGTGCGACGAAGGCCCCGGCATCCCCGAGGAATCGATGAGCCGCGTCTTCACGCGTTTCTGGCGGGGGAGCAAGCGGGGCGGGACAGGCCTCGGCCTGTATATCGTCAAGGGCATCGTCGAGGCACACGGCGGTACGATCACGGTCGGCCGCGGACCCGGCGGCGGAGCCCAGTTCCGATTTGTTCTGCCCGTCGCCGCTCCGGCCTATCTGTCCTGAGAGCCTGAGCGCCTGAGCATCCAGGTCCTGCCTCTCCAGCCAGTACGTGAAGAGGAGAGACAGGCCCACGGGCCACTTCACCCTCGTACGGCCTTTAGACTCGACTTTTGGCACCCAGGCCCTGTCGCGGCGCCCTCACTGTTCGAGCAGGGTCGTTTCGCCAGCCAATCGGAAGTACGGGAAGAGATGTCGGCACCCAACAAGTCGTACGACCCAGTCGAGGTCGAGGCACTGAAACCGGAGCAGATCGAACGCATGCGGGACGAGGCGCTCGCCGCCTTCGCCGCGGCCGGTGACCTCGACGCACTCGCCCACGCCAAGACCGCCCACACCTCGGGCACCTCGCCGCTCGCCCTCGCCAACCGGGAGATCGGCGCGCTGCCGCCGCAGGCCAAGGCCGAGGCAGGTAAGCGCGTCGGCCAGGCGCGCGGGGCCGTCAGCAAGGCCCTCGCCGCCCGTCAGGCGGAGCTGGAGGCCGAGCGCGACACCCGTGTGCTGGTCGAGGAGGCGGTGGATGTCACGCTGCCGTACGACCGCACCCCGGCCGGCGCCCGTCATCCGCTGACCACGTTCATGGAGCGGGTCGCGGACGTCTTCGTCGCCATGGGCTACGAGGTCGCCGAAGGGCCCGAGGCCGAGGCGGAGTGGTTCAACTTCGACGCGCTCAACTTCGTGCCCGACCACCCGGCGCGCCAGATGCAGGACACCTTCTTCGTCCAGGGCCCCGAAGGCACGACGGGCGACGAGTCCGGTGTCGTGCTCCGTACGCACACCTCGCCGGTCCAGGCCCGTGCCCTGATCGACCGCGAGCCGCCCGTCTACATCGTCTGCCCGGGGCGCGTCTACCGCACCGACGAGCTGGACGCCACGCACACCCCGGTCTTCCACCAGATCGAGCTGCTGGCCGTCGACGAGGGGCTCACCATGGCCGATCTCAAGGGCACGCTGGACCACATGGTCCAGGCGCTCTTCGGCCCGGACATGAAGACCCGGCTCCGGCCGAACTTCTTCCCCTTCACCGAGCCGTCCGCCGAGATGGACATGGTCTGCTACGTGTGCCGCGGCGCCTCGGTCGGCAACCCCGACCGGCCCTGCCGCACCTGTGGCAGTGAGGGCTGGATCGAGCTGGGCGGCTGCGGCATGGTCAACCCGAAGGTGCTGACCGCCTGCGGAGTCGACCCTCAGAAGTACAGCGGATTCGCCTTCGGGTTCGGCATCGAACGGATGCTCATGTTCCGCCACAACGTCGAAGACATGCGAGACCTGGTCGAGGGTGACGTCCGGTTCACCCGGCCGTTCGGGATGGAGATCTGATGCGCGTCCCGCTTTCCTGGCTGCGGGAGTACGTCGACCTGCCGGCGACGGAGACCGGCCGTGAGGTGCAGGCCAAGCTCGTCTCCGCCGGTCTGGAGGTCGAGACCGTCGAGCAGCTCGGCGCCGGCCTCAAGGGCCCCCTCGTCGTGGGCAAGGTACTCACCATCGAGGAGCTGGAGGGCTTCAAGAAGCCCATCCGCTTCTGCACCGTCGATGTCGGCACCGCCAACGGCACCGGTGCGCCGCAGGAGATCGTCTGCGGCGCACGGAACTTCGCCGTCGGCGACAAGGTCGTCGTGGTCCTCCCCGGCGCGGTACTGCCGGGCGACTTCGCGATCTCCGCGCGCAAGACGTACGGCAGGACCTCGCACGGCATGATCTGCTCCGGCGACGAGCTGGGCATGGGTGACGACGGCACGGGCGGCATCATCGTGCTGCCGCCCGAGCACGAGGCCGGCACCGACGCCATCGCGCTCCTGGAGCTGGTGGACGAGGTCCTCGACATCGCCGTCACGCCCGACCGCGGCTACTGCCTCTCGCTGCGCGGAGTCGCCCGCGAGACCGCCATCGCGTACGGCCTGCCGCTGCGCGACCCGGCGTTGCTCGACACCCCCGCGCCCAACGCGTTCGGCTACCCGGTGAAGATCGCCGACCCCGCGGGCTGCGACCGCTTCACGGCCCGTACGGTCACCGGTCTCGACCCCGAGGCACGCAGCCCCATCTGGCTGCGGCGCCGGCTCCAGAAGGCCGGCATGCGGCCGATCTCGCTCGCGGTCGACATCACCAACTACGTGATGCTGGAGCTGGGCCAGCCGCTGCACGCGTACGACCGGTCCCGGCTCGACGGGCCGATCGGCGTCCGGCGCGCGCACGCCGGCGAGAAGATCACCACGCTCGACGGCGCCAAGCGGGTCCTGGACGCCGAGGACCTGGTCATCACCGACGACCGTGGCCCGATCGGCATCGCCGGCGTGATGGGCGGGGCCGACACCGAGATCGCCGATGTCGTCACCGACCCGGAAACGGGCGAGACGCGGGGCACCACAGAGGTCGTCATCGAGGCCGCGCACTTCGACGCGATCACCATCGCCCGCGCCGCGCGCCGCCACAAGCTGCCCTCCGAGGCGTCCAAGCGCTTCGAGCGCGGGGCGGACCCGCAGGCCACGGCCGCCGCCGCACAGCGGACCGTCGACCTGCTGGTGCTGCTCGCGGGCGGCTCCGCCGAGGCCGGTGTCACCGATGTCGTCGCGCCCTCCGGGCCGCACACCATCGCCATGCCCGCCGATCACCCCGACCGCGTCGCGGGTGTCGACTACGGGCGGGAGACCGTCGTACGACGGCTCCAGGAGATCGGCTGCGACGCCTACGGGCAGGACGAGCTGATCGTCACCGTCCCGTCCTGGCGTCCCGACCTCGGCGAGCCCAACGACCTCGCCGAGGAGGTCATCCGCCTGGAGGGGTACGAGAACCTCCCCTCGACGCTGCCCACCCCGCCGTCGGGCCGCGGGCTCACCGAGCGTCAGCGGCTGCACCGCGGGATCGGCCGCGCGCTCGCCGGAGCGGGCTATGTCGAGGCGCTGAACTACCCGTTCATCGGCGACGCGGTGCTCGACTCGTTCGGGCTGCCCGCCGACGACGACCGGCGCCGCACGGTCATGCTCGTCAACCCGCTCTCCGACGAGGAGCCGGCGCTGCGCACCACGCTGCTGCCGGGCCTCCTCACGGCGCTGCGCCGCAACGACGGGCGCGGCTCGCACGACCTGGCGCTCTTCGAGACCGGCCTGGTCTTCCGGCCGACCGGCGACGAGACCGTACCGGTCCGGCTGCCCGTCGACGGACGTCCGTCCGACGAGGAACTGGCCGGACTGGACGCGGCGTTGCCGCTCCAGCCGCGGTACGCCGCGGTCGTCCTGGCCGGGGCGCGCGAGCAGGCCGGCTGGTGGGGCAAGGGCCGCCCGGCGGACTGGGCGGACGCCGTCGAGGCCGCCCGTACCGTCGCCAAGGAGGCCGGGGCCGCCCTCGCCGTACGGGCCGGCCGGCGTGAGCCGTGGCATCCGGGCCGCTGCGCGGCGCTGTTCGTCACCGTGAACGGCGAGGAGACGCTCGTCGGCCACGCCGGAGAGCTGCACCCGCGCGTCGTCAAGGCGCTCGGACTGCCGGAGCGCGCCTGCGCCATGGAGATCGACCTCGATCTGCTGGAGCGGGCGGGCACCGGCCCGCTCCAGGCGCCGCGGATCTCCTCCTACCCGGTCGCCACCCAGGACGTGGCGCTGGTCGTCCCCCAGGACGTGCCGGCCGCCGAGGTGGAGCGGGCGCTGCGCGAGGGCGCGGGTGAACTCCTGGAGTCCCTGCGGCTGTTCGACGTCTTCGCCGGAGAGCAGATCGGTGAGGGGCGCAAGTCGCTGGCGTACGCCCTGCGCTTCCGCGCGGCGGACCGGACGCTGACGGTCGAGGAGGCCACGGCCGCCCGTGACGCGGCGGTCGCGCTCGCGGCCGAGCGGACCGGGGCGGTGCTGCGCGGCGCGTAGTACCCAGTACCCGGTGAGGGGCGGGGGGGGGCATTGCGGCGGCGCCCCCACCACGGGGGGGGGGGTGTGGGGGGGGGGGGGGGGGGGGGGGGGGGGGGGGGGGGGGGGGGGGGCCCCCCGGGGGGGGGGGGGGGGGCCGGCGGGGGCCCCCCCCACGCCGTTTCGGGCCACCGCGCTGATACGAGGGGGAGCCGGTGGCCCGGAGGCCCCGTTGCGGAGCGAGGCGACTCAAGTCAACCGGCCACACGGTCCGATGGACAGTGTGCGCACGGTCCGGACGAGGGCATTCCGTTCACACCCCGTGCGATTGCCCCTTCGCTACTCTTGACATGACGAGTAATCGGAGGGGCCACATGCAGCCCAACAGCCTGCTCGATTCCCTGCTCGACGAGGCGGGTATCTCCCACGCCGGCCTTGCCGCCCGTATCAATCAGGCGGGCCGGGCCAGGGGCATCGCGTTGCGGTACGAACACACCGCCGTATCACGGTGGTTGAAGGGCCAGCGGCCGCGCGGTCAGGTGCCCGACCTGATCTGCGCGGTCCTCAGCGACCGGCTGCGCCGTCCGCTCACCCTGGACGACATCGGGCTCGGCGTGGCGGGGGAATCGCTGATGCCGGGCGCCACACCGCTCGCCGGATTCGTGGAGCGGGCCACCGCCCTGTGGCGCAGTGACGAACAGCAACGGCCGCACATAGTCGAGGCTCCCGCCGTCACCGGCACGCCCGCGATCATGCCCGTGTGGGAGTGGGAGAACCCTCCGGAGGACTCCGACGTCTCCCGCAGCGGCTGTACGAGAGTCGGCCCGGCCGACATCAAGTTGATGCGGGCGGCGAGGGCGCACTACGAACTGATGTACCGAAGAGCCGGAGGCGTCGCCACCCGCGCCCGGGTCGTCGGCTTCCTCAACGCCGAGACCGCGCCCCTGCTGCGCGGCGGGTACAGCGACGCCCTGGGACGACAACTGCACCGGTCCACCGGCGGGTTGGTCGCGGTGGCCGGAATCTGCGCGTACGACTCCGACGCCCACGGTCTCGCCCAGCGCTACTTCCACCAGGCGCTGCGGCTGGCCAAGGCCAGTGGCGACCGGGGACTTGGCGCCTATGTGATCGCGTTGCTGGTCAACCAGTCGCTGTTCATGGGGGAGTACCGCCAGGCCGTCGCGTTCGCCGAGGCCGCGCTGCGCACGGCGGGGCGCCAGATCACCCCCGCGCTGGCCGCGGACCTGTACGCGATGCAGGCCAAGGCGTACGCCCATCTCGGCGACAGCGGCGCCGCGCTCGGCTGTATCCGGCTCGCGGAGACGGAAGCGGAGCGTATCCGGCCGGCCGGTGAGCCGGACGAGACGGGCTATGTCCAGCCGGGCCTGGTGAACGTACAGGTGGCGGAGGCGCTGTTGAGCCTCGGTGATCTGACGGCCGCTCGGGTGCACGCGGCCGCTGCCGTGGACACACCGGCGCACGACCGCGGGCGCGTGCACCGGCTCGCGATGCTCAGCCATATCGAATTGCGGCAGGGTGAACCCGACCGCGCCGCGAGGACGGCGGCGGAGATGGCCGAACGGGCCAGGGGAATGGAGTCCCAGCGACTGCGGGACCGGCTGCGCGCGGTACGCGAACAGCTGGTCGCCAGCGGTTCCGCCGACGCGGAGGAAACGGCCGAACTGATCGACGGGGCGCTCAGTCTCCCTCTGTGACCCCGCCGTGGGGCCCGTGATCGTCCCCGGGACCGGCGCCCACCGTAGTCCCATGTAGTCCCCGCGGGGGCATCGCATAGCCCCTGCGGGGTACCCGCACAGTCTCCGTGCAGTCCCTGTGGAGACCTTTCGTAGTCCCTACGGAGGCCTCGCGGAGGCCCTGCACCGGTCCCTCCGTGAGCCCCCTACGCGTTCCCGTGGAGGTGAGCTGCTGCTGCGATATTGCCATCAACTTGTCGGAAGGTGGCAGAAACGTGCAGTGGACGAAACTAACCGAACAGACTGTGTACGAGAATCGCTGGTTCCAGGTCAACCTGGCGGACGTCAAACTCCCTGACGGCCGGCACCTGGACCACTTCCTCATCCGGCTGCGTCCGGTCGCCGTGGCGACCGTGGTCAACGAGGCGAACGAGGTGCTCATGCTCTGGAGGCACCGCTTCATCACCGACAGCTGGGGCTGGGAGCTGGCCGCAGGCGTCGTCGAGGACGGCGAGGACATCGAGACCGCGGCGGCACGGGAGATGGAGGAGGAGACCGGGTGGCGCCCCGGACCGCTCCGGCATCTCCTGACGGTCGAGCCGTCCAACGGCCTGACCGACGCCCGCCATCACCTCTACTGGGCCGAGGAGGCCACGTTCATCGGCTATCCCGAGGACGATTTCGAGTCCTCGCGCCGGGAGTGGGTGCCGCTCAAGCTGGTGCCCGACATGATCGCCAGGGGCGAGGTCCCGGCCGCCAATATGGCGGCCGGGCTGCTGATGCTCCATCACTTAAGGCTGGGCTAGATCCAGTTCGGGGTTGTTCCGCGAGCGCCCCAGCTAGTGGCTCGGCGCTGGTGAGTGTTAGTGCCGCGATCGGCAATGTTTGCCCGTCAAGGAGCGGCGGTCGGTGCGTGTGATCGCAAGGCGGCCGGAAGCCCTTGTAGCGGAGCTACTTGGGCTTTTGGCCAACGCGGCGAGCGCGCGTGCCGGGCGTCGCGACGGGGCAAACGTTGCCGGGAGGAGGGGCACTAGTGACCGATGCCCTGCCAGACCGTCACCGCGAGTGCTCCGACTGAGCAGAGAGCGGCCACGGCGGGCAGCGGCCACCTGGCGTTCTCCAGGGCCGCGACGCGCGCGGCCAGATCGTCCACATCCTTGTCGGTCTGGTCGTTGCGCTGGGCCAGCAGCGCCAGTCTGCCGTCGGTCCTTGCGAGACCGACGTCGAGGCCGCGGCGTAACTCCGCGTGGCTCTCGACGGCCACGGAATAATCGGGGTCGGTGGGCACGAGTCCGCTCCTGTTCGGGAATGTTGTACGACAGTTCTATGAGTGGGTGGAACTGAGTCAACTACGCCTGGACGGAGGGCATCAGGGTGCGTGGATGGCATATGCGAGCGCCCTTCGCACACTCCGTGCGAATCACGAGCGTGGGGGGTACTCGGAAGTACGGACGGCGGCGTTCCGGAGCAGACACGCCCGCACTCCGGAGCGCGAGCGGGAGTGCTCGGTAGTGCTCCGGAGTGCGGGCGGGGCGCGCGAAGGTACGGGCAGGGCGCGCGGAAGTACGTGTGGGCGTGCTCAGGGGTACGAGTAGAAGCCCGCGTTCGTCTTGCGGCCGAGCCGGCCCGCGTCCACCATCCGCTGAAGCAGCGGGGGAGCGGCGTACAGCGGCTCCTTGAACTCCGCGTACATCGAGTCGGCGACCGAGGCCACCGTGTCCAGGCCGATCAGGTCGGCGAGCTTGAGCGGCCCCATCGGGTGGGCGCAGCCGAGCTCCATGCCGTTGTCGATGTCCTCGCGGCTCGCTATGCCCGACTCGAACATCCGGATCGCGGAGAGCAGATACGGAATGAGGAGCGCGTTCACCACAAAGCCCGAGCGGTCCTGCGCCCGGATCGGGTGCTTGCCCAGCAGCTCCCGGACGACGGTGTCGGCCCGCTTGATCGTTTCCTCGGACGTCGTCAGCGCGGGGATCAGCTCGACCAGCTTCTGCACGGGCGCCGGGTTGAAGAAGTGGATGCCGATGACCTGGTCGGGACGGGAGGTCGCGACGGCGAGCTTGACCAGCGGTATGGAGGAGGTGTTGGAGGCCAGGATGGCGTCGGGGCGGGTCACGACCTGGTCGAGCACCTGGAAGATCTCGGTCTTGACCTGCTCGTTCTCCACGACCGCCTCGATGACGAGGTCGCGGTCGGCGAACTCCCCGAGGTCGGTGGTGAAGCTGAGCCTGCCGAGTGCGGCCTCGCTCTCCTCCTCGGTGATCTTGCCCCGTTCCGCTGCCTTCGAGAGGGAGTTCAGAAGCCGGGTGCGGCCGATTTCCAGGGCTTCCCCGGTGGTCTCGGCGACCATGACCTCCAGGCCGCTGCGGGCGGCGACCTCCGCGATGCCTGCGCCCATCTGGCCGCAGCCCACCACTCCGACGCGGGCGATATCGGTCAGGGTGTCGGTCACATCGTGCCTTTCGCTGGTCCGTGTCCCGGCAGGTCGTCCCGGTGTTTCGGCACCTGCCTCCGGACAGGACGTTACTCCGCCCGGGTGTGTGGACGACGTGCCGGGGCGGGCATGCTCAGCGGGCACGGCGGTCCGTGCGCAGGAGATGGCGGTCCGTGCGCACCGGGTCCGGCCGGTGCGGACGCCCCCGGTGGGAAGGAAGGCGCATGGAACAGAGCGACAGGGAGCGGCACATGGGGCAGGGCCAGGGGCGCGGCGGCGGGCTCGCCGGGAGACCGGGCGAGGGGCGGGGCGCCGGACGGATCGGCCGGCGGGAGCTCGGGGTGGCCGCTGCGGGGGTGGCGGCCTCGCTGCTGATGGCCGGGGACGCGGCCGCGGTGGTACGTGATCGAGGGCGCCGGGGGCATGGCGGGGGCGGGGGACACCAGGCTTCGCGCGGCGAATTGCGCGGTATGTGGATCGCGACCGTCACCAACCGTGACTGGCCCTCGAAACCGGGGCTGACGGCCGCGCGGCAGAAGGCCGAACTGATCAAGCACCTGGACACGGCGGTGGCCCGCAGGCTGAACGCCGTCGTGCTCCAGGTCCGGCCCACGGCGGACGCCCTGTGGCCCTCACCGTACGAACCCTGGGCGCAGTGCCTCACCGGCACGCAGGGCAAGGCCCCGGGCTGGGACCCGCTGGGCACGGCGGTGCGCGAGGCGCACGCGCGAGGGCTGGAGCTGCACGCCTGGTTCAATCCGTACCGCGTCGCCACCCACACCGATCCGTCACGGCTGTCCGCGAAACACCCCGCGCGTGTGCACCCGGGCTGGGTCCTGCCTTACGGCGGGAAGCTGTACTACAACCCGGGCCTGCCCGAGGTCAGGAAATTCGTCCAGGACGCGATGCTGGACGCCGTCAAGCGTTACGACGTCGACGCGGTGCACTGGGACGACTACTTTTACCCGTATCCGGTCGCCGGGCAGACCTTCAAGGACGACGCGGCGTACCAACGCTACGGGGGCGCCTTCGCGAACAAGGCGGCGTGGCGGCGGGACAACACCGACCGGCTGGTTCGGGAGATGTCGGGCCGGATCAAGAAGATCAAGAAGGACGTGCGGTTCGGGATCAGCCCGTTCGGGGTGTGGCGCAACATCGCCACCGATCCCGCCGGCTCCGACACGCGGGCGGGCGTGCAGACGTACGACGATCTGCACGCCGACACCCGCAAGTGGGTCCAGAAGGGCTGGATCGACTACATCGCCCCGCAGTTGTACTGGAACATCGGCTTCGCCGCGGCCGACTACGCGAAGCTGCTGCGCTGGTGGGACGGGGTGGTACGGGGGACGGGCGTCGATCTCTACATCGGCGAGGCCCTCTACAAGGCGGGGGACCCGGCGCAGCCGGCCGCCTGGCAGGACCCGGCCGAGCTGTCCCGGCATCTCACCCTCGCCAAGAAGTATCCCGGGGTGCACGGGCACTGCTACTTCTCGGGGAAGGAAGTCGGTACGGATCCGATCGGGGCGATGACGCGGGTGGTGAGGGACCACTACGGAAAGCGGGCGCCGCTGCTGGGCGGCGCGGGCTGAGGCGGTGCGCGACGGGTTGAGCCGGGACGGGCGGGGGCCGGTCCCCGTCAGCCGCGCGCCCGCTGGGTGACCGCGATGCAGACCAGTACCGCCACGGCCGCCACCGGCGCGGCGGGCGTGAGCTGTTCGCCGAGCAGGAACACCGACCAGACCAGGGTCAGCACCGGCTGGGCGAGCTGAAGCTGGCTCGCCCTGGCGATGCCGATCGACGCCATGCCGCGGTACCAGACGTACAGCCCGAAGAAGGTCGAGACCGCGGCCACCCAGGCGAGTCCGATCACCCCGTGGCCCGTCAGGTGCACCGGTTCGAAGGCCAGGGCCACCGCCACGCCCGTCACCGAGAGCGGCAGACACGCGATCAGCGCCCAGCCGATCACCTGCCAGCCCGGCATCACCCGGGCCAGCCTGCCGCCCTCCGTGTATCCCGCCGCGCACACCAGCAGCGCGCCGAAGAGGTAGACATCGCCGGTGGAGAGGGCCCCGCCGCTCTGCTGGACCGCGAAGGTGATCACCACGGCGGCGCCGACGAGGGCGGCGATCCAGAACGTACGGGCGGGGCGGCGGCCCGTACGGACGGCGGCGAACGCGGCCGTGGTCAGCGGCAGCAGACCGACCACCACGGCCGCGTGCGAGGTGGTGGAAGTCTCCAGCGCCAGCGTTGTCAGGAGCGGGAAGCCGACCACGACCCCGCCGGCGACCACCGCGAGCCCGCCCCAGTGCCGCCGCTCGGGGACCGGGACGCGGAGCGCCAGCAGAAAGCCTCCGGCGATGAGCGCGGCGAGTGCGCTGCGCGCGGCCACGAACGACCAGGGGCCGAAGCTCTCCAGCCCCCACACGGTGGACGGGAAGGTGAGGGAGAAGGCCACCACGCCCAGCACGGCGAGGAGCGTGCCGCTGCGGGCGGTCTCGTCCGTACCGCCCGTACCGTCGTTGACCGCTATCGTTGCGTTCGGAGTAGCGCTATCCTGTGCTGTCATGCAAGAGCGTAGCAGCGTGGCCGAACTGGCGGATTCCCTGAGGCGGGAATTGAACCGCTACTCCCCAGGTGGAAAGCTGCCGTCGAGCAGGGCGCTGGTCGACCAGTACCGGGTCTCCCCGGTGACCGTCTCCCGCGCACTCGCCCGGCTCGTGTCCGAAGGGCTGGTCGTGACCCGCCCCGGCGCCGGGGTCTTCCGCGCGCCCGCCCGGACCGGGACGCCGGCGCCCGGTGACACCTGCTGGCAGGAGGTCACCCTCAGTGCCGACGCCGCCACCGAACTCGTACCGCGTGCCGTCGACGCCTCCGGTGTCCTGATCACCCTGGACGCGCCGCCGCCCGGCGTCATCGAGTTCACCGGCGGCTATCTGCACACCTCGCTCCAGCCCGAACAGGCGATGGCCGCGGCCCTGGCGCGGGCGGGCAGGCGGCCCGGCGTCTGGAGCAGGCCGCCCGCCGACGGACTGCACGAGCTGCGGGCCTGGTTCGCCCGGTGGATCGGAGGCAGCCGCACGGAGGCGGAAGTCCTGGTCACGGGGGGCGGCCAGAGCGCGCTGACCACCGCGCTGCGGGCGCTTGCCCCGCCCGGTGCGCCCGTCCTGGTCGAGTCGCCCACGTACCCGGGGACGCTGGCGATCGCCCGCGCCGCAGGGCTGCGGCCGGTGCCGGTGCCGGTGGACCGCGACGGCGTACGGCCCGACCTCCTCGCCGCCGCCTTCCGGGCCTCCGGCGCCCGGGTCTTCGTGTGCCAGCCGCTCTTCCAGAACCCCACCGGCGCCGTGCTCTCCCCGGAGCGCAGGCCCGAAGTGCTGCGCATCGCCCGGGAGTTCGGGGCCTTCGTGATCGAGGACGACTTCGCGCGGCTGATGGTGCACACGGACGCGGGCCCGCTGCCCGAGACACTCGCCGCACACGACCCCGACGGTGTCGTCGTCCATGTCTGCTCACTCACCAAGGCGACCTCCCCGAGCCTGCGGGTGGGCGCGCTCGCGGCCCGGGGTCCGGTCCTGGAGCGGCTGCGCGCCATCCATGTGGTCGACACCTTCTTCGTCCCGCGCCCGTTCCAGGAAGCCACTCTGGAACTGGTGGGATCGGCCGCCTGGAACCGTCATCTGCGGACCGTGTCCGCCGAGTTGCAGACCCGCAGGAACACCCTGGCCGCCGCGCTGCGCACCGAACTGCCCGAACTGGACCTCCCGTACGTCCCGTCCGGCGGCTACCACCTCTGGCTCCGCCTCCCGGACGGCGCCTGCGAGCGGGAGATCGTCTCGGCCGCTCTGCGCGCGGGTGTCGCGGTGGCCCCGGGGCGCCCGTACTTCAGCGCCGAACCACCGGCCGCACACCTGCGGTTGAGCTTCGCGGCGGTGGCGGGCGCCGCCGAGATCGCCGAGGGGGTGCGGCGGCTGCGTACGGCGTGTGACGAGGTGCTCGGGTGAGCGGAGGCATCGGCTCGCCTGGTTGACGGTGCGACTGAACACCCGTCCGCAACCAGAAGAGTTCCAGAAGAGTCCAGAAGGGTTGATCCCAAGTCGCGCTCATACAAGCCGAGTTGACTCGATTGTGCCGGTCGGATTCCTCTTGACCCGCTGGGTTTTCGGATCCACGATCGCGGCCATGAGTGTTCGGGTCACGTTGATCGCCGCCGCGCGGAGCTCGGACCTGTTCGACGAGCGCTTCGACGACGACCGTCCGCTCGACCAGGTCGGCTGGCACCAGATGCAGCTCGTCGCCCATGCCCTGGTCCCGCTGGCCGCCGCCGATCTCCGGTACTGCTCGCCGACCTTGCGCAGCCGCGCCACCGGTGACGCTCTGGGCTTCGCACCCCTGGCCCAACCGGCCCTGCGCGACTGCGACATGGGCCGCTGGCGCGGATTCACCCTCGGTGAGGTGATGGCCCGCGAACCGGCGGCCGTGGACGCCTGGATCGCCGACCCGCGCTCCGCCCCGCACGGCGGCGAGCCCCTGCTGGCCTTCATCTCCCGGATAGGCGGCTGGCTGGACACTCGCCCGGCCGAGGACGTCGCCGCCATCGTCGCGGTCGCCGAACCCGCCGTCGTACGGGCGGCCCTGGTGTACGCGCTGAAGGCGCCGCCCCGGACGTACTGGTACGTGGACGTCCGCCCGCTGTCGACGATCACCCTGACGGGCGGCCCCGGCCGTTGGAACCTGTGTCTCGACGCGGGTGCCTGAGACGAGAGTGCTTGAGACGCGGGTGCCTGAACAAATTCGGATGGAGCCGGGGCGGCGGGTGGATCACGACGTACCGAGCGTCTCCAGGATCTGCTCCCCGTACTTCGCCAGCTTGTTCTCGCCGACCCCGGTCACCGTGCCGAGTTCCGACAGGCTCGACGGGCTCAGCATCGCGATCTCGCGCAGCGTCGCGTCATGGAAGACGACATACGCGGGCACGCCCTGCTCCTTCGCCGTAGCGGCCCGCCACGCCCGCAGCGTCTCGAAGACCGGCAGGGCCTCCTCCGGCAGATCGACGGGCGCGGCACGGTTCCTGGCCGACTTCTCCGTTTTCTCGCGCGCGGGCCGCGCCGCCTTCTCGGGTTCGCGCCGCAGCGAGACCGGGCGCCGCCCGCCCAGGACCTCGCCGCTCTCGTCCGTGAGGACCAGCGTCCCGTAGTCGCCCTCGACGGCGATCAGCCCCTGCGCCAGCAGCTGCCGCACCACGCTCCGCCACTCCGCCTCGCGCAGCTCCGTACCGATACCGAACACACTGAGCGCGTCATGATCGAACTGGATGACCTTGGCCGTCTTCTTGCCCAGCAGGATGTCGGTGACCTGTCCCGCGCCGAACTTCTGATTGCGCTCGCGCTTCAGCCTGACCACGGTCGACAGCAGCTTCTGCGCGGGCACCGTGCCGTCCCAGGACTCCGCCGGCGTCAGACACGTGTCGCAGTTGCCGCACGCGGTGCTCTTCTGCCCGAAGTACGCGAGCAGTTGGACCCGGCGGCACTCGACCGTCTCGCAGAGCGCGAGCATGGCGTCCACATGCTCGCTCAGCCGCCGCCGGTGCGCCTCGTCGCCCTCGGAGGTGTCGATCATCTTCCGCTGCTGGACGACATCCTGGAGGCCGTACGCCAGCCAGGCCGTGGACGGCAGCCCGTCACGCCCGGCACGCCCGGTCTCCTGGTAGTACCCCTCGACGGACTTGGGGAGGTCGAGGTGGGCGACGAAGCGTACGTCCGGCTTGTCGATGCCCATCCCGAACGCGATCGTCGCGACCATGACCAGCCCGTCCTCCCGCAGGAAGCGCGACTGATGCTCGGCGCGCACACGGGAGTCGAGACCCGCGTGGTACGGCAGCGCGGAGACGCCGTTCTTCACCAGGAATTCGGCGGTCTTCTCCACCGATGCCCGGGAGAGGCAGTAGACGATTCCCGCGTCGCCGGGGTGCTCGGCGCTCAGCAGCTGCAGCAGCTGCCGCTTGGGGTCGTTCTTCGGCGCGATGCGGTACTGGATGTTCGGCCGGTCGAAGCTCGCGACGAAGTGCCGGGCGTCCTGGAGCTGGAGCCGGGACGCGATCTCCGCGTGCGTGGCCTCGGTGGCGGTCGCGGTCAGCGCGATACGCGGCACATCGGGCCAGCGCTCGTGCAGCGCGGACAGGGCGAGGTAGTCGGGGCGGAAGTCGTGCCCCCACTGGGCCACGCAGTGCGCCTCGTCGATGGCGAACAGCGAGATCGTGCCGCGCTCCAGCAGCCGTACGGTCGCCTCGACACGCAGCCGCTCCGGCGCCAGATAGAGCAGGTCCAGCTCACCGGCCAGGAACTCGGCCTCCACGAGCCTGCGTTCGTCGAGATCCTGGGTGGAGTTCAGGAACCCGGCCCTGACTCCGAGCGCCCGCAGAGCGTCGACCTGGTCCTGCATGAGCGCGATGAGCGGCGATACGACGACGCCGACGCCTTTCCGTACCAGCGAGGGGATCTGGTAGCAGAGCGACTTTCCGCCGCCGGTCGGCATGAGGACGAGGGCGTCGCCGCCGCCGACCACATGCTCGATGATCTCCTGCTGGCTCCCGCGGAACGAGTCGTATCCGAAGACGCGGCGCAGGACACCCAGTGCCTCGCTCGCCTCGCTCGCCCCGGGAGGCGCCTCGGAAACCGCCTCGGAACCTGTCGCGGCGGCTGTCTCGGAAGGGGCCTCGGGACGGGCGTCGGGACGGGTGTCGAGGCCGGTGTCGGAATCGGGAGCGCTCATCCGGTGATTCTACGAGAATCGCGCCACGCCGAAGGTGCGGGAGGCGGACGGATACGGAAGCGGAGGGATAGAGAAGCGGACGGATATGGGAAGCCGATATAGGACAGGGCCTGACCTGCATGCGATCTAGCGTCGGACATCCAACCTCGCACCGCGGGAAATACCCGCACCGCAGGAAACAGGAGACACCGATGAGCTACGTCACCAGCAATCAGCCGGACGGTACCCCCACGTGGATCGATCTTGACGTGCCGGACCTCGATCGCGCGATGGAGTTCTACGGGGCGCTCCTCGGCTGGGACTTCAGTGTCGAGTCGGCGGGGGCGGCCGGTGGTGCGGAGACCGGGACGGGGGTCGCGGCCAGGTCCGGCGGCTACGCGATGTGTCTCCTGCGTGGCCGTGCCGTCGCGGGGCTCAGGCAGCCCGCCGGCGCCGGCGACCCCACGGCAGGAAATCCCGGCCACTGGCTCATGTACTTCGCCACCGAGGACTGCGACGCCACCGCCGAGCGTGTCACCCGCGCAGGCGGCACTGTGCTCCAGAGTCCGCACGACGTCGGGGTGGGCCGCAGGGCACTCGCGAAGGACCCCGTGGGCGCCCGCTTCGGCCTCTGGCAAGGCCGTACCCACCCCGGCTGCGAGACAGTGAACGAGCCGGGCTCCTTGATCCGCAATGACCTGACCACCCCGGATCCGGGACCGGCGCGGGCCTTCTACCCGGCGGTCTTCGGCTTCACCCTGGACGCCAACGAGGATCTTCCGGACGCGGACTTCAGCTTCCTGCGCCGCCCGGACGGTCATGAGATCGGTGGCATCATGGGCGTACCCGCGACGGATGTACCCACGACAACCTCTTCCGTCTGGCAGACGGTCTTCGAGGTCGCGGACACCGACGACACGGTCCGACGGGCCGTCGCGGCGGGCGGCACCGCGAGTGCCCCCGAGGACACCATCTATGCGCGGATGGCGGAGATCACCGATCCCTTCGGCACCACCTTCCAGGTGGGCGCCAAGCCCCGGGGCGGCCGGGAGAGCTGAGTCGCCCCGGGCGGCGCGGTCGTCCTTCAGGCACGCGTTCGTCCTTCAGGCGTGCTGCGGCATCTCGTCCTTGAGCCCGGCGCGGATCTGCTCCCGCAGCTCGGGGCCGTCCATGTGCCCGTGCACGGACGCGGCGTGCTCGCCGGCGGCGCGGACCACTTCCTCCTCCTCGCCGGATATGGCGAGGGTGCATTTCGTCTCGCTCGGGAAGTCGCGACAATCGGCTATTTTGCGCATGATGCACCTCCTCGTACCAGTATCCACCTGTGCGTTCCGCTGTGGCGCCGATGTCGTCCAAGCGTTCGGGCTCCTGCGTTCGGGCTCCCGTGTTCGGGCTCCCGTGTCGGGGCTTCCGTCCGTGACGGTGAAAGGCCCTATTCCTCGTCGTCGTCCTCCTCGTCCTCGATCAGGTCCTCCAGGTCGTCGACCCCCTTGTCGGCGACCTCCCCGAGGAACCGCGCACAGGTCCAGGCTTCCGGTCCGCTCACGCCTTCCGGCGCCGGGAACTCGTCCGGCGCGTAGAAGTGCGGCATCCCCTGCCGGAACTCCGCGTACCGCAGCCGGGGGTGCTCGTCGCTGTGGCCGCACTCCTGCGGCCGGGGGAAGCCGGCGACGGTGCGCAGTACGGGGAGGATGTCGCGGACCACGGGGAGTGCCGGGCTCGGATACGCGACGTGCATCGCCTGGTAGGCGGTGAGCAGCAGTACGGCGCGCTCGCGGTCGCCGGAGGTGTGCTCGTACCGTCGGGCCGCCCACAGCCCCAGGTCCTCGGCGTACTCCTCGTTCCAGGGCAGCTCGTCGAGCCGCTCCGTGATCTTCTCGATGTCCAGCCGCCCGTCCGGGCGCAGGTACTCCGCGTCGGCGTGGGAGGTGTCGCGTCGGCCGAAGAGCACCTCGCGGCGTTCACACAGCAGATCCAGGGACTCCCGCGCGGTGGCGGTGGTGAACGCCGGGCACAGCAGGGTCTCCAGCGGCGCGGCATCACTCCCGATCCGGCGGTCGCGTTCATAGGCGCCCCGGCCGCCGGCGGAGCTCAGTCTGATGCCGAGCTCGGCGGCCGACGGTCCGCTGTCGGGCAGCTGGGGGTGACCGTCCGGGCCGTGCGGGCACGGACCGGAGTCGTGCGTCAGAGTCTTTTCCAGCGCCTCGATCAGGTCGTCGAGGACCGACTTCTTGCGCACCATGCCGGAGACGGCGTACCAGCTCACCGCCCTGACGACCATGACCCGGCCCGCGCGTTCGTCCGGATCCGCCGCGGTGGACAGGTTCCAGCCCTGCGAGGCGATCTCGTCATCGATGTCGGTCCACGGCTTCGCGTACCCCTCAAGGAGGGCGGAGAGCGTGCTGATGGCGTCCAGCGCCTCCAGCGGCAGGCGCGCGGGGATGTCCGTGGCCGAGCCCGGCTCGATGATGTCCATGGCGATCCGCGCGAATCCGGCCGCATTGCGCGGGCAGAGCCACTCGTCCCGGGGCCGGTCCTCCTGCCACTCGTCCGTCTCGTCGGCGAGTGGCGGCAGCAGGGCGGCGAGGTGCTCGTCGTCCTCGTCGGTATGCGTCTCGTACGGGTGGGAGGCATGGTCGCAGTGCCGGGCACGCATGGCTTTGTCCGCGGCCCGAAGGGCGTCGACCGCTGCCGTGACCACCCCCTCGCCCGGCAGCCAGGTGAGATAGGGGGCTGTCAGGACCAGCCCGAACGTCCACAGATACGCCAACTCGCCGACGGGGTCGGCGGCGAGCAGGGCGGCGCAGTCGAGGACGGTCCGGTCGTTCCGGCTGTCTTCGGAAACTTGGTAGTCCTCGCGGATCCCGTCCCAGGACCGGACGAGTTCATCGAGGGGCGTGCCGTCTGTATCCATCACGATCATGACGACGCGACAACGGAGCGTCCGGGTTCCGCCCAGGGGCCCGCGTCTTGAGGGCGCCGAGGTGGCCGAGGCCGCTCCCGTTCACGCACGGACGTCGACCTCACGTGACGGTACGGCCGAGGTAGCCGGCCAGACGGTCAAGAGCGGGCGCGTCTTGAGGGGTCGGCCGGGGCGGAGCGAAGGAGCCGCCCGCGGTTCGGGGCAGGGCGCCGTATATCTCCCGTACCACCGGGAGAGCCGACTCGGCGAGGTCGGCGACGAGGTCGCGCGGGTGCCCGATCGCCTTGGCCAGGTCCCAGCAGTGGACCAGCATTTCGATGATCAGCTGCTCGACGAGCCGCCGGCCCGGTGCGGGTCCGTACCGCTGGTCGAGCATGCCGGGGCGACGGAAAGCGGTGAGTGTGCCCTGCGCGGCGGAGCGGAACGCCTCGATGTGGTCCTCGCCGAGGTGATCGGCGGTGGCGTCGAGACGAGGTACGCCGTTGGCCAGGCCGGACCAGACCAGGTTCTCCCAGACCAGGTGGTTGAGCAGGGTGCGAACGTCCCAGCCGGCACAGGGTGTCGGCCGGTCGAACAGGTCCCGATCCACGGCGGAGACAACGCCGCCCACGGCGTTCAGGGTTCGCTCGCAGGCGTCGAGCACACCCGCGGGTTCCCAGGCGTCGGTCCCGGCGTCGTACAGGTCACCCAGCTCCGCCGCGCGTGCCCCGGGTTCGGGGTTGGCGCGCAGCGCTGTCTTCAGCCAGTCCCCGGCCACTTCCATACTCGGTCGCACCGATTGGCCATTGATGACGCAGAGCAGCTGCCAGTACCGTTCGACTCCCGTGTCGGAAGCGACTTCAAGCTGCTCCAGCAGCAGACGTCTGGCCGAGGCGCTGTCGGTGCGCACCTTGTCACGGGTCTGTGCCTGGGTGGGGATCCAGGCCGCGACGACGGCTTCGACGACCGGGTCGGCCGCTGGTGAGTCCGGGGCGATCCCCTCCCGTATCGCCGTGTTCACTCGCTCTGTCCAGTCGTCGGTGACCTCCTGCGCGGCCCGGAGCGTCTCCTCGTCGTGTTCGCCGGGGGCATGCTCGGCGGCGTACCGCGCCATGCGTCGTACGCCGGAGAGCAGCGCGGGATCGGTCACCAGGTCGCTCAGTTCGAGCCACGCGTCGACCTGCTCGTCCGTGGGGTTGTCGGGAAGCTCCGGGGTGGCGGCCAGCAGTCCTCGGCGGTAGCTCGGCACATCAAGGTCTCCGATGGCCCGGGTCACGAAATCGTGGATGATCGTGCGGCGTTCAGCGGTGGACAGTCGAGCGGTTCGATTCATGAAGGCGAGTCCTTCGGCGGTGGGTTCGTGGCGGGCGACGGCGCGCAGTACCGCCTGCTGAGAGCGCAGGGTGCGGATCTGTGCCTCCAACGCGTCGAGGTGGGCCGCGGCCACCTCCGCCAAGGTCTGCTCGCGGTCGAGTACGTCACGGATCACCGGCAGGCCAAGACCGAGGTCCCGCAGTGTCCTCGCCAGCTCCAGCCGGGCCACGGCCCCGCTGTCGTAGGCGCGGTACCCGGCAGCCGTCCGCGCGGTCGGCGGTACGAGCCCCATGTCGGACCAGTGCCGGATGAGCTTCACCGATAGCCCGGTCTTCCCGGCGACCTCTCCGATGCTCCAGGGTCCCCTGTCCTCAACGTGCATGAGCCCACTCTCGGGTCTCCCGCGGTGGGAGAGTCAACTGGCCGGGTATTCCCCTGTACTTGCGGCCAACGGCACGGTAGGACGGGCCCGGTCGGCACCTCTCGTACGAACCAACCATGAAACGGATCTCCGTCCCGTCATGAGCATCAACTGGATCACGCGTGCTGAGACCAGCACCGACATCCCCGCCCTTCGCGAGATCAGCCTCGCCGCGTTTGACACTCCGTTGGAGGCCGACCTCATCGACGCGCTGCGCGCCGACTCCTCGTGGATCGACGGACTGTCGATTGTCGCCACCGACCAGGGCGGCAGGGCCATCGGTCACGCGCTGCTGACCCGCTGCCATATCGACGACCGTCCGGCCCTGTGCCTGGGCCCCGTCGCCGTCCGGCCCGAGTACCAGAGGGCCGGCGTCGGCTCCGCGGCGATCCGTGCCTCGTTGCGGGCCGCGAAGGAGCTTGGCGAGCACTTCGTCACTGTCCTCGGACACCCGGCGTACTACCCGCGGTTCGGCTTCGCTCGCGCTTCCGACCACGGCATCGGACTCAGCATCGACGTCCCGGACGAGGCCATGATGGCTCTCACCCTCGACGCCGACCACCCGCTGCCCAGCGGAACGGTCCGCTACGCCACGCCGTTCGGTATCTAGAGCCCTCCCGGCATGGGGCCCTGTCGGTCGTGGACCATGGCGGTCTCGCCCAGTTCGCCGGCCCCTGAGGCCGACCGGCGATTGGGGGGCGTTGCCCCATCGCCGGTCGGTCTAAGTGATCACGGAGACAATGGCAACGGTGCTCGCCACGCTGCTCGCCGCGGCGGTTCGAGTCACCGCGGTGTTCACGGCCGTGGCCCCCCAACTGCCGCGCTCCAGCTCCTTCGCGCGCTCGCTGACCTCGGTCGACCACTTCGGGGCCGGGTGGAACGTCGGTAGCGTCCCGCTCGCGGAGAGCACCGCGATCACCGCCGCTGTGCGAGCGTCGGGGCTCTCGCCGCGCTCCAGTACGGCGCACACCTTCCGCCGGAGTTCGCTCTCGTGCCGCATGTCGTCGGTCGGCAACTTGGTCGTGCGGAACAGGCCCAGCATCCGCTTGCTCTCGCGACGAATGAAGCCTTGCTCGACAAGCCGGTCGATCACCGGTTTCCTGAGGCCGCCTCCGATCTGGAGGAGGAGCGTCTGGACGTCACAGGGCCGCTCGGCGATCTTCTCGTAGGCGGACTGAAGCAGGGGGTCCGGGAGTGGACCATCCCCTACCGCAAGGACTTTGGAACCGTTCAGCCCTGCACGGCCCTTGTCGGTCTCGATCCTGCCGAGGAGCGCGAGTTCGACGAGGACAGCGCCGCCGAGGGTGTAGTGAAGGGTGCCCGCTCCGGCCGGGACCCCCGTCTCGTCGTCGAGCAGCATCAGCATCACGTCCTCGACGATCAGCGTTTCGCTCCGCATGTTCTCCCTTTCGTCTCCGGCCTTCTTCTCCCGTGGCCACTTCATCTCCGGTGGCCACTTCTCCACGCTCTCCTGGAGCAGGCCCCCTTGGCAGTGCGGTCTGTCATGGGTCCCCATGACAGACGTCATGCCGACCCATGACAGACCGCACTGCCATCCGCCTCGTATCGCCGGGAGTGTGGAGTGCATGAACACAGTCATCGAAACCGTCGGACTGAGGCGGAGCTACCGGGGGTTCGACGCCGTACGCGGCATCGACTTCACGGTCGCCCGCGGAGAACTGTTCGCCCTGCTGGGAACCAACGGAGCAGGCAAGACCTCGACACTCGAAATCCTGGAGGGCCAGGTCACTCCCAGCGGCGGAACGGTCCGGGTGCTGGGCCGGGACCCGTTCCGCGACCGGGCGGCGGTGCGGCCCCGGATCGGGGTGATGCTCCAGGAAGGCGGCTTCCCGCCGGAGTTGACGGTCCTGGAGACCGTACGGATGTGGGCGGGCTGCACCAGCGGTGCCCGTCCCGCCGACGAGGCCCTGGAGCTGACCAACCTGGGCGACCGGCGCACGGTGCGGGTCAAGCAGCTCTCCGGCGGTGAACGCCGCCGCCTCGATCTCGCACTCGCCCTGCTGGGACGCCCCGAGGTGCTGTTCCTCGACGAGCCGACGACCGGCCTCGACGCGCAGTCCCGGCGCGACACCTGGGAGTTGATCCGCGAGCTGAAGGCCCAGGGCACGACCGTGCTGCTCACCACCCACTACCTGGAGGAGGCGGAGCAACTGGCCGACCGGCTGGCGATCATGCACCAGGGGCTGATCGCCACCACCGGGCGGGTGGCCGACGTGGTGGCCGAACGGCCCTCCCGGATCAGCTTCGAGCTGCCCCAGGACCTCTTCCTGGGTGAACTGCCGCCGCTCGCGCAGATGGGCGTGACCCGGCACGAGACCGCGGGCCGGACCGTCCGTCTGGAGACCCGCGACCTGCAGCACACCGCCACCGCACTGCTCACCTGGGCACAGCAGACCGGGGTCGCGCTGCGCGCCCTGGACGCGCGGTCGGCATCGCTGGAAGAGGCGTTCATGGAGATCGCCAAGAACCTGGAGACGGAAGAAACACGATGACGACGACCACCCCTGCCCGACCGATGGCCACCGGCGCGCCCGTACGGTCCGGATCCGCATCCCGCATGGCAGCCCTCGGCCGCGCGGAGCTGACGCTGCTGCTGCGCAGCAGAGCATCCCTGTTCACGGCGCTCGTACTGCCCGCCACCATGGCCTTCTCGATGCGTGGCCTGGTCGAGGACCTTGATCTGGGCGGCACCGGCCTGTCGATCGCGACCGTCCTCGTGCCCGGCACCTTGGCCATGGCCCTGATCTTCTCCGTCTACACGAACCTGGTCGGCGTGTACGTCACACGCCGCGAGAGCCTGGTGCTCAAGCGGCTGCGCACGGGCGAGGTGCGCGACTGGGAGATCCTCGTCGGCGGCGCGCTACCGGCGCTGGTGCTGGCGTCGGTGCAGTGCGTGCTGCTGGCCGTCGGTCTGACGGCGGCCCTGGACGCACCCGTACCGGCAGCCCCGCACCTGGTGGTCCTCGCCCTGCTGATCGGTATGGTGCTGCTCGTGGCCGGAGCCGCGCTGACGGCCGCCATCACCCGGACGGCGGAGAGCGCGCAGTTGACGTTCCTGCCGTTCATGCTGGTGAGCCTGGCCGGATCCGGGCTCTTCATGCCGCGTAAGGTACTGCCCGGCATGGCGGCCGACATCAGCGCCTGGCTGCCGTTCTCGCCCGTCATGGATCTCCTGCAGGGCGGCTGGACCGGCGACCTCGGCGTCTTGGACCAGGGCCGTCTGCTGCTCGCCGCTCTGGCCTGGACAGGTGTGGCGGCCCTCGGCGTGCGGCAGTGGTTCCGCTGGGGCCCGCGCCATTGAGACCGGTCGGTCCGAGTTCGGCGGCCCAGGACGAGAGAGCTGAGGACCATGAGCGTGGACGACTGGGTGGAACGGCTCGGTGGCCCGGACGGCCCCGGCCGGTACCGCCGGTACGCGCTCGTCAACACCGCCTATTTCGCGCTCTTCGAGGTCGCTCTGTGGACGCTGTGGGTGGTGCGGACGGATGCCGGCGCGTCCACGCTGGCATCCGTCGCCGTACTGGGCGCGGCACACGCCGTCACCCAGGTGCCGCTCTCCCGCGCCGCCCTGCGCCACTATCTCGGCGCCGGCCCCCGGCCCGACCGGCTGGTCGCGCTGTACACGACCCTGACGGTGGCCATGGCCGCCCTGGGATGTGTGCTGCTGGGCACCGGCCGCATCGACGACGGGGACCTGGAGCCCTACCTGTTCTGGCTGTTGATGCTCTACGCCGGCCCTTCCGCCCTGGCACTGCCGCGCCGCGCGGGCGCGACGCTGGTGGCGGTGGTCTCGGTGTCCATCGCGGGAGGCAGCGTGGCGGCAGGGCTCGCCGGGACGCGGTTGGCACTCGTGGTCGGCGCCGCCGTGTTCATGGCACCGATCATGGCCGTGGCGTTCCGGGCCACCGGCTGGGGAGTTCGGCTGGTCGAGGAACTGGCCGCGGCACGGCAGACGCAGGCACGGCTCGCCGTGGCGGAGGAGCGGTTGCGCTTCGGCCGTGACCTGCACGACGTACTGGGCCGCAATCTCGCGGTAGTGGCACTCAAGAGTGAACTCGCGGCACAACTGGCGCGGCGCGGCCGGCCCGAGGCGGTGGATCAGATCCTGGAGGTGCAGGTCATCGCGCAGGAGTCGCAGCGCGAGATCCGGTCCGTGGTGCGCGGGTACCGCACCGCCGACCTGCACACCGAACTCGCCGGAGCACGCTCCGTCCTGGAGGCCGCGGGCATCGCCTGCCGCATCGAATACGGGCCGGCGGCCCGCCTGCCCGACGCTGTGCAGGCCGCCCTCGGCTGGGTGGTCCGCGAGGCGACGACGAATGTGCTCCGTCACGCACAGGACGCCTCCTGCTGCACCATGTCCCTGCGCACCGCGGGTCCGGCCGCGGCCCTGCTGGTGATGCGCAACGACGGCGCCTCCGACGCACCACCCGGCGCGGGCACCGGACTGACCGGGCTGAAAGAACGCCTGACCGCGCTGAGCGGCACGCTGACCACGGAACGGCACCCCGGCGGGATATTCCGCCTCGCCGCACACATCCCGTGGGAGGAAGGCGAATGATCACGGTCCTGCTGGCGGACGACGAGCACCTCATCCGGGGCGCGCTGGCCTCCCTCCTCACGCTGGAGGACGACATCACCGTCGTCGCGCAGGCCGGAACCGGCGACGAGGCCCTGGCCATGGCCAGGGCGCACCGCCCCGAAGTCGCCGTACTCGACCTCCAGATGCCCGGCCTCGACGGCGTGACGGTCGCGGAGCGACTGCGCGAGACCGTGCCGGAGTGCGTCTCGATGATCGTCACCAGCCACGCCCGGGCCGGGGCCCTGAAGCGCGCGCTGAGCGTCGGGGTGCGCGGTTTCGTACCCAAGACGGTGTCCGCGCACCACCTGGCACAGATCATCCGCACCGTCCATACCGGCAGCCGCTACATCGACCAGGAACTCGCGGCCGACGCCATCGCCGCGGGCGAATCGCCCCTGACGTCCCGTGAAGCGGAACTCCTGTCGTACGCCGAGGACGGGGCGCCGGTCGCGGACATCGCCTTCCGCGCCTCGCTGTCCAGCGGAACCGTCCGCAATTACCTCTCCTCCGCCGCGATGAAACTCGGCGCGGAGAACCGCCATGTCGCCGCCCGCATCGCCCGCGAACGCGGATGGCTCTGACCTTGGCTCTGACCTCGGTTCGGACGCCGGGCGGCGCCGGGCGAGCTGCCCGAAGCCAGTTTTGCCGCCCTGTCGCGTTCGCTGCTCAGCTCCGACGCGGAGGATTCCGGCCGGCCGCGGCCGTCTCCTTCCTCGTCTTCCTCGTCCGAGCTCGGTCGACGCACCAGGCGCTCAGACCCACCAGTACGGCCGCCCCGAGCCCGTACGCCGGCAGCCACAGGGTCGTCGTGGTCGACAGGCAGTCGGCAACAGCATCGTGGATCTTGATCTCCCGCGCGTGAGCCAAGGCGGCTCTGTCGCGACCGACCAGGTCCGCCAGCGCGGCCTCCGCCTGCATGCCCTCGTACCTGCCCACCTCAGGACACCCGCGTCGAGTGCCCGGCATCGGGAACAACCACGCCGAGCGCTGCAGCACGGGGGCCAGCGTGATCGCCACGCACAGGCCGACGACCAGGGAGAACGCGGCCAGATTCCGCACGTACGCGGATCCGAGTCCGGGCATCCATGCCGGCAGTCGGTAGAAGGAGAAGACCACCGCGAGAAGCGTCACCCCGATGTAACTCGCGAACCACTGCCAGGAACCCTGTGCGAACGCGGCCGTCAGCACGGCGGCGAGCGCGATGCCGATGACCCCCGGCTGACCGGGAGTGTCCGCCCCCTTGGATGTCGATTGCCGGGCTTCCTGAAAGCTGCGGTGGTCGTCCACGGTCTCTCCCGCACGGTTCGGAGGCCCTCAGCATCCGGGCACCATGCGCCTCGGCATGGCGCCATGCCGGACCCACCCGGAGGCCCCGCCCGGTTGGCGGGGAATCCAGGCCGGGCGCTGTCTCACACGCGCGGCTCGGCGTCCCCGCATACTCATTGCATAAAGCTGCAAGGGAACGTATAGTCATGCCATCACCGAGGAGGGTTTTCGATGGCTGTACGTGCGGCAGTGGCAGGAGCGAGTGGGTACGCGGGCGGTGAAGTGCTGCGTCTGCTCCTCGTCCACCCCGAGGTCGAGATCGGAGCCCTCACCGGCAACTCCAACGCCGGTCAGCGCCTCGGCGGCCTTCAGCCGCACCTGCTGCCGCTGGCCGGCCGGGTGCTGGAGGCGACCACCGCCGAGGTGCTCGCCGGGCACGACGTCGTCTTTCTCGCGCTGCCGCACGGGCAGTCCGCCGCCGTCGCCGAGCAGCTCGGCGGTGACACGCTCGTGGTCGACATGGGCGCCGACTTCCGGCTGAAAGACGCGTCCGACTGGGAGCGGTTCTACGGTTCCGGCCATGCCGGGACGTGGCCCTACGGCCTCCCCGAGCTGCCGGGGGCCCGCGCCGCGCTGGCGGGGTCCAAGCGCATCGCGGTGCCCGGCTGCTATCCCACCGCCGTCTCGCTCGCGCTCTTCCCGGCGTACGCGGCGGGGCTGGCCGAGCCCGAGGCCGTGATCACCGCCGCGTCCGGCAGTTCCGGGGCCGGCAAGACGGCCAAGCCGCATCTGCTCGGCTCCGAGGTCATGGGGTCCATGTCGCCGTACGGAGTCGGCGGCGGCCACCGGCACACCCCCGAGATGATCCAGAACCTCAGCGAGGCCGCGGGCGAGCCGGTCACCGTCTCCTTCACGCCCACCCTCGCCCCCATGCCGCGCGGCATCCTCGCCACCTGCTCCGCCAAGGCGAAGCCCGGCACCACGGCCCAGGACGTACGGGACGCGTACGAGAAGGCGTTCGCCGACGAGCCGTTCGTCCACCTCCTCCCCGAGGGGCAGTGGCCCACCACCGCGTCGGTCTACGGCTCGAACGCCGTGCAGATCCAGGTCGCGTACGACGAGTTCGCCGGCCGTGTCATCGCGATCAGCGCCATCGACAACCTCACCAAGGGCACCGCCGGCGGCGCGGTGCAGAGCATGAACATCGCCCTCGGACTCCCCGAGGACATCGGACTTTCCACGATCGGAATCGCACCGTGAGCGACCCACACGCGGCCGCCGCGCGGCGGACAACGACGAAACCCGCACCACCACCGCGTCCAGGCCCTGTCCTGGGCGGCAGTGACATCAGCTGCTGTCGCAGCGGGGCCACCAGCCGCTTCCGCAGCGGGGACATCAGCTGCTACCGCAGCGGGGCGAACGAGGAGATGCAGTGAGCGTCACGGCAGCCAAGGGATTCACAGCGGCGGGCATCGCCGCCGGAATCAAGGAGAACGGCAACCCGGACCTGGCCCTCGTGGTCAACAATGGGCCGCGCCGCGCCGCCGCGGGCGTCTTCACCTCGAACCGTGTCAAGGCCGCACCCGTCCTCTGGTCCGAGCAGGTCCTCAAGGGCGGCGCGGTCACCGCCGTCGTCCTCAACTCCGGTGGCGCCAACGCCTGTACGGGGCCGAAGGGCTTCCAGGACACCCACGCCACCGCCGAGAAGGCCGCCGAGGTCCTCGACGGGCTGAGCGGCGGCGCGCCGAGCGGCGGACACAGCGCCGGCGAGATCGCCGTCGCCTCGACCGGGCTGATCGGGCTGCTGCTCCCGATGGACCGGCTGCTGCCCGGGATCGAGAAGGCCGCCGCCGGACTCTCCGAGCACGGCGGCGAGAAGGCCGCCATCGCCATCAAGACCACCGACACCATCCATAAGACCGCTGTCGCGGGCGGCGAGAGCGCAGACGGACGGCCGTGGACCGTCGGGGGCATGGCCAAGGGCGCGGGCATGCTCGCACCCGGCCTCGCCACCATGCTCGTCGTCCTCACCACCGACGCCGACTTCGAGGCGCCGGCGCTGGACACCGCGCTGCGCGACGCCACCCGCACCACCTTCGACCGCATCGACGCCGACGGCTGCATGTCGACCAATGACACCGTGCTGCTGCTCGCCTCCGGCGCGTCCGGGGTGACGCCCGGGTACGAGGAGTTCGCCGAGGCCGTCCGTACGGTCTGCGCCGACCTGGCGCGTCAGCTCATCGGGGACGCCGAGGGCGCCTCCAAGGACGTCCGGATCGAGGTGATCAACGCCGCGACCGAGGACGACGCCGTCGAGGTGGGCCGCTCCATCGCCCGTAACAACCTCCTCAAGTGCGCCATCCACGGAGAGGACCCCAACTGGGGCCGGGTCCTCTCCGCCATCGGTACGACGAGCGCCGCGTTCGATCCGGACCGGCTCAACGTCGCCATCAACGACGTCTGGGTCTGCCGGAACGGATCGGTCGGCGAGGACCGCGACCTGGTCGACATGCGGTACCGCGAGGTGCGGATCACCGCCGACCTGTCGGCCGGTGAGGACTCCGCGGTCATCTGGGCCAACGACCTCACCGCCGAGTACGTCCACGAGAACAGCGCGTACAGCTCATGAGCGCCCGCAAGCACACCGCGCTGCCCAAGGCCCGCATCCTCATCGAGGCGCTGCCCTGGCTGACCCGTCACAACGGGAAGATCGTCGTCATCAAGTTCGGCGGCAACGCCATGGTGGACGAGGATCTCAAGGCCGCCTTCGCCCAGGACGTCGTCTTTCTGCGGCAGGCCGGCCTCAGGCCGGTCGTCGTGCACGGCGGCGGTCCGCAGATCAACGCCCAGCTCGACCGGCACGGTCTGGTCAGCGAGTTCAAGGCCGGTCTGCGGGTCACCACTCCCGAGGCGATGGACGTCGTACGGATGGTGCTGGCCGGGCAGGTCCAGCGCGAGCTGGTCGGGCTCCTCAACCAGCACGGCCCGCTCGCCGTCGGACTGACCGGCGAGGACGCCCACACCATCACCGCGACCCAGCACCGCCCGCGCATCGACGGGGAGTTGGTCGACATCGGCCGCGTCGGCGAGATCACCGCGATCGACACGGGCGCCATCGAGGCGCTCCTGGCGGACGGCCGTATCCCGGTCGTCTCCTCCATCGCGCGCAGCGCCGACGACGGGCATGTCTACAACGTCAACGCGGACACGGCCGCCGCCGCGCTCGCCGCCGCGCTGGGTGCCGAGACGCTGATGGTCCTCACCGACGTGGAGGGCCTGTACGAGGACTGGCCCAACAGCGACGACGTGATCAGCCGGCTCACCGCCACGCAGCTGGAGAAGCTGCTGCCCGAGCTGTCCAGCGGCATGGTGCCGAAGATGGAGGGCTGCCTGTTCGCCGTACGGGGCGGAGTCACCACCGCCCGCGTGATCGACGGCCGGGTCCCGCACTCGATCCTGCTGGAGATCTTCACCGACGAGGGCATCGGCACGATGGTCGTGCCGGACGGACAGGCCGAGAAACCGGACAGGCAGACCGAGGAAAAGGAAGCAGGAGGAGCGCGGTGACCGGCAACCAGGAGCTCGTCCAGCGCTGGCAAGGCGTCATGACCGACAACTACGGCACGCCGAAGCTGTCCCTCGTACGCGGCGAGGGCGCCCGTGTCTGGGACGCGGACGGCACCCCGTACACCGACTTCGTCGGTGGTATCGCGGTCAACGCCCTCGGCCACGCGCATCCCGCCGTCGTCGAGGCCGTCTCCCGTCAGATCGCCTCCCTCGGCCATGTCTCCAACCTCTTCGTCGCCGAGCCGCCCGTCGCTCTGGCCGAGCGGCTGATCCAGCTCTCCGGCCGCCCCGGCAGGGTGTTCTTCTGCAACTCCGGCGCCGAGGCGAACGAAGCCGCCTTCAAGATCGGCCGGCTGACGGGCCGTTCGCACATGGTCGCCACCGAAGGCGGCTTCCACGGCCGCACCATGGGCGCGCTCGCGCTGACCGGCCAGCCCGCGAAGCAGGAGCCGTTCCGGCCGCTGCCCGGTGATGTCACGCATGTCCCGTACGGAGACGCCGAGGCACTGCGGGCCGCGGTCACCGAGGAGACCGCGTTCGTGATCATCGAGCCGATCCAGGGTGAGAACGGCGTGGTCGTCCCGCCCAAGGGCTATCTCGAAGCGGCCCGGGAGATCACCCGCGCCACCGGCACCCTGCTCGTCCTGGACGAGGTGCAGACGGGCGTCGGCCGGACGGGGAACTGGTTCGAGCACCAGGCCCACCAAGGCGTCGAGCCCGATGTCGTCACCCTCGCCAAGGGCCTCGGCGGCGGTCTGCCGCTCGGCGCCGCGGTCGCGTTCGGCGAGGCCGCCGATCTGCTGCTGCCCGGTCAGCACGGCACGACGTTCGGCGGCAATCCCGTCGCCTGCGCCGCCGGGCTCGCCGTACTCGACACGCTGGCCGCCGACGGACACCTCGACCAGGTCAAGCGGCTCGGCGAGAAACTGCGCGACGGCATCGAGGGTCTCGGCCACCCGCTGGTCTCACATGTCCGTGGCTCGGGCCTGCTCCTGGGTATCGTGCTCACCGAGCCCCTTGCACCCCAGGTGCAACAGGCGGCTCAGGGTGCCGGTTTCCTGGTGAACGTGCCCGCTTCTGACGTCGTACGGCTCATGCCGCCGCTGATCATCGGCGACGATGAGGTGGACGCGCTCATCGAGGCGTTCCCCGGCATCCTCGACGACGCGCACGAGGACGGGCGATCCTGAGAGATGAGACGACGATGACCGAGGCCCAGGGACCGGAATCCGAGCAGGGCGGACCGTCGGTGCCGCAGACCAGAACAGCTCGCCACCGCAGGATCGTTGACATCCTCAACCGGCAGCCGGTGCGCTCCCAGAGCCAGTTGGCGAAGCTGCTCGCGTACACCGGGCTGAGCGTCACGCAGGCGACGCTCTCCCGGGACCTGGACGAACTGGGCGCGGTGAAGATCCGCAACACCGGCGGCGAGCTGATCTACGCGGTCCCCAGCGAGGGCGGCTTCCGCACCCCGCACGCCCCGCTCGGCGAGTCGGCGAAGGAGGAGCGGATGCGCAGGCTGGCCGGCGAACTGCTGATCTCCGCCGAGGCGTCGGCCAATCTCGTCGTCCTGCGCACGCCCCCGGGCGCGGCCCAGTTCCTCGCCTCCTCGATCGACCAGGCCGAACTGAGCGATGTCCTCGGCACCATCGCGGGTGACGACACCCTGATGCTGATCAGCCGCGACCCGGCGGGCGGCCAGTCCCTCGCGGACCACCTGCTGAAACTGGCTCAGAACGACCGCTGAGGTGTGATGCGGGTCCTCGTGCCCCTCCCGGCGCTCGACCCCGCTCGGCGTTCGAGGACCCGCAGCGGGACGGGCCGGCGGAGAGGCCGCGCGAGGTCCGGGCGTCAGGCGTTCAGCTTCGCCGTGTAGCGGTGGAAGCCGCTGGTCTTCCAGGTGCCGCCGTCCGTGGTGACGGCGAAGCCCTCGGCGCCCGGCAGCGCCTCCAGCCAGTCCCGCGCCCGCTCACCCATCGCGTACGCGGCAGTCGCCCGCGCGTCCGCCATGGTCAGCCCCTCCCGGCAGACGACCGTGAGCGAGGCGAGAGCGTCGACCGGGGCCCGGCCCGTATGCGGATCGAGCACATGACAGCCACGCTCGGCCGGGCCCGAGGTGGCCACACCCAGGCCTTCCCGCGTCTCGATCACCATGGCCAGCTCGCCCGGGTGCAGCGGATCGGCGATGCCCACCCGCCAGGGGCCGCCGAGCAGTTGGACGTCGCCGCCGCCGTTGAGACACACCGAGGCGGCACCGGACGAGGCGATCATCCGTACCGCCCGTTCCACCGCCCAGCCCTTCACCAGACCTGTCGGATCGAGGCCGCCGCCGTAGCCGGTGGTGAACCAGCCGTCGCTCTCCCGCTCCGCCCGCGTACACAGGTCCAGCACCTCGGGGACCTCCGTCACACAGTCGGACAGGGCCAGTTCGCCACGGCCCAGCCGCATGATCTGGCTGTCGGGACGGAAGGGCGAGAAGACCTCGTCGACGCGGTGCAGAGAGGCCACGGCAGCCCGGAGCCCGGCACGCACCCTGGCCTCGTCCTGCGCGCCACGGATGTCGAACGAGAAGACCGTGCCCATGGACTCCTCGACATGACGCAGCCGGCCCGCGTCCCCCGACACCTCGTCCCCCGACACCACGTCACCCGAAGACACCGCGTCTCCCGGCATCAGACACCCGCCTTGTCCAGCGCGCTCTGGAGGGATTCCTGGTAGCCCTTGCTGGTGTAGCTGGCTCCGGATACGGCGTCGATCTGGGCGTTCTGTGTGGTGAGGGTGGCTTGGTTGAGTTTGGGTACGGCGTCGGCGGTGATGGATTGGCTGCGTGCGTCGGAGCTGGGTGCTTGGACGGCTTCGGCTTTGGCGATCTTGCCGTTGTTGAGGGTGAGTTGGACCTGGACGGGGCCGTACTGGGTGTTCACGGCGTCCCCGAGCACGGTCTGTCCGCCCCCGGCGGCCCCGGAACCCGCCCCCGCCTCCGCCCCGGCGCCTGCCTCGGCCCCGGCGCCTGCTTCCGCCCCCGAGCCCGCGCCTGCCTCGACCCCTGAACCCGCACCCGCCCCGCCGGTCGCCGAACCGGAACCCGCCTTGTCCAGCGCGCTCTGGAGGGATTCCTGGTAGCCCTTGCTGGTGTAGCTGGCTCCGGATACGGCGTCGACTTGGGCGTTCTGTGTGGTGAGGGTGGCTTGGTTGAGTTTGGGTACGGCGTCGGCGGTGATGGATTGGCTGCGTGCGTCGGAGCTGGGTGCTTGGACGGCTTCGGCTTTGACTATCTTGCCGTCGCTGAGGGTGAGTTGGACCTGGACGGGGCCGTACTGGGTTTTCACCGCGTCCCCGAGCACGGTCTGCCCGCCCCCGGCGGCGCCCGCGGCCCCGGCGGAGGCGCCCGCCCCCGCGCCCGCCTGGGAGGACACCCCGCCGACCGGGGACCCGCCCGGCTGCTTCAGGGCGAGCAGCAGCACAACCCCCGACGCCGTCGCGGCGGCACCGATCATGATCCGCCGGAGCGGGTGCTTCCTCTTCATGGACTGCCTCACATCTCGAAGGACTCATGATGGATACGGCGGGCGGGCACGCCCGCTTCACGCAACGCTTCGTACGACTGACGAGCGAGCCCGGTGGGCCCGCAGACATAGACGTCGTGGTCGTCGATGTCCGGCAGCAGTTCCCGCAGCCGCTGCGGAGTGATCTCGGGCCGGACGCCGTCCGGCCCGTTCACCGCGTACAGCAGCCGGGCCCCGCGCGCCGACGCGATCTGCCGCAACTCGCCCCAGAGCGCCAGGTCCTCGGTCTTGCTGGCCCGGTAGAGCAGGGTCAGATGGCCGGATTCGCCGGGCAGCGTCTCGAACAGGGCCCGCATCGGGGTGATACCGGCGCCACCCGCGATCATCAGCACCTTCTCCTTGCTGCGCCGGGCCGCCGTCATGGCTCCGTACGGACCCTCCGCCCACACCCGGGTGCCCGGTTCGAGCCGGGACAGGGCCTCGCTGTGCTCGCCGTTCGCCTTGACGGTGATACGCAGCAGATCGGGCCGGGGCGGCGCCGACAGGGAGTACGGATTGGAGCTCCAGCGCAGCCCGTCGGTGAGGAACCGCCAGCGGAAGAACTGGCCGGGCTGGGCGCCGAGCCGGTGCAGCCGTCGCCCGGTGATCAGTACGGAGACCACACCGGGCGCCTCGTACACGGTCTTCTCGACCCGCATCCGGTGGCGCTGGTTGAGCCGGATCGGGGCCAGCACGCGATACCAGACCAGCAGGGCGCCGGCCGCGCCGTACAGCACGTACCAGGCGGTGCGGGCCGTCGGGTTCGCGACGAACTCGGCCCCGGTGGCGAGTTGGTGCCAGAAGGTCAGGTAGACCGCGACGTAGGTGAGCAGATGGAGGTAGTACCAGGTCTCGTAGCGCACCTTGCGACGCACGGCCCCCGCCGAGACGAAGCCGATCACCAGGAAGAGCACGGTTCCGGCGGTCGCCTCGATCATCCGGGGGAATTCGGTGACCACGCTGACGGTCTGTTCCACGAACCCGGTCCCGGACTGCACCGCGTATCCCCAGACGGTCAGTCCGACATGCGCGATCACCAGGCTGATCGCGTACCGGCCGCTCATCGCGTGCCAGCGCGCCACCCGGTCGGAGCCCACGCGCCGCTCCAGCGCGGGAACCCGGGCCATCAGCAGCACCACGATCGCGATCAGGTAGCCGCCGAGCAGCCCGGTGAGCCGACCCGCCCCGGTCAGCCACTCGGCCATGTCCATCCGTACGACCAGAGTGTTCTGCCACCACAGCGCCATGACGGCCGCCGCGCCCGCCCAGCACATCACCAACAGCGGCAGCGCGCCCGACCGCTGCGGGCGGATCGCGCGCATGGTCTGTCTTCTGGCGGCCCGACCGTTGTGCAACATCGCCACGGCACTGCTCCTCAAATCTCCTGGTGTCCGCCGATACGGATTTGAGCGGCGGCGGGTTCAACCGGGAGAGGAGAGGGAGCCGTGAATTCAATGTTTGGCTGTTCCTCCGAGCGTGGCACGGGTGTCGTCGGCGGTGACCGCCGTGACGGCGGTCCGGCCGGTGGACGTGCCGATCGCGAGGTGCGGACTCCGGTCCGGGTCGGCCCAGGCGAGGATGCGGGTCATCGCGTCGGCGGGGACCGATACGCAACCGGCGGTGGCGCCACGTCCGTTGACATGGAGGAAGATCCCGGCGCCCCGGCCGCGCACGGGACGGTCGTAGTTGAAGTCGGTGATCAGACCGTGGTCGTACTGCCCGGTGTACGTGATCATGTGCTCGGCCTCGGCGGCGCGGCAGCTGCCGGGCAGGGGTTCGACCCAGCGGTTGTAGTGGGGGGAGTTGTTGTCCTGGCACCACCAGGACTGGTCGGTGACCTGGCGGTAGGAGAATTTCGTACCGGCCGGCGCGTCCTTGATGCCGAAGGCGTACGGGAAGCCGTACAGCCCGATCGGGGTGGTGGAGGTGCCCTGGCGCCGCTCCGTCCCCTCCACGAGCCCGCCCGAGCCGAACCGGGCTTCGGCCGAGCCCGCCCGGTGCCAGCGGTCCTGCCGCAGGTCCCACCAGGTGAGGGTGCCGGTGGTGGCGGACGTGCGGGGGGCCTCGGCGGTGATCAGCTGGGTGCCGCCGCCGGTGTCGGCCATCCGTTCGGGGAGCGAGGCGCCGGCCGGCGTGGGGTCCGGGCCGGGCGCGGCGCCCAGGGTGAGCTGGGCGAGCAGGGCGGCGGCGCAGGCGACGGCGAAGCGTTTACGGAAGATCCGGGGCGTCCGGTTCGACGTCGTGACGGGCTTGGCGGGCTTGAGAGCTTCGGTGGGGCTGACGGGTCTGATCGCTGTGACAGGGGTGGTCGCTGTGGCGCCTGTGGACATGGGGCGGCCCCTTCGTACGGTCGGGTTTCTCAGACCGTACGTGCGGGCAGCGGCAGTGGCAGCGCGGGTAGGCCATCCAGGCTCACCCCGATGTGGTCCTTCTTCTCGCAGTACGCGGCGAACTCCTCGTCCGACTTCCGGCCGAAGTGCTCGGCGTGCTGGGTGCGTTCCGCCCGGTAGTCCATGAAGGGGACGGCGAATCCGCACGCGTCGCTGACGCGCCGGGCGTGGATCACGATGATCGCGCGGGCGCTCGGCCCGTCGGTCTCTTCGAAGTGCCGGATGTACGTGGCCCAGCGCGGGTCGTCGCGGAAGACGGGCTCGCCCCGGCCGTGCACCCGCAGCACCTTGGGCGGTCCGGTGAAGGCGCACCACATCAGGGTGATACGGCCGTTCTCCCGCAGATGCGCGATGGTCTCGGCGCCGCTGCCGCCGAAGTCGAGATAGGCCAGCGTCAGCTCGTCGATCACGACCAGCGTTCCGGCCCGTCCCTTGGGCGAGACATTGACATGACCGTCGTCCGCGAGCGGGGCGGTGGCGGTGAAGAAGACGGGCTGTTCCTCGATGAAGGCGCGGATTCTTCCGTCGATCCGTTCGTAGAGTTTTCCCATATCGATGATTATCGTCCGGCGGCGGGGCCGGACAAAGGAGTACGGGGCCGGGGAAGAGCGATGCCGGCGCTCTTCCCCGGCCCCGTACCGGTCAGTTGTTGAGAGTGCAGGTGGCGAGCGCGTCCAGGCCGGTGGGCTTTTCGGCGGTGCGGCCGATGGCGGTGGCCATGCGGTTGATGGTGGCGACGCGCTTGTCGGCCAGGGGGCCGAGGATGGCGTTCTGTACGAAGTTGGCGCCGCCTTGGCCGACGGTGTCGATCAGGCGTTGGTTGGCCTCGGCGATCTGGGTGTCCAGGAGGGCGAGGTTCCGGTCGATCTCGGCCTGTGCGGAGGCCGGGATCTCGGGCAGGCTGGGCGCGACATCCGGGCAGTTCACCGTACCGACGCCACTCGCGTCTCCGGCACCGGCGTCACCAGCGCCCGCGTCCCCGGCGTCTCCGGCTCCCGCGTTCCCGGCCCCGGCATCACCGGCCCCGGCGTCTCCCGCACCCGCGTCTCCCGCCCCGGCGTCACCGGCGCCCGCCGCGTCGCCACCCGCCGCGTCGCCGCCTCCCGCGTTGAGCGTGCAGGTGGCGAGCGAGTCGAGACCGGTGGGCTTTTCGGCGGTGCGGCCGATGGCGGTGGCCATGCGGTTGATGGTGGCGACGCGCTTGTCGGCCAGGGGGCCGAGGATGGCGTTCTGTACGAAGTTGGCGCCGCCTTGGCCGACGGTGTCGATCAGGCGTTGGTTGGCCTCGGCGATCTGGGTGTCCAGGAGGGCGAGGTTCCGGTCGATCTCGGCCTGTGCGGAGGCCGGGATCTCGGGCAGGCTGGGCGCGACATCCGGGCAGTTCACCGTACCGGGTGACGCCGCGGCAGCCGCGCCGCCCGCGCCCTGTCCGCTGTCGCCCTCCCCGGCCATGGCATTACTGACGATCACGGCCCCGGACAACACGACCGCGGCCGCGCCGCCCGCGATGAGGACGCGGCGCTTGTTGTACTTCGGAAGAGCCCTGGACATGCGGAAACCTCACTCGGATCAGGGTGGGGCAGGGGCCGTCCCGGTGCGCTCCCGGGCGGCTCTCCCTCGATGGTGGAACGCGGCGCCTGCGTTCGGTGGGGGATACGAGGCACGGTCGGCCCGCGTTCAAACCTCATCGAGATTGACGAATCATACGGAGGGATGCATACTTATGCCCATCAGTGAATGCACCGTAAGGAGAAACTCGTGACCGAGCGCGTCGTACTCGCCTACTCGGGCGGCCTGGACACCTCCGTCGCCATCGGCTGGATCGCCGAGGAGACGGGCGCCGAGGTCATCGCCGTTGCCGTGGATGTCGGTCAGGGCGGCGAGGACCTGGACGTCATCCGTAAGCGCGCGCTCGCCTGCGGTGCCGTCGAAGCCGAGGTCGCGGACGCCAAGGACGAGTTCGCCGAGGAGTACTGCCTCCCGGCGATCAAGGCCAACGCCCTTTACATGGACCGTTACCCGCTGGTCTCCGCCCTCTCGCGGCCGACGATCGTCAAGCACCTCGTCGCCGCCGCGAACAAGCACAACGCCGGGATCGTCGCCCACGGCTGCACCGGCAAGGGCAATGACCAGGTGCGGTTCGAGGCCGGGATCACCGCGCTCGGTCCCGACCTGAAGTGCATCGCCCCGGTTCGTGACTACGCGATGACGCGGGACAAGGCGATCGCCTTCTGCGAGGAGAAGAACCTCCCGATCGCGACCACCAAGAAGTCCCCGTACTCCATCGACCAGAACGTCTTCGGACGCGCCGTCGAGACGGGCTTCCTGGAGGACATCTGGAACGGCCCGATCGAGGACGTGTACGAGTACACCTCGAACCCGGCCACGCCGCGTGAGGCCGACGAGGTCGTCATCTCCTTCAAGGAGGGCGTCCCGGTCGCCATCGACGGCAAGCCCGTCACCGTTCTCCAGGCCATCCAGCAGCTCAACGAGCGGGCCGGCGCCCAGGGCATCGGCCGGATCGACATGGTCGAGGACCGCCTCGTCGGCATCAAGTCCCGGGAGATCTACGAGGCTCCGGGCGCCATCGCGCTGATCACCGCGCACCAGGAGCTGGAGAATGTGACGGTCGAGCGCGAGCTGGCCCGCTACAAGCGGCAGGTCGAGCAGCGCTGGGGCGAGATCGTCTACGACGGCCTGTGGTTCTCCCCGCTCAAGCGCGCCCTGGACGGCTTCATCAACGAGGCCAACCAGCACGTCACCGGTGACATCCGGATGACGCTGCACGGCGGCCGTGCCGTCGTCACCGGCCGTAAGTCGGACGAGTCGCTGTACGACTTCAACCTCGCCACCTACGACTCGGGCGACACCTTCGACCAGTCCAAGGCGCAGGGCTTCATCGAGATCTTCGGCCTCTCGTCGAAGATCGCCGCGCGGCGTGACCTCGCCTGATCAGAGTCGTTCGACAGTCCGCCTCCCCGATCCTCAGCGGCGGGGAGGCGGTCGTTCTTTCCCGATCCTCTCCAAGGAGCAGCAGTGAGCAGCAACAACGGTGACGTCCGGCTCTGGGGCGGCCGTTTCGCCGACGGCCCGTCGGACGCGCTGGCAGCCTTGTCTGCGTCGGTCCACTTCGACTGGCGGCTCGCGCCGTACGACATCGCGGGCTCCCGCGCCCACGCCCGTGCGCTCCACAAGGCCGGACTGCTCACCGATGACGAGCTGACCCGCATGCTGGCCGGTCTCGACCAGCTCGAAGCCGATGTGGCCGACGGCTCGTTCACCGGCACCGTCGCCGACGAGGACGTCCACACCGCTCTGGAACGCGGCCTGCTGGAGCGCCTCGGCGCCGACCTCGGCGGCAAGCTGCGCGCCGGACGGTCCCGTAACGACCAGGTCGCCACGCTCTTCCGGATGTACCTCCGCGACCACGCCCGGACCATCGGTGGTCTGATCGCCGACCTCCAGGACGCCCTGGTGGGCCTCGCCCAGAAGCACGCGGACGTCGCGATGCCGGGCCGTACGCACCTCCAGCACGCGCAGCCCGTCCTCTTCGCCCACCATGTGCTGGCCCATGTGCAGTCCCTGTCCCGGGACGCGGAGCGGCTGCGGCAGTGGGACAAGCGCACGGCGGTGTCCCCGTACGGCTCCGGCGCGCTGGCCGGATCCTCGCTCGGGCTCGACCCCGAGGGCGTCGCCATGGACCTCGGCTTCGAGCGGGGTTCCGCAGGGAATTCCATCGACGGCACGGCCTCGCGCGACTTCGTCGCCGAGTTCGCCTTCGTCACCGCGATGATCGGCGTCAACCTGTCGCGGATCGCGGAGGAGATCATCCTCTGGAACACGAAGGAGTTCTCCTTCGTCACCCTCCACGACGCCTTCTCCACCGGCTCGTCGATCATGCCGCAGAAGAAGAACCCGGACATCGCGGAGCTGGCGCGCGGCAAGTCGGGCCGGCTCATCGGCAATCTGACCGGGCTGCTGGCCACGCTGAAGGCCCTGCCGCTCGCGTACAACCGCGATCTCCAGGAGGACAAGGAGCCGGTCTTCGACTCCTGTGACCAACTGGAGGTCCTGCTCCCGGCCTTCACGGGAATGATGGCGACGCTGACCGTCAACCGGAAGCGGATGGAGGAGCTGGCCCCGGCCGGTTTCTCGCTCGCCACCGACATCGCCGAGTGGCTGGTCCGGCAGGGCGTGCCGTTCCGGGTGGCGCACGAGGTCGCGGGGGAGTGCGTCAAGCAGTGCGAGGCGCTGGGCATCGAGCTGGACGAGCTGACGGACGAGCAGTTCGCGAAGATCTCCGGACACCTCACTCCCGAGGTGCGGTCCGTGCTCAATGTGCCGGGCGCGCTGGCCTCCCGTAACGGCCGTGGTGGTACGGCTCCGTCCGCCGTGGCCGTCCAGCTCTCCGAGGTCAAGGCCGATCTGGTGATACAGCACGCCTGGGCCGACGCCAAGAAGTAGCGAGCGGAAGCAGCCTCCGAAGTAACCGGCAGCCCTCAGAAGTATCCGTCGGAGGCGGCCACCGGAAGTGGCCGTCGGGGGGAGCCGACAGCAGTGCCCGACGGAAGTACTGACAGCAGTACCTGACGGTAGTGCCTACAGCGCCGCCGCCCAGTCCGCGAGCGCGTCGAAGTCCGGCCGGGTCAGTCCGGTGCCGGGATCGATCCGCAGCAACAGGGCGGCGGCGTCATACTGTTGGTCCACCCACTCGTGGTCGTACGATGTGATCTCGTCGTCGACCCAGGCGAACGGCCGCCCGGCCGCGTACTCCAGGACGTACCGCGTCTTCCAGAGGGTCCCGCGCGGGGGCCTGCCCTGTATCAACGGCCAGTCGATGAACGGCAGTTCCGGCAGCCCGAGTCGTGGCCCGATCCACTCATTGGCGTCGTCCTTCCAGGTGGTGGCCCAGGCCAGCTCGAACCGATCGGCCAGCGCGAGCAGTTCCACACCGTGCCAGGGGTTGAGCAGGACGGACAGCGGCCGTGCCCGCGTCCAGACCGCCGGCCACATCGAATGCCGCGTGTAGCCCTCCGGCGGTCGTGGGCCGGCGAGGGCGGCGTACGGGTTGAGCGGGCCGTCGACGTCGATCAGCAGCAGCGGCTTCATGCGTCTCACCTGTTTCACGTGCTGTGTGCGGCGGGTCATCGCGAGTCCCTTCCTAGAGGGGTCAGTGCGGTGCGGTCATCGTAGAGAATGAGACGTTGATGTCTCGTATGGGTTACTCTCGGCTCATGGCAGTCGATCGAGATCAGGTACTGCGTACCGCCGCCACACTTCTCACCCGTAAGCCGACGGCCACCATGGACGAAGTCGCCAGGGCCGCCGGGATCGGCCGGGCGACGCTCCACCGGCACTTCGCCGGGCGGGAGGCGCTGATCAAGGCGCTGGAGGAGCTGGGAATCCGGGAGATGGAGGCAGCGCTCGACGCCGCCCGGCTCGACGAGGGTCCGGCGGGCGACGCGCTGCGCCGGCTCGTCGGGCGTATCGAGCCCGCCGCCGGACTGCTCGCCTTCCTCATCACCGAGAACCAGCTCTTCGAGGACGACACCAACACCGGCTGGGACCGGATCGACGGCCGCTTCTCCGCGCTGTTCCGGCGCGGACAGGAGCAGGGTGAGTTCCGGATCGACCTGAGTCCCGCCTGGCTGACCGAGGCGCTCTACGGACTCATAGGCGCCGGTGCCTGGGCGGTCCAGGACGGGCGGGTCGCCACCAAAGACTTCCAGTACATGATCGTCGAGCTGCTGCTCGGCGGCGCACGACGGAGTGTGAACACATGACCAGTACCCACCGGGCGGCGGCGGAAAGCGAGTTCACCCCCCGTCCCGGGCGGTGGATCGCGCTCGCGGTGCTGGTGCTGGCCGTCCTGCTGGTGGCCGTGGACGCCACTGTACTGGGTCTGGCCACCCCGTTCCTGAGCGAGGATCTGAAGCCGTCGGGCACCCAGCTGCTGTGGATCGGTGACATCTACTCGTTCGTCATCGCCGGACTGCTGGTCACGATGGGCAGCCTCGGTGACCGTATCGGCCGTAAGAAGCTGCTGCTGACGGGCGCGGTCGCGTTCGGCGGGGTCTCCGTACTCAACGCCTATGCGACCAGCCCGGAAATGATGATCGTGGCCAGGGCGCTGCTGGGTGTCGCGGGCGCGACCCTGATGCCGTCCACGCTCGCTCTGATCCGCAATATTTTCCACGACCCCAAGGAACGCAGTCTCGCCATCGGAATCTGGGGCGCGATGGCGTCCGCGGGCGCGGCAGTCGGCCCCGTCGTCGGCGGCTTTCTGCTGGAGCACTTCTGGTGGGGTTCGGTCTTCCTCATCAACCTGCCGGTGATGGCGCTGCTGGTGCTCGTGGGCATCAAGACGCTGCCCGAATCGAAGAACCCGGCGCCGGGCCCCTGGGACCCGGCCAGTGTGCTGCTGTCCCTCGTCGGCATCGTCGGCATCGTGTACGCGGTCAAGGAGCTGGCGGCACACGGGCCGAGCCCGCAGGTCGTCGTGGTGGGCCTGCTCGGCGCGGGCGCGCTGTACTGGTTCGTACGGCGTCAGCTCACGCTACCGGCCCCGCTGCTGGACATGCGGCTCTTCCACCACCGCGGTTTCTCCGGCTCGGTGCTGGCGGACCTGCTGACCATTCTCGGCCTGTCGGGGCTGGTCTTCTTCCTGTCGCAGTATCTGCAACTCGTCCAGGGGCGCTCGCCGTTGGAGGCGGGCCTGGCCGAACTGCCCGCGGCGGTCGGCGCGGTGACGGCGGGGCTCATCGCGGGGACGACCGCGCGCCGCTTCTCCGTGCGGTCCGTGGTGGCCGGTGGGCTCGGGGCGATCGGTGTGGCCCTCGCGGTCGTGACCGGAATCAGTCAGTCCACCGGATATCCGCTGCTGGGCGCGGTGTTGCTGGTCGTCGGGGTCGGCGCGGGCTTCTCCTTCACCGTCACCGCGGACGTGATCCTCTCCAGCGTCCCCAAAGAACATGCGGGCTCGGCCTCCGCCGTGTCGGAGACGGCGTACGAACTGGGTGCCGCGCTCGGTATCGCGGTGCTGGGCTCGATCGTCACCGGCGTCTACCGGGATTTCCCCACCCCGGCCGGCGTCCCGGCGGCGGCGTCGACAGCCGCGCACGAGTCCCTGGGCGGCGCGGTGGACGCGGCGGCCGGCCTCCACGACGCCTCGGGCGCGGCCCTGGTCGCCGCGGCGCAGGACGCCTTCGTGGACGGACTGCGGCTCGCGGCGGGTGTGGGGGCGGCGGTGCTGCTGGCGACTTCGGCAGCGGCGTGGTTCCTGCTGCGCGGCCAGAAGCTGGAGGACGGTGTGGAGCACTGAACCGGGCGTGCGGACGCCCGGTACGCAGTGTCCGCTCGGTCTTTGCCGGGCCGATCCGGCAAAGGACCGGCAAAGGACCGGCAAAGACCGACGAACAGTCCCTACACGACCAGCCAGAGCAGGCCCGTCAGCGCGAAACCGATCACACCCATCGCCGTCGTCAGAACCGTCCACGTCCGTAGACCGTCCCCCACCTCCAGCCCCGCCAGCTTGGTGAACATCCAGTACCCGGCATCGTTGATGTGCGACACCGCCAGCGCGCCCGCGCCCATCGCCAGGCAGACCAGGGCTAGTTGCTGCGCCGACAGATCGGTACGGTGCAGCAGCGGGGTGATCAGGCCGGCCGTCGCCACCAGCGCGACGGTCGCCGAACCCTGTACCGCCCGCAGCAGCAGCGTCATCACGAACGCCAGTGCCAGCAGCGGCAGTCCGGTGCGGTCCAGGATGTCGGCCACCGCGTCCCCGATGCCGGTCTGCACCAGCACCTTGCCGAACACGCCGCCCGCGCCCGCCACCAGGATGACCATCGCGACGCCCGGCAGCGCCGAACCCATCACGCTGGATATCTGACCGCTCGACCAGCCGCGCCGTACGCCCAGGAAGTACGCGGCCAGCCCCGCCGCGATCAGCAGGGCGACCATCGGCGCGCCCAGCACGGTCAGCACGGCGCGTGTGACCGAGCCCTCGGCGAGGGTGTTCGTACCGATGGTGCCCAGCAGGATGAGGGCGATCGGGGTGATGATCAGGCTCACGACCATGCCGAAGGACGGCGGGTTCGCGGTCCCGCCCACCTGCTGTGCTCCGGGGCCCGCTGGGACGCTTCCGTCGCTGTCGGAATCTCCGCCCGTCGCGATGGGCTCGGGAGACTCTCCGGGCTCGCCGCCCCCGTCTCCGTAGACCTTCTCGTACACATCGGCCGTCAGCGTGTACTCACGTCGGGTCATGCGCTTGGCGAGCAGATGGCCCGCGAAGATCACGACCGCCGTCAGCGGTATGCCGAGGAGCAGCACCCAGCCCTGGTCGGCGCCGATCGTGGCGGCCGCCGCCACGGCACCCGGATGCGGCGGCAGGAAGGCGTGGACGGTGAGCATCGCCGCGGCCATCGGCAGGGCGTAGATGAGCAGCGGCTTACGGGAGGCGCGGGCGACCCCGTACGCGATCGGCATCAGGATGATCAGGCCGACCTCGAAGAAGACCGGGATGCCGAGCAGGAACCCCGCCACCGTGAGCGCGAGCGGTGTGCGTTTCTCGCCGAAGCGCGCGATGAGGGAGTGCGCCAGGGAGGCCGCGCCACCCGAGAGTTCGACGATCCGGCCGATCATGGCGCCGAGCGCGATGATCGTGGCGATATGGCCGAGCGTCGAGCCCATGCCGTCCTCGATGGTCGACACGAGGTCGGCCGCGGGCACACCCGCCGCCAGCGCCACACCGATACTCACGACCATGAGGGCGACGAACGGCTGGACCTTCACCTTGATGATCAGCAGGAGCAGCAGGGCCACCCCCGCCGCGGCTATCAGGAGCAGGGAGTTGTGGCTCATCGGTCCGCACCGTCCGCTGGGGAGAGCACGGTGACGATGGAGGAGTCGTCGCGGCCGGCCAGCCCCGCCCGCTCGCCCAGCAGGTAGAGCTGTTCGGCGGCGGAGGCCAGCGGCACCGGCACATGCGCGTTCTTCGCGATACCGGTCACGATCCCCATGTCCTTGACGAAGATGTCGAGGCGCGAGCGGACCTCGACGGCCTCCGCGTCCTCCCCGTACGCCTGCGCCATGCGCGGCCCGCGGTCGGCGAACATGAACGAGCCCGCCGCGCCCTGGCTCAGACTGTCGATCACCGTCTGCGGGTCCAGGTCGAGACCGCGCGCGAGGGCCACGGCCTCGGCGGCGGCGGCGATGTGTACGCCGGCCAGAAGCTGGTTGATGGCCTTGAGCGCCTGGCCGTCGCCGGGCCTGTCGCCGATCACGGTGAGCGTCGAGGCGAGCCGGTCCAGGACCGGGCGGGACAGTTCGAGGGCGGCCGGGTCGGCGCCGACGACGATCAGCAGATCCCCGTTCCCGGCGCGGGTCGGGCCACCGCTGACCGGGGCGTCCACGAGCAGGGCGCCGTGCTCGGCGAGGGTGGCGGCGGTCGCGCGGGCCGCGTCGGGGCCGACCGTGCTGGTGAGCACGACCACGGCTCCGGTGCGTACGGTCCGTGCGACCCCGTTCTCGCCGAACAGCGCGCTGTCGACCTGGGCCTGGTCCCGTACGGCGAGGAGGACGACATCGGCGTCGCGCGCGGCCTCGGCCGGGGTGGCCGCTTCCGAGGCGCCGTCGGCGACGGCGAGCGCGCGCCGCTCGTCGGAGATGTCGAAGACCGTCACGGGCACTGCGCCCGCCAGGTGCCGCGCCATCGGCAGGCCCATGGCGCCGAGGCCGATGACGGCGGTACGCGGGGCGGAGGAGGAGGGCGTGGCGGACGCGGGAGTGGAAGAAGGCATGCGGGTTCCTTGAAGGTGGGTACGGCGGGTGCGGGGGAGAACACAGGAATGAGAAGGAGACAGGGCGGGCCAGCCGGTGAGCGGTGGTCGGGTGCCGCGAGTGCGCCCCCCCCGCTCGTCAACGGCGGCGCGCCCGCGGCCGTCTCACACCGGGGAGTCGGCCGACGCGAGGCGCTCGGTGATACGCAGCGCCGTGGCCGCCACCGCGTCGCGGCCGGCCGTCCAGGTGGCGACGGCGTCGGCGCCCGGCAGAGCTCCGGGCAGGGCGGCGGCGACGGCGTTCAGCCAGGCGCGGCGCAGTTCCGCGTTGACGTTGACCTTCGCGACGCCTCGCCGTACCGCCCCCAGCAGCTGCTCCTCGGGGAGGCCGCTGGCGCCGTGCAGCACCAGCGGTACGGGGACCAGCGCCCGGACGCGCTCCAGGCGGTCGAGGTCGAGGCGTACCGGATCGGCGGTGAAGCCATGGACATTGCCGACCGCGACGGCCAGCGCGTCCACACCGGTGGCGGCGACGAACTCGGCCGCCTGTTCCGGATCGGTCATCGACCCGCCCGCCGCCGACGCACCGGTCGACACGTCCTCGTCGCCGGCGAGGGCGCCGAGTTCGGCCTCGGCCCAGACACCCGCGTCGTGTGCGATGTCCACCGCCCGGCGGGTGAGTGCCACGTTCTGCGCGAAGGGCAGGTGCGAACCGTCGACCATGACCGAGGTGTACCCCGCCTCGATACAGGCGGTGATCTCTTCCAGGTCCCGGCTGTGGTCCAGATGTACGCCGATCCGCGCCGTCGAATCACGCGCGGCCCGCAGCGCGAGGGCCATCAGCGCCTCGCGGCCCGCGTGCTTGAACGCGCTCGACCCGGCCTGGAGCAGTACCGGACGGCCGGACTTCTCGGCCGCCGCCACGATGCCCTGAGCGGTTTCGAGGTTGTAGGCGACGAAGCCGGGTATCGCGGAGCCTTCGCGGGCCGCGTCGGCCAGGGCCTCGGTTCCGTGCAGCAGCATCAACGGCTCCGGAGCAGGTCGACCACGTCGGCCAGGGCGTCCTCGCCCCCGACGTTTCCGGCGAACACGATGTAGGGGATACCGACGCTCGGTCCCGACACCGGCTCCCACAGCGAGACGATCCCCGGCAGCAGGGTCCCGCGCGCCCAGGCGCGGCGGATCTCCAGCCCCTGGGTCGCCACATCGCTGGAGGTGATGCCGCCCTTGGCGACGACGAAGGCGGGCCGCCGTTCGGCGGTGATCGCGCGTACGGTCTCGACCACGGCGCCGGACACGGCGCGCGCGATGGCGAGCGAGTCGTCGGCGTCGGCGCCCGTGACGAGGGCGCGGGTGGTCCGTAGCACCACTTCACCGCTGCCGAGCGCCTCGGCACAGGCTTGCGCCACCTCGGCGACATGGGCGGCACGCCGGTCCTCGTCGAGCAGGGAAGGCACGTCGAGTTCGAATTCGGCGAGCCCGCCGCGCTCGCGCAGCCGGTCCAACTGCCGTGTGGTGAGCCCGACATGGGACCCGACGGCGATCAGACCGTGCGCCGCGGGCCGGGAGGCCTCGGCCTGGGAAGTCCGGGAGGCCTCGGCCTGGGACGTCGCTGTCGGCGAGGCCCCCGGGTGGGAGAAGGTCCGCAACTCCGCCGCCGTGAGCGGGGGGTGCGCCGCCTGCCCGGCCCGTGCGCGTACGAAGGACGGGCCCACGCGGTAGAGCAGCCGGGCGCCGGACCCCTCGGCCGTCGCGGAGGCCAGCGCCAGTACCCGCAGGTCGTCGTCGCAGAGCGCGTCCACCACCGCGGGGCGGCCGTCGCTCAGCGAGGTCAGCAGGCCGGCGACATGCTCGGCCCCGCGCAGCCGGATGTCCTCCAGCGTGATGCGCAGGACATCCCCGGCGGGTATCCGCCCGCCGGTCTTCTCCTCGATCCACTCCGGGAGGCCGGAGTTGGCGTAGCCGAAGGTCGCGTCCTTGGCGAACTCGCTCTCCGCGACGGGCAGCATCCCGTCCGCCGTACGCATCCAGTGCACCGAGCCGGCGGTGAGCCGGCCCGCCTCGATGTACGCGGGAACGAGGACGACGCCGTCCACCGGAACCTCCTCCGCCAGGACGTCCGTCTCCAGCGGGAAGTGCCCGCGCAGCGTGGAGTCGCCACGGCTGGCCAGCACGAAGCCGGTGCCCTCGGCGGCCGAGGCCTCCGTCAGTGCCCGTACGACCTCACGGTTGCGGGCGGCGGCTGCCTCCGGTGCCAGGCTGCGGGTGTTGGTGAGCACGAAGAACGCCGTGCTGTCCTGGCGCAGCGCCCACCGCAGGTCGTCCACGGTCCAGGTGGTGAGGACGGGTACGCCGGCGACCGTCTGGGTGCCGGTCGGGTCGTCGTCCAGGACGACCAGACGGCGGCCACCTGCGATCGCGGCGCGTACCTCGGCGGGGTCGGCCTCGCGGACCGGCGGCAGTTCGGCTGCCTCGGGGAAACGGAGGGTGTGGAGCATGAGCGGCTCTGCTTTCGTGTCGCGTTTCGTGTCGTGGGGCAGGCGAGGGGGGCATGCGTGGGGGCAGCGCGGTGCCACGGGCAAGGGGAGGAGCGGAGCATGGAGGCGGGTGGGGGAGACGGGCGATCCGGCCCGTGAGCCGGCTCCGAGCGTTCCTGGGCGGACTTGAGTCCGACGCCCGCCGGCTCAGGCCTGTTTGTCGATGACGTGGGTCCGCAGGTCGTCCGCGGTCTGCGCCATGTGGTCGTCCATGGCCAGCCGTGCCTTCTCCGGATCACCCGCGCGCAGCGCCTCCAGCACGGTCTCGTGGTGCCGGACGGCGTTCGTACGGATCTGGGGCACGGCCGAGGTCTGGCGGCGGCCCTCGACCAGCAGCCGTCCGAAGGGTTCGAAGAGCAGCGGTACGAAGGCGTTGCCGGAGGCGCGCATCACTACTTCGTGGAAGGCGATGTCGGCCTGTACGAACTGCTCGGTGTCCCCGTCCCGGGCCGCCGTCCGCATCTCGTCGAGCGTCTCTTCGAGTTCGGCGAGATCCTCGTCGGTACGCCGGGTCGCGGCGAGCCGGGCGGCGCCGATCTCGATCATCTGCCGCGCCTCGATCAGCTTCTCGGAGATCGCCCCGCCGGCGGGCGGGGCCGCCGCGGCACGGATCATCGGTTCGAGGGCGGTCCACCGGTCGGGGGCGTTGACGAACGTACCGCGACCGCGCTGGATGCGGACCACGTTCTGCGACCGCAGGACCTTGACCGCCTCGCGGACCGTCAGCCGGCTGACCGCGTGCTCGTCGGCCAGCACTCCCTCGGAGGGGAGCGCGGTTCCGGGCGGGTACTGGCCATCGATGATCGAGGACAGCACGCGTTCGGCGATCTCGTCGGACAGCGGCATTGCTGTCGACCTCCTTGCGGTGGACATCAGACATCAGACGTCTGATGTCTTCGAGTGAAACTAGGCGGGTGTTTTCACGGACGTCAAGACCTTCGGTCGGGAAATTTCGGAAAGGTGCCCAGGCGGCAGCGGCACCCGAGCTGCCCTGGTGCGGCCCGCCCCCGGGGTCCTCGCGCTGCCCCGTGCGGGATCCTCGCGCTGTCGCCGATCCGCCCGCCGACCGCCTACGGCACGTACGGTGAGGCGATGCGGGGCCTCAACGCCCCTCGTTCCAGGCCGAATTCCAGGCCGATCCGGTCCACGCGGGCTGGACCGAAAGCCGCGACGGGCGTTCCGGGACGCGACCGGAACCCGAGCCGCGTCCCGACGGACTCAGGCCGTTTTCAGGCCGCCTTCGCCTTCGTGGCGTACATGTCCACGTACTCCTGCCCCGACAGCTCCATGACCTTGGTCATCACCGAGTCCGTCACGGCCCGCAGCACATAACGGTCGCGGTCCATGCCCTCGTACCGCGAGAACTCCATCGGCTTGCCGAAGCGCACCGTCACCTTGCCGCTGCGCGGCATGCCCGCGCCGTTCGGCTGGAGCTTGTCCGTGCCGATCACCGCGAAGGGCACCACCGGCGCGCCCGTCATCAGCGTCAGCCGCGCGATGCCCGTACGGCCGCGGTAGAGACGGCCGTCGGGGGAGCGGGTGCCCTCCGGGTAGATGCCGAAGACCTGGCCGCCCTCCAGCACCCGGCGGCCGGTCATCAGCGCCGCGGCACCGCCGCGGCCGCCGTCGCGGTCCACCGGGATCATGCCGGACCCCGTGAAGAACCACGCCATCAGACGGCCCTTGAGGCCACGGCCGGTCACGTACTCGTCCTTGCCGATGAAGAAGACCTGACGGTTGCAGACCAGGGGCAGGAAAATCGAGTCGATGAAGGTCAGATGATTGCCGGCGAGGATCACAGGGCCGCTCCCGGGGATGTTCTCCGCGCCCTCCACCCGTGTACGGAACATCAGGCGCATGATCGGTCCGAGCACTGCCTTGATGAGCGCGAAGCGGGACAACGGGTCCTCCGGTGTCGTGGGCGGTCTGAAGATGTACGGCGCGGTCTGAAGATGTACGGGCGGGAGCCGTGAGCGAGGTCCGGTCCGCTGGGGACCGGGGCCGGTCCGCCTCTCCGTCTGTCTGTGGTCTATGAAGTCTATGCAGGTGAGGACGATACTCGCGGGTTGTGGCGGAACGCACGTCGGGTTCACGGGCTTGATACGCGGTGTTGACGTGAGTTTCCCCCACGTTCCCCCAGGGTCTCCCGTACGGAAGGCGCGGACGCCTACGCTCGGGCCTCGCTTGGCAGGTGCGGGACATCACAGCGGTACCTCATATCAAGGAGCCTTCATGACACAGGGTGCGCGGAACACGCCCGGACGACGGACCGTCCTCGGAGCGGCGGTGCTCGGCTCGGCCGCCATGGCACTTCCCGGAGCGGCGCAGGCGCAGGCCGCCGAGCAGGGCCGGGGCGGCCACGGACCGTCGCGGCCCGGCCTGCCGGTGCCCACGATCGTCGGCCACCGCGGAGCCAGCGGCTACCGCCCGGAGCACACCCTCGGCTCGTACCAACTCGCCCTCGACATGGGCGCGCACGTGATCGAGCAGGACCTGGTGCCCACCAAGGACGGGCACTTGGTGTGCCGTCACGAGAACGACATCACGGCGACGACGGATGTCGCCGACCACCCCGAGTTCGCGAGCCGCAAGGCCACCAAGAGCGTCGACGGCGTCAGCCTCACCGGCTGGTTCACCGAGGACTTCACGCTCGCCGAGCTGAAGACCCTGCGCGCCAAGGAGCGCATCCCCGGCAACCGCCAGCACAACACCCTCTACAACGGCCGCTGGGAGATACCCACCTTCGAAGAGGTGCTGCGCTGGGCGGACGAGCAGGGCCGTCGCCGGGGCCGTCCGGTCTGGCTGTACACCGAGACCAAGCACCCCACCTACTTCCGCGGGCTCGGCCTCGGCCTGGAGGAGCCCTTCGCGAAGCTGCTGCGCCGGTACGGGCGTGACCGCGCGAACTCCCCGATCTTCCTCCAGTCCTTCGAGCCCACCAGCATGCAGCGGATGGCGAAGCTGGTCTCCTCGCCGCGCGTCGTCCTGTTCGACGCCGCCGACACCACTCCCTGGGACCTCAAGGAGGCGGGCGACCCGCGCACGGTCGCCGATCTGGTCAAGCCCGAGGGCCTGAAGTGGATCTCGTCCTTCGCCCAGGGCATCGGCCCGTGGCTCGAACTGGTCATCCCGACGGACAAGGCCGGCAAGCTGGGCACGCCCACGACGCTGGTACGGGACGCGCACGCGCAGGACCTGATCGTCCACCCGTACACGCTGCGCGACGAGAACACCTTCCTGCCGGCCGACTTCCGGCGCGGTACGGACCCGAACGCGTACGGCGACGCCTTCGGCGCCTTCAAGGCCTACTTCGAGACGGGCATCGACGGCATCTTCACCGACAACCCGGACACGGGTCTGCTGGCGCGGGAAGACTTCGTCAGCGGCTGACCGAGGTTGCCCCGGTCGGGTGATGGCCCGGCCGGGGAGCAACCGTCCGTCGTCGCGCGGACGTCACGCCGGGCATGACGCCGGACAGCACGCCAGCCCGAGCCACCACGTCCCGCCGCGCGCCTCGGCCGCCCCGGCCCGCCGGGGCCCGCGGCGCCTCCGCGCCCGCTGCCGATTCCGATCTCGGTCCCGCGTCCGCCCCGGAGGACCTGGTCCACGCGCTGCTCCCGCTCGTGCGCGCGGAGGCCGAGGCGGAGGCGCCGGCGACCGGAGCGGAGGCGGGGGATCTCGAACAAGGCGTCTGGGTCAGGCTGCTGGAGCGGCTGGCGGCCGAGGGCCCGCCGGTGCCCGCCGGTCTCGGGCGCTGGGTACGGGACGCCGTACGGGCGGAAGCGCGCCCCGCCCGGCGCGCCGCCGCCCGCGAACACCCGTACCGGGGTGACCCCGCCGCCGGCCCCGAGTCCGATCCCGAGCGACTCGCGCTGCGAATCGACCGGAAGCGCACGCTCCACGCGGCAGTGGGCCGTACGCCCGGTCACTGCCCCCGCGTCCTGGCCGCGATGCTGTCGCCCCAGGACCTCACCTACCGGGAGATCGCAGGGGAGTTGGCTATGTCACAGGGCAGTTTGGGCCCATTGCGCTCCAGATGCCTGGGATGCCTGCGTCGAATGCTGGCGGCGGAGGTTGGGGCTCCTGAACGTGGGGGAAAGGAGCGATAGACAATCGGCGGACCAAGTGAGCGGGAGGCATGCACACATGGGCATGAGCGTGACCATCTCAGCGGCGACTGCGCAGGACGCGGAGCACATCCTCAAGCTGCAGTACTTGTGCTATCAGAGCGAGGCGGAGCTGTACGGCGACTACTCCATCGAGCCGCTCACACAGACTCTCGACGGTCTCAAGGCCGAACTGGACAGCGGCCATGGCCTGGTGGCGCGCCTCGGTGACGAGGTGGTGGCGTCGGTTCGGGGCAGTGTCGACGCGACGGGCACCGCCCGTATCGCCAAGCTCATCGTCCATCCGCGACTGCGGCACCACGGCCTCGGCGGCCGGCTGCTCGACGCCATCGAGTCACATTTCGCGGGGGAGCCGGCGGCCCAGCGCTTCCAGCTCTTCACCGGCCACCGCAGCGAGGGCAATCTGCGGCTCTACCGCAGCCGGGGCTACGCGCCCGTGTCGACGGAACAGCTCGGCCCGCGGCTGAGCCTGGTCACGCTGGAGAAGGCGGCCGCCGCGGGGGCGTACGTGGCGAGTGCCTGACGTGAGCGTGGAATCCCCCGGCGCTGGGGGATTCCCTCGTTATCGTCGCGCGTTGCGCAGCCAGAGGATGCCCGTGACCGGCAGCAGGACCGGGATGAAGAGATAGCCCATGCCGTAGTCCGACCAGACCGTGGCGTCCGGGAAGGCCGAGGGCGCGGCCAGCGTCCAGGTCCCGACGGTCAGTACGCCCACGAGTTCGGCGGCGCAGCACACCAGTGCGGCCTTGCGAGCGGTCTCCCCGCCCCTTACGAGCGTGTACGTGATGAACGCGTAGACGACGGCCGCGACGGCCGAGAGCGTGTACGCCAGCGGTGCCCGGTGGACCTCGGTGGCGATCTGGTAGACCGACCGGGAGACGGCGCCCACGGACATCACGCCGTACAGCCAGACGAGCAGCAGGCCGGGCCCCTGGACGAGCCTTTTCCCGTTCCCGTTCCCGTTCCCGTTCCCGTTCCCGCGCGCGGCGGCCCCGGCCGAAGTCCCGGCCCCGTCCTCGCTCGCGGTCCCGTTCCCGAGTGCGGTCCCTGTCTCGGCCCCGGCCTTGTCCGTCACCTTGTCCCCGTCCATCGTCAGCCTCCCCAGATGTCGTGGAGCCGTACTTCCAGCACCGCCAGGACGACGGCTCCCGCGGACACCGTCACCGAACCCCAGCGGGTCCGCTCGCCCAGCGACAGGAAGCCCGCCGCCGGCACCGCGAGTACGGCGCCGAGCAGATACGAGACGAAGAGCACCGACCCCTGGTCGGCCGTGTCGCCTCCCGCCAGCCGTATGAACCCCACCACCAGCTGGACCAGCGCCAGCACCGACACCACGGCCATACCGATGAAGTGCCAGTCCTTGGTGGGCTGGTCGCGGTACGCGGCGAAACCGCACCAGGCGGCGAGGGCGAGCGCGGTCACGGAGACCGCGACCGTCAGGGCGACAAGCATGAGCCCGAGAGTATTACGGCGCAAAAGGCCCGCCGTGCGCGCCCCCGCGCACGTCCCGCTGCCTCTGCTGTCTCTGCCCGCCCCTCTCGCTCTTCTCGTACGCCGGGTACGCCGGGTACGCCGGTACGCCGGTCATGAGGATCATCACTCCGGACCACTGCACCTGTGGCCGGGGCCCACCCGTAGGGTCGATCACCATGAGGATCCACGCCGAAGCCCTGCTGTTCGACAACGACGGAACCCTTGTCTCCTCCCTGGAGTCGGTGAACCGCTGCTGGTCCCGATGGGCGCGGGAGTTCGGTGTGACGGAGGAGGACTTCGTACGGGTCGGGCTGCACGGCCGTCCCGCCGCCGAGATCGCGGCCGACCTGTTGCCCGCGGACGTGTTGCCGCGCGCCGTGGCCCGTATCGAGGAACTCGAAGTCGAGGACGTCGTCGGCGGAGTCGTTCTGCTGCCCGGCAGCGCCGATCTGCTCGCCTCCCTGCCCGCAGAGCGCTGGGCCGTGGTCACTTCGGCCTCCCGGCGGCTCGCGGAGGCCCGCCTCGGCGAGGTCGGTGTCCGGCCCAAGGCGATGGTCACCGCCGACGACATCACGCGTGGCAAGCCCGACCCCGAACCGTTCCTGCTCGGCGCGCGGCTGCTCGGGGTGGACCCGGAGCGCTGTGTGGTCTTCGAGGACGCCCCGGCAGGACTCGCCGCGGCCCGCGCCGCGGGCATGCGGACCGTGGCCTTGACCACAACACATCAGCGTTCCGAACTGGACGCGGATGTCGTCGTCGGCGACCTCTCCGAGGTGTCGGCACAGGTCGTGGCCGGGGGAGTGGAGATCCGTACGGCCGAGTGACGGCCTCCCGGGCCGCCCCCGCCCTCCCGTACCCGAGTCGCCTGTCCGAATGGCGCGACAAAAAGGTCCGCTATACGGACGGGCCTCTTGAGGCGATGCCACCGTCTGTTTTACTTGCGCCATGACCACGACGAGCAACCGCGCCCCCGCGACCGAGGCGATCACGACGCCCGGTGCTCGTTGTCTGTGTCGAATGTGCGCCATCTGAGGGTCCCCGCCCGAGCCTCGCGCCCCGAAGCGAGGCATCGACGGCCGAGGCCGTGCCCGTATGCCATGAGGTCGTGAAAGCCACGCCCCGAAGGCCGGCCGGCCCATCACGCCCCTGCCCCGCGCTCGCTGCCTCCCGGCCACCCGCCGCATCAGCGTGCCGCGTCGGAATGACGAATGCCCCGTGCCCGGCGGACCCCTCGCCGGGCACTCGACAGTGACGGAAACCCCTGTGATCACTACTACGGGCCTGACGAAGGTGTACCGGTCCGCGCAGTCGCGCGGCCGGGAAGTCACCGCTCTCGACGGCGTCGACCTGCACGTCCGCGAGGGCGAGGTCTTCGGCGTCGTCGGACAGAGCGGCGCCGGAAAGTCCTCGCTCATCCGCTGCGTCAACCTCCTGGAGCGCCCCACCGCCGGCACCGTGACCGTCGACGGCCAGGATCTCACCGCACTCGCCGGCCGAGGCCGGCGCGCGGGCAAGGAGCTGCGCCGCGCGCGCAGCTCGATCGGCATGGTCTTCCAGCACTTCAACCTGCTGTCGTCCCGCACGGTCAAGGACAACGTCGAACTGCCGCTGGAAATCCTCGGCGTCTCCGGCCACGAGCGCACCCGCCGCGCCCTGGAACTGCTGGACCTGGTCGGTCTCGCCGACAAGGCCAATTCCTACCCGGCCCAGCTCTCCGGCGGCCAGAAGCAGCGCGTCGGCATCGCCCGCGCACTGGCCGGCGACCCCAAGGTGCTGCTCTCCGACGAGGCGACCAGCGCCCTCGACCCCGAGACCACCCGCTCGATCCTCCAGCTGCTGCGCGACCTCAATCGGCAGCTCGGTCTGACGGTCCTGCTCATCACGCACGAGATGGACGTGGTGAAGACGATCTGCGACTCGGCGGCGCTGATGCGCGGGGGCAGGATCGTCGAGTCCGGCACGGTCGATGAACTGCTGGCCACCCCCGGCTCGCAGCTGGCGCACGAGCTGTTCCCGGTGGGCGGCACGGCCTCGGGGCCCGACCGCACGGTCGTCGACGTCACCTTCCACGGCGAGGCGGCGGGCCGGCCGGTGATCTCACAGCTCTCCCGTACGTACAACATCGACATATCGATCCTGGGCGCCGCGATGGACACCGTCGGCGGACGGCAGATCGGCCGGATGCGGATCGAACTGCCCGGCGCGTACGAGGACAACGTCGTACCGGTCGGTTTCCTGCGGGAACAGGGCCTCCAGGCCGAGATCGTCGACGACAAGGCTGCCGACGTGCGCGAAAGCGCCGGATCTTCCGCCGCAACCGCCGCAACTGCCGGTCCTGACGCTCCCGCCGCAACTGCCGGTCCCGACGCTCCCGCCGTTCCGGCGGTCCCCGCCCAGAACGCCACGCTGTCGAAGGAAGATGCCAAGTGACCTGGTCGGAGATGCAGCCACTGCTGTCCCAGGGGACCCTCGACACCCTCTACATGGTGCTGTGGTCCGGGCTCGTCACCATCGGCGGCGGGCTGCCCCTCGGCATCCTGCTGGTCCTCACCGACAAGGGCGGACTGCTCCAGAACGCCCCGGTGAACAAGGCCGTGGGCGTGATCGTGAACATCGGCCGCTCGCTGCCGTTCATGATCCTGCTGATCGCGCTGATCCCGTTCACCACCCTGGTCGTCGGTACGTTCATCGGCCCCACCGCGATGATCGTCCCACTGGCGATCGGCGCGATCCCGTTCTTCGCCCGCCTGGTCGAGACCGCGATCCGCGAGGTCGACCACGGGCTGGTCGAGGCCGTCCAGTCGATGGGCGGATCGATCCCCACGATCGTCGGGAAGGTGCTGCTGCCGCAGGCCCTGCCCTCACTGATCTCCGCCGTCACCACCACCGTGATCGTGCTCATCGGCTACTCGGCCATGGCGGGAGCGGTCGGCGGCGAGGGGCTCGGCTCCAAGGCGGTCACCTACGGATTCCAGCGCTTCGAGAACGGCTTCATGATCGCCACGGTCGTCATCCTCATCGCGATCGTCACGGTGGTTCAGCTGATCGGCGACGGCGCCGTACGCCTGCTGGCGCGTCGAGGCCGTACCGCCTCCTGAGCCCCACCTCCACAACTCCCCCTCCCGTACGGCCCGCACTCCTCGTCCGGGCTTCCCACCGCATCACCGGAAAGAGGCACTCTTCGTGCGTACCACCGTCAAGTTCAGCGCGGCCGCTGCCGCCACCGCTGCCCTCGCCCTCGGCCTCAGCGCCTGCGGCACCGCCTCCGACCCGGGTTCCACGTCCGACGGCGCCACGGCGGACACCTCGAAGCCGCTCGTCGTCGCCGCCAGCCCGACGCCGCATGCCGACATCCTGAACTTCGTAGCCAAGAATCTCGCCGAAAAGGACGGACTCAAGCTGGAGGTCAAGGAGTTCACGGACTACGTCCTGCCGAACACCGCCACGCAGAGCGGTGAGGTCGGCGCCAACTTCTTCCAGCACAAGCCGTATCTCGACGACTTCAACAAGAAGAAGGGCACCGACATCGTGCCCGTCGTCAATGTCGAACTGGAACCCCTCGGTCTCTACTCCAAGAAGGTCAAGGACCTGGGAGACCTCAAGGCCGGTCAGACAGTCGCGATTCCGAACGACACCACCAATGAGGGCCGCGCGCTCAAACTGCTCGCGGACAACGGTGTGATCACGCTGAAGGACGGCGCGGGAACCGACGCCAACCTTTCCAGCATCAAGGACGCGAAGGGCCTCAAGTTCAAGGAGCTGGAGGCCGCCACGCTGCCCCGCGCCCTGAACGATGTCGACGCCGCCATCATCAACGGCAATTACGCCATCGAGGCCAAGCTCAAGCCCGCGGAGGACTCGCTGGCCCTGGAGAAGGCCAAGGACAATCCGTACAGCAATTTCCTCGCCGTCAAGCGCGGTAACGAGAAGGACCCGCGGGTGCAGAAGCTCGCGAAGCTCCTCAACTCGCCCGAGGTCAAGAAGTACATCAATGACACCTACGACGGTTCGGTCGTGCCCGCCTTCGGCGCGGTCAAGTAGAAGAGCGGTCGAGCAGGAAACCGGTCGGACAGGAAACCGGTCGGGCAGGAGATCGGCAGCGGCCGGTTCCAGTAGGCCGAACAGCCCGTCAAGTCGTCACAGCAGTAACGTTCTTGCCGGCATGGGCCCCGCACACATCCGTTGTGTGCGGGGCCCACGCATCCGTACCGCCCCGGCCATGCGCATCCCCACCCGATGCTGCATGCTGTGCATTTATGACGGACTGAGGCATGGAGCTGTGCATGACTACCACCTTTCCGGACGTTTCCATCAGCACGGAGCGGTTGGTGCTGCGCCCCTTCGAGTCGGCGGACATCCCGGCGCACATCGAGATGATGAACGACGAGATGGTCACGGCGTGGACCTCCGTTCCGCATCCGTACACCAGGAGGGACGCCGAGGAGTGGGTCCGCCGGATCGCTCCCGCCGAACGCGTCAAGGGACACGGGATCGCCTTCGCCGTCACCGAGTTCCTCACCCAGCGGCTGGTCGGTGTCGTACGGCTGCGGAACACCAACTGGCACGCCCTCGCCACCGAGGCGGCCTACGTCACCGCCCCCTGGGCCCGCGGTGAGGGATACGCCACCGAATCGATGCTCGCCCTCGCCCAATGGCTCTTCCGCGACCAGAAGTTCGAGCGCATCGAGGTGCGTACGCCCGCCGACAACACCGCCTCTCAGCAGGTCGCCCAGAAGATCGGCTGCATCAGCGAGGGCGTTCTGCGCAATGCCTGGATAGCGCGCACCCAGACCGAGGACGGCGGCTGGACGGACATCCGGACCGACCTGATCGTCTGGAGTCTGCTGCCCGAGGACCTCGAAGGCATCGCCGAACAGCTGGCCGACACCACCGGCTACGCGTCGTTCACCGACTGGAACTGACGGCCACCCCCCTACCGCCCGGCCGCCCGCGAACCCGGCCAGGTACTCTCAGCCTGCCTACCTGACCTGACCTGACCTGCCCGCGACCGCACGGTCGGCACTCGATGTGCGACGGATCCGGTCCGCTCCGCCGGTCTGTTCCGTCGGCCCACCGGTCCGCCTCGGCGGTCCGTGACCAGGAGCGACGACCACGGGCGAGGGCCGCGGGCGACGACCATGGGCGGCGATATGCCGCCCATACGCGACAACTTCGGGAGACTGACGAGATGGCCGACCGCGTCACGGTGATCGGCTGGGACGGCTCGCCCCTCACCGCCGGGGCCATGTCCGCCCTTTCGGCCGCGACCCTGGTGGCCGGAGCCGGCCACCACCTGGCGCTCCCCGAGGTGCCGGCCAACGCCGAGCGCGTCCGGCTCGGCAGCATCGACCTGGCGGCCCGCCGTATCGCGGGACACCGGGGCAGCGCGGTGGTCCTCGCCGACGGTGACCCCGGCTTCTTCGGTGTCGTACGCACCCTGCGCGCCCCCGAGCACGGCCTGGAAGTCGAAGTGGTCCCCGCCGTCTCCGCCGTGGCCGGTGCCTTCGCACGGGCCGGTATGGCCTGGGACGACGCCCAGGTCGTCGTCGCCCACCGCCGTACCCTGCGCCGCGCGGTCAACGTCTGCCGGGCGCACACCAAGGTCGCCGTCCTCACGTCCCCCGGCGCCGGGCCCGCCGAACTCGCGCTGCTCCTCGACGGCGTCCACCGCACCTTCGTCATCTGCGAGGAACTCGGCACCGACCGCGAACAGGTGACCGTCCTCACCTCCGACAAGGCCGCCGACCACGTCTGGCGCGACCCCAATGTCGTGATCGTCATCGGCGGAGTCGGCGCCGCGGCCTCGCCCGGCAGCGGCTGGCTCGCCGGCCGGGACCCCGGCTACCCGCCCGCCGTACGCGGCTGGGCCCTGCCCACCGCGGAGTACGGCATAGACCTCGGCGAAGGCGAGTCGACCTGGCTGCGCGCCGCCCAACTGGCCCGGATCGGCGCCCGTAGCGGCGACCTGATCTGGGACATCGGCTCCGGCAGCGGAGCGCTCGCGGCCGAGGCGGCCCGTTTCGGCGCGGCCGTGATCGCCGTGGACGACGAGCCGGGAGCCTGCGCCAGCACGGCCGCCGCCGCCCGCCGCGCGGGCGTTCAGCTCCAGGTGGTCGAGGGGCGGGCGCCGCATGTGCTGGAGCGGCTGCCCGAGCCCGATGTCGTACGGATCGGTGGCGGCGGCATCGATGTGGTGATCGCCTGCGCCGACCGCAGGCCCGAGCGCATCGTCACCCACGCGGCGACCCGGGACGAGGCCGAGGCGGTCGGAACTGCCTTGGCCGAGGGCGGATATGAGGTGGAGTGCGTACTCCTCCAGTCCGTCGACCTGGACACCGGCGCCTGGTCGGAGCGTGAGCGGTCCGTCGTCTTCCTCGTCTCGGGGCGGCGACCGGAAAGCGCCCCCTGACCTTGCTGACGCACGACGCGGGGTAGGCTGGCCGATCGTTGTACCGCAGCCGGGTGTTCGTCGATTCGTTCGTCAATGTCCGGAAAAGGGGCCCGTTTTGGGGCCTCATGTGGTACGGCGGAAACCGGGGGACGCGCCGACGTGGCGCAGTCCACAGCGGGTCGTGGCGGGTCCTCCGCCACGGCTGCGAAGGGCCGCGGGAAGCCGAGAGGCTCGGAGAGCCGAGCGATTTCGGGGACGCCCGCCGGTTGTTCGTGCCGCGCGGGGCCCACGCTCGTTGTTTCTGACGGGTGCCGGAAGCGCCGTGGATGGGGCGCCCCGGGTGATGGGCCGAAGGAGCACAACCAATGGGCGAGGGGTACGCATGACTGACACCGGCCAGGTCCCGGGCCAGGGACTGCCGGAGAACGCAGGCATGGTGGAGCAGCCGCCGGGCATCCCCGCTCCCGGCGAGTACACCTACCTGAACCCCTCCGAGCCCACCACCGAAGACGAAGACCTGCTGCTGATGCCGAGCGCGCAGGGCGGGTGGAACGATCCGCAGGTGGTGCCCGCGGAGGCGCCCGTCGCCTACGCCACACCCGACGGCTACGCGGTTCCCGAGGGGTACGCGCCTCCCGAGACGTACGGGGCCGGATACGCGGTACCGGCGGGGTACGCAGTCCAGGACGGGTACGCCGTGCCGGAGGGCTATGTCGCGCCGGAGGGGTATGCGGTTCCGGAGGGGTACGTCGACCCCGAGCAGCAGGCACCGGTGCAGCAGCAGGTACCGCCCATAGAACAGCCGGCGCCGATGGCGGAGCCGGTCTCACAGGTTCCGGCCCAGACGCCGGACGCGGTCCAGGCACAGCAGGAGGCCCCCGCCGAGGCCTTCGCCGAGCAGGCGGTTCACCCCGAGTTCCAGGCGCCGGCGCCGACGGGCCAGGCCGAGGTGGCCGAACCCGCGGCAGAGGTTCCGGAAGCGTCGGTCCCCGGGGCCGAGGTGCCGGTTCAGCAGGTGGCTCCCGAAGATCCGGAAGGGGCCGCCGTGCAGCCGCCGCAGGAAACCGCCGAAGAGACACAGACCCCCCACCAGCCGGGTGCGCACGAGACCGGCGGCCGGGACACCGGATCGGTGGATCTCAGCGGCGTACGAATCCCGCAGCCCGTGTCGGCACCCGCTCCGGCCCCGGCTCCGGCCCAGGCCGCCGCGCCCGCGCCCGTGCGCCGTCCGCTGCACATGGGCCCGCCGGTGCCCGACCCGACGGGCGGTGTGGTGCGCTCGCTCGCTGACCGCGGGCCCGCGGGCGCGCCGACGCAGGCGGTCCGCGTACGGCCGCAGGTGCAGGCGCAGGCCCGGGCCCAGGTGCAGGAACAGCCCCAAGCGCAGCCTCAGGAACAGGTCCAGGTCCAGGAGCAGATCCAGGAGCAGGCCCCGGTACAGGAGCAGGCCCAGGTCCAGGAGCAGCCGCCTGCCACGGGCCCGGAGTACCTGGATGTGCCGCGCGAGGAGCCGGCCGTACTGCCGGGACCGCAGCTCGGCGAGATGCCGCCGCAGGCGGGAGAGCCGTGGACGACGGAACCGCCGCAGTCGGAGGGCGCTCCCGAGGTGCCTGAGGCAGCGGTCGAGGCGCCTGCCATGCCGGAGGCCCCCGAAGCGGTCGAGGCACCTGAGGTCCCAGCAGAAACGGTCGTCCCGGAGCCGGAGCCGGAGCCGGAGCAGGAGCCGGAGCAGGCCGCTGAATCGGTCGCCGAGGCCCAGGAGGCCGAGGAGGTACCGGAGGTCCAGGAGCCCGTTGAGACCCCGGAGGTTCTCGAGGTCCAAGAGGTTCATGAGGTCCAGGAGGCGGCCGAGCCCGCTCCCGTACCGGATGTGCCCGCCGCGCCGGTCGAGCCGGAGCCGGTCGAGGCAGCCGTCGCCGAGCCGCAGCCCGATACCGAGCCCGAGCCTGTCGCCCCCGAGCCCGCAGCGGATGACGAGGTGATCCTGGCCCCCACCGTGGAGCAGCCGGCCGCCGTGGAGGAACCGATCGCCGAGGCGCCGATCGCGGAGGCACCGGAAGAAGCCGAGCCCGTGGCGGAGCCCGTAGCCGTACAGGAGTCCGCGCCGGAACCCGAGCCGGAGCCGGAATCCGTACCCCAGCCCGAGCCCGAGCTCGTGCAGGAGGCCCCCCAGGCAGCCCCGCCGGAGCCCGAGGCCGCTCCGGAGTCCGAAGCCGTGACCGTGCCCGAGGCCGTCCTGGAATCGGAACCGGTTCCTGAGCCCGTGCTTGAGGCCGAGCCCGCGACTGCCCCTGAGGCCGCCCCCGAGCCCGGGGTTGCCGCAGAGCCCGAGGCTGCCGCCCCCGAAGATGCCTCCGCCCCCGACGACCGGCCCGAGGCCGGACTCGCCACCGAGCCGGCTCCCGAGTCCGTCCCTCAGGAAGGAACGGCCCAGGAAGGGACGGCCCAGGAAGGGACGGCCGCCGAGTCCGGGTACGACGACGCCGAGCGCGAGGCCGTGCTCCGGGTGATGCGCGAGCGCCGTGACATCCGTAACGGCTTCCGTTCCGACCCCATCCCGCACGAGGTGCTGCTGCGCGTCCTGGAGGCGGCGCACACCGCGCCCAGCGTGGGTCACTCCCAGCCCTGGGACTTCGTCGTCATCCGGTCCGCCGAGACCCGGCGGTCCATGCACGAACTGGCCCAGCGCCAGCGCGACGCCTACGCCAAGTCGCTGCCCAAGGGCAGGGCCAAGCAGTTCAAGGAACTGAAGATCGAGGCCATCCTCGACACCCCGGTGAACATCGTCGTCACCGCGGACCCGACGCGCGGCGGCCGCCACACCCTCGGCCGGCACACCCAGCCGCAGATGGCGCCCTACTCCTCCGCGCTCGCCGTCGAGAACCTCTGGCTCGCCGCCCGCGCCGAAGGCCTCGGCGTCGGCTGGGTCAGCTTCTTCGACGAGCACGAGATGGTGCGGGCGCTGGGTCTGCCCGAGCACCTCGACGTCGTGGCGTATCTGTGCGTCGGATACGTGGACGAGTTCCCGCAGGACCCCGAACTGATGCAGGCGGGCTGGTCCAAGCGCCGGCCGCTGTCATGGGTCGTCCACGAGGAGACGTACGGCCGCCGGGCCCTGCCGGGCGAGGAGCCGCACGACCTGCTCCAGGAGACCATCGCCGGGATCCGCCCGCTGGACGCCAAGGCGCTGGGCGAGGCCTGGGAGCGGCAGAAGCGGATGACGAAGCCGGCCGGCGCGCTCGGCATGCTGGAGATCATCTCCGCGCAGCTCAGCGGCCTGTCCCGATTGTGCCCGCCGCCGATTCCGGAGCCCGCCGCCGTCGCGATCTTCGCCGGTGACCATGGGGTGCACGCACAGGGCGTGACTCCCTGGCCCCAAGAGGTGACCGCGCAGATGGTCGCCAACTTCCTGGGAGGCGGTGCGGTGTGCAACGCGTTCGCGAACCAGGTGGGGGCGGAGGTGTGCGTCGTGGACGTGGGCGTCGCGAGCGAACTCCCTGCGACGCCGGGCCTGTTGCCCCGCAAGGTCCGCGCCGGTACGGGTGACTTCACGACGGGTCCGGCCCTGAGCCGCGAGGACGTCCTGTCGGCGATCGAGGTCGGCATCGAGACGGCCCGCGACTTGGTGGCCGCGGGCAACAAGGCGCTGCTCACAGGTGAGATGGGCATCGCCAACACGACGGTGTCGGCCGCGCTGATCTGTGTCTACACCGGCCAGGACCCGGCCGAGGTCACCGGACGGGGCACCGGCATCAACGACGAGATGCACGCCCGCAAGGTCGACGTCGTCCGCCGGGCCCTGGATTTCCACCAGCCGGACCCGGCCGATCCGATCGGCGTGCTCGCGGCGGTCGGCGGTCTGGAACACGCGGCGCTGGTCGGGTTCCTGCTGGGCGGCGCCTCGATGCGTACGCCGGTGGTCCTGGACGGCGTGAGCGCCGGTGCGGCGGCACTGGTGGCGCGAGCGATCGCGCCGGAGGCCCTGGCGGCCTGCATCGCGGGTCACCGCAGCGCGGAGCCCGGCCATGTGGCGGCCCTCAACAAACTGGGCCTGCGCCCCCTGGTCGACCTGGACCTGCGACTCGGCGAAGGCACCGGAGCGCTGCTGGCACTGCCGGTGATCCAGAGCGCGGCACGGGCGATGCACGAGGTGGCGACGTTCGACGCGGCGGGAGTGACGGAAAAGTAGACACGGCCGCACGGCGGGGGCGGGGACCAGACAGCCCCCGCCCCGCAGGCGCCCACCGGCGGAAGGGGCCCGGACGCGGAACGTGACGCGTCCGGACGCGGAACACGACGGGCGCGCGGACCACGCGCAACCCGGCAACCGGTCCGCACGCCCACGCCGTACAGTCCGCACGCGCCGTACAACACACGGTCCGGACACGCTCCGACGGAGCCCCGCCCCCGCGCCCCACGGCTCGCACCACACCCCGCGACGGTCCCGTACACCACGAGATCGCCGGACAGCGCGCCGCGCCCGTCACATACCGGCCAAACTCCCGCCCCCGTAAGCTGGGCGCCGGGACCGTACCCCATCCCACCAGCCGCTTCACCGCCGCAGCGGACCCGCGCACCCGAGGAGCCCCTACCGACATGGCCGAGCACGCCGAGCACCCCGCCTATCCCGTCGGACTCCGCCTGTCCGGGCGCCGCGTCGTTGTCGTCGGCGGCGGCCAGGTCGCGCAGCGCAGGCTTCCGGCGCTCATCGCGGCGGGAGCCGACATCGTCCTGGTGTCGCCGTCGGCGAAGCCCTCCGTCGAGGCCATGGCCGAGGCGGGCGAGATCCGCTGGGAGCGACGGCGCTACGAAGAGGGCGACCTCACCGGCGCCTGGTACGCGCTCGTCGCGTCCAGCGACCCCGCCGCCAACCAGACCGCCTCCGCCGAGGCCGAGCGCGCCCGGATCTGGTGCGTACGCAGCGACGACGCGGAGGCGGCCACCGCCTGGACCCCCGCCACCGGCCGCAGCGAGGGCGTCACCGTCGCCGTACTCACCGGACGCGACCCGCGCCGCTCCGCCGCCGTGCGGGACGCCATCGTCGAGGGGCTGCGCGACGGCACCCTCGCCGCGCCCCACCACCGCACGCGTACCCCCGGCGTCGCCCTGGTCGGCGGCGGTCCCGGTGACCCCGATCTGATCACCGTGCGCGGCCGAAGGCTCCTCGCCGAGGCGGACGTCGTCATCGCCGACCGCCTCGGCCCCCGTGACCTGCTCGACGAACTGCCGCCGCATGTCGAGGTGATCGACGCCGCGAAGATCCCGTACGGCCGTGCCATGGCCCAGGAGGCCATCAACGACGCGCTGATCGAGCACGCCAAGGCGGGCAAGGCCGTGGTCCGCCTCAAGGGCGGCGATCCCTTCGTCTTCGGCCGCGGCATGGAAGAGGCCCACGCGCTCGCCGCAGCCGGCATCGCGTGCACCGTGGTGCCCGGTATCTCCAGCTCCATCAGCGTGCCGGGCGCCGCCGGAATCCCCGTCACCCACCGGGGAGTCGCCCACGAGTTCACGGTCGTCAGCGGTCATGTCACCCCCGACGACGACCGCTCGCTCGTGGACTGGTCCGCGCTCGCACGCCTGCGCGGCACGCTCGTCCTGCTGATGGCGGTCGACAAGATCGGCGCCATCGCCCAGGCGCTCATCGAGCACGGCAAGGCCCCCGGAACACCCGTCGCCCTCGTCCAGGAAGGCACCACCGCCGCCCAGCGACGGATCGACGCGACGCTCGCGACGGTGGGGGAGACGGCGCGCACCGAGCAGGTACGGCCCCCGGCCGTCATCGTCATCGGTGAAGTCGTCGCCCTGGGAGACGGACGGTAACACCGCACTTCGCCCCCCCCGCCCCGCACTCCACCCCGGACAAGGCAGTACCACCCTGTGGCTGAACTCCTCACCGTCGACGACCCAGACGACCCGCGCCTGCGCGACTACACCGGCCTGACCGACGTCGAACTCCGGCGCCGGCGCGAACCCGCCGAAGGCCTGTTCATCGCCGAGGGCGAGAAGGTCATCCGCCGGGCCGGCCAGGCCGGTTACGCGATGCGGTCGATGCTGCTCTCGGCCAAGTGGGTCGACACCATGCGGGATGTCATCGACGAGGCCCCGGCCCCGGTGTACGTGGTCAGCCCCGAACTCGCCGAGCGGGTCACCGGCTACCACGTGCACCGCGGCGCCCTCGCCTCCATGCAGCGCAAGCCGCTGCCCACGGTGGACGAGGTGCTCCGCACGGCCCGCCGCGTCGCCGTGATGGAGGCGGTCAACGACCACACCAACATCGGCGCGATCTTCCGCAGCGCCGCCGCCCTGGGCATGGACGCCGTCCTGCTCTCACCGGACTGCGCCGATCCGCTCTACCGCCGCTCGGTGAAGGTCTCCATGGGCGCGGTGTTCTCCGTCCCGTACGCCCGGCTCGACGGCTGGCCCACGTCGCTGGAGGCCGTACGGGAGGCAGGCTTCAGGCTGCTGGCGCTCACCCCCGACGAACAGGCGTCCACCATGGACGACGCCGCCCCGCACCGGCTGGAGCGCGTCGCGCTGATGCTCGGTGCTGAGGGCGACGGGCTGTCCGGGCGGGCGCTCGACGCCGCCGATGAGTGGGTACGTATCCCCATGGCGCACGGCGTGGACTCGCTGAATGTGGGCGCGGCCGCGGCGGTCGCCTTCTACGCGGTCACGACAGGCCGCCCGGCGATCTGACCGGCTCAGAGCTGCTGGGCCGCGGCGATCCCCAGAGCGACCACGAGGGTGACGACGACAAAAACGATCAGCCGCTGCCGCAGCAGCCGCGGGTTGGCCGGTCGGAGTCCGCCTGACGTCGGCCGCGAACGGGACCGCTGACGGCTGTCCGTACGGGAACCATTACGAGGCCGGGCCGGACGCGAACCGCCGGTACGCGCCGAGGAGCCCGTGCCGCGCGGCGGCCCCGGACGGGAAGCGGAACCACCGGAAGCGCCCGACGCACGCCCCTGAGGGGCCCGCTCGGGGCCGCGCTCCGTGTACCGCTCGGTCAGTCGGCCCGTCGACAGCTCCTGGCCGTCGCGCGCCCGTCGCACACGCGGCCGGCTGTCGGAGAGCCCCTGGGCCTCCCTGGCCGCGATCTCCTTGAGCCGCATCGACAGTTGGAGGGTGCTGGGCCGCTCCTCCGGATCCTTCGCGAGACAGGCCCGCACCAGCGGCGCGAGGGCATCGGGCACCCCGTACAGGTGCGCCTCCTCATGCACCACCCGGTAGAGCATGACCTCGGAACTGCCGTGCCCGAACGGGGAATCGGCGGTAGCGGCATACGCCAGCGTCGCCCCCAGCGAGAACACGTCCGTCGCCGGAGTCACCGCCGCGCCCCGCACCTGCTCCGGGGCGAGGAAGCCGGGCGAACCCACCGCCGTACCGACATGCGTCAGCGTGCTCGCGCCGGTCGCCCACGCGATACCGAAGTCGATGATGCGCGGGCCCTTGGGGGAGAGCAGGATGTTCGACGGCTTGAGATCACGATGGACCACCCCGGCCTCGTGCACGGCCACCAGACCCTCGGAAAGCGCGGCCCCCACCGAGGCCACCTCGGCGGCGGTGAGAGGCCCTTCCTCGTTCACCTTGTCGTGCAGCGAAGGCCCCGGCACGTACTGAGTGGCGAACCACGGCCGGTCCGCGTCCAGATCCGCGGCCACCAGCCGCGCCGTACAGCCGCCACGGATCCGCCGCGCGGCGGACACCTCACGGGCGAACCGCGACCGGAACTCCTGATCCTCGGCCAGATCCGGCCGGATCACCTTGAGCGCGACCCGCTGGCCGCGCCGGTCGGAACCCAGATAAACAACGCCCATGCCGCCCGCGCCCAGCCGCCGGTGAAGTCTGAACGAACCGACGACACGCGGGTCCTCGCGCCGGAGCCGCATCATCGCCATGTCCATCCCCGCTGCCCGGTCGTCCGTGTGACGTGGCACAGCTTACGTACCCGCGCCGCGGCGCGCTCATAGGCCGCGCCCTCCTGGACCGACCGATTGTCAGTGCGGGGTGGGAAACTTGAGGAGTGGTCAGGGGACGGGGGACCCTCAGGTCCTCCACTCCCGCGTGAGATCTCAAAGATCTGTCACAGAAGGGGGATTGGATCGTGAAAGGTGACCGTGTGGAGATAGTCGTGGATGCGGGCGACACGACACGTACGTACGAAGTGGTGGCAAGCCGGGCGGGCCGCCGGGTGGAGACGGCGGTGCGCCGGGGCGTGGTGGAAGTGAGCGAAGTCACCCGCAACGGATCGGTGGTCAGGACGGCCCGCTTCATGGCCACGCGCGTCCTCGCCTTGGTCGAGCAGCCGGTACCCAGGGAGGACTCCTCGGAGCGTCCCCTCAGGGAAGACCCCAAGGTGTAGGACCACCTCTCCACCCAGGGGAGTACGCCGCCGGTCCACGGCTCATCCTCCGGGAGGCCCGGGAATGGGTACGCGGGCATGACGCCCCGGGCCCGCCGGATCCCTAGTCTTGAGGTCAAGCGGCGGGTGCGCACTCGTCCCCCGAGGTTCAGACACTCGCCGCTGTTGAATGGACAGGGAGAGGGACCATGGCGGACACGGCATCGCGGGCAATGATCCGGACGCAGGGGCGCAAGGCATTCGCCGCGTTCGGCACACGCCAGTCCGGCACGCGTCACCCGCTGGTGGCGACGGCGATGGTCCTTCCTCTGGCGGCGCTGCTGGTGGTCGCTTTCGGCGGCTGGGACGCAGTGGTCACACAAGCGTCGTCCGTGGGCGTGATGCTGGGGCGCTGAGCGGCGCTCCAGGCCCGGGAGAGCGGCCCGGGTCGGGGACATCCGGCCAACAACCCCGTGGGGACGGGGGTGCGGCGGACGGCAGCGATCGGCCGGTCAGCTGGGGAGCTGACCGGCCGTCGCGCGTCGCCGTCCGGCGGGGGCGCGGGTGCTGTGCGGTTTGTGGTGGGCCCGGGCTCCGGAGGCGCATGTCCGGACTGCATGCTGTGCATTTCCGGGGGACACCCCCGGACCCCCGTACGCCGCGTGCGGGTTGGTTGTTCGGCTGCGGGTTCGTGAGCGGCACAAATCACGCTCTACGTCCGGACACGTCACCTCCTGCGACCCCGACCCCCTCCCGCCGGTGGCCCGCCTGCCGCCCGGTGGGGCTGAGGGGGCCACCGACCTCGGCGCGGGAGGGGTAGTTGGTGACGGGCGGTGAAGGGGGCCGCGCAGGAGTCGTGTCCGGAACGTAAAGCGTGATTTGTGGCGCACACCGGCCGTTCGTCAACGACGAGACCCGCACGCGCCGTAGGGGGTCCGGGGGTGTCCCCCGGAAAGCACAGCATGCAGTGCAGGACATGACCCCGGAGCGGCCACCGGCAACAACCCGCACCTCAAGAGCCGGCCCTAGCCAACACCGCACCCCGGACCACGGCCCCTGCCGGACGGCGCACCGCACCCCGGACCACGACCCCGCCGGACGGCGAACCCGTACGCTCGCGCCGGAACACTTCGTATCTCCGGGGGAATCAGTGACCGCATCCGTCATACGCGCGCTCGGGAACGTCGCCCGCGCTGCCGCTCACCCCGCCGGAGAACACCCACCCCGCTGCCCGGCATGCGGGCACGGCGAGGTCGTGCTCGCGGACCGGGCGGACGGGGTCGTCGTGCGGCACGGAAGGGCCGTTGCCAAGGCGCACGCCGGTGGTACGGATATCGCCGGTCACCGCGCCAGGCTCGCCGTCGCCGCGCACCCGCGGCTCGCCGGGATCCTCCTGCCACCGCTCCCGGCGGATGCGGATGCGGATGCCGAGGACGTGCACGGACGGCCCGTCACCGCCTGGCCCTACGGCACGCCGGTCGACCCTGACGACCCCGACGGCGCCCCCTGGGAGCAGGTCGGGAAGCTCGTCGCGCGGCTGCATGCCGTACCGCTCACCGTCCTGCCCGGCCCCGGCAGGCTGCCGCCCATGCGCGGGCCCGCCAAAGTGGCCCTGGCGCTCGCCCGGATGCACGCCGCCGGACCGCACCCGGCCGCAGGGCCCGTGCGGCGGGCTTCGGAGCGGCTCCCCGCCTGGGCGCGCGGTGAGGCGGGGGCACCGGGGCCGTATGCCGTCTGCCATGGGGACCTGCACCTCGGCCAGCTCGTACGTCATCCGGCGCCTGACGGGCCCTGGCTGCTCATCGACGTGGACGATCTGGGAATCGGCGACCCCGCCTGGGACTTGGCCCGGCCGGCGGCCTGGTACGCCGCCGGGCTGCTGCCCCCGGAGGTCTGGCAGCGATTCCTCGGCGCCTACCGGTCCGCGCACGGCCCCGCCGTGCCCGCCGCCGGTGATCCCTGGCCGCGGCTGGATGTCCCCGCCCGCGCGCTCACCGTCCAGACCGCCGCGCTCGCCGTCGCCAAGTCCGTGGCGGAGGACCGCGATCCGGATGAGGGCGAGCAGCTGATGATCGACGCCTGTGCCCGAATCGCGGGCCTCCCGCCCGAGTTGGGACCACCCGGTCGTCGTAGGCTGAACCGACCGTCGCCGGACGCGTGTTCCGGCGATGCCAGACGAACGGCGAGGAGCTGAGCCGACGATGCAGTGTCCGAAGTGCCATGCACCGATGCATACGTACAACCGCAATGGCGTCCAGATAGAACAGTGCAGCGGCTGCCGGGGGATCTTCCTCGACTACGGCGAGCTGGAGTCCCTGAGCCGCCTGGAGTCGCAGTGGTCGCAGCAGGCCCCGCCGCCGCCCGCGCCGCCGGCCCCGCAGGCCTACCCGGCCGCGCCCGCGCCCGCCTGGGGCGCCCCGCAGCACCACGGTGGGCATCACGGCGGTCACCATGGTGGTCACCACCGTCAGAGCTTCGGCCGGATGCTCTTCTCCTCCTGACGGAGGCGAGGCGGTAACGACGAAGCCCCCGGTCGTGGATCCGACCGGGGGCTTCTGACGGTGCGCGATACTGGGATTGAACCAGTGACCTCTTCCGTGTCAGGGAAGCGCTCTCCCGCTGAGCTAATCGCGCAGGTCACCCTGCGTTTGCTGCCTACTGCGTGCGCGATACTGGGATTGAACCAGTGACCTCTTCCGTGTCAGGGAAGCGCTCTCCCGCTGAGCTAATCGCGCGGGAATCCAGGGGGATCCAGTGGACGATACTGGGATTGAACCAGTGACCTCTTCCGTGTCAGGGAAGCGCTCTCCCGCTGAGCTAATCGTCCTTGGAGGTGGAGACGGGATTTGAACCCGTGTAGACGGCTTTGCAGGCCGTTGCCTCGCCTCTCGGCCACTCCACCAGGAGTGCGGGGGTTCGCAAGAGACCCCCACATTCGAGCGGACGACCAGGTTCGAACTGGCGACCTCAACCTTGGCAAGGTTGCGCTCTACCAACTGAGCTACGTCCGCGTGCCGTTTCCCGGTCCGTCTTCACGCCCCGGCGACGTGTTGAACTCTAGCGGATTCCGGGGCCAGTACAAAAACGCGTTTCCGCAGCGTGCTGCGGTGCGTTTGCCGCACGTTCAGTCCCGAGTGGCCCGACGGAGGCTGTTCTAGACTCGCAACCGTGCACGACCTCGCTCCTATGGCCCGCTTCGGTGGCCTCGTCGCCTCCGGTCTGCGGGATGTCACCCATGATCCGGAGGCGCTCGACTCCGCCGGTTTCTGGGCCGTGGCCGCGGACTTCGAAGGGCATCTCACCTGCGCCCGTTTCGACGACGTACGGACCGAACCGGTGCCCGTACCTACGCCGGGACGGTGGCGCGGACCCGACGCCGGTGACTGGACGTCGTCGCTCGACCGCACCGCGTACGTCACGGGTGTGCGCCGCATTCGTGAGCGGATCGCGGCGGGCGATGTCTATCAGGTCAACCTCTGCCGCGTACTTTCCGCGCCGCTGCCCGATCCGGCCGCGGCCGACGTCGATGCGCTGACGGCCCTGCTGGCCCGTGACAACCCGGCCCCGTACGCCGGGACCTTCCGGCTTCCGGGGCGCGGCGTGGAGATCGCCACCGCCTCGCCCGAGCTCTATCTGCGACGAACCGGCCGCACCGTCGAGTCCGGCCCGATCAAGGGCACCGGCCGCACCGCCGCCGACCTGCTGGAGAAGGACCACGCCGAGAACGTCATGATCGTGGACCTGGTCCGCAACGACCTGGGCCGCGTCTGTGCCACCGGCTCCGTGACGGTCCCGGCGCTCTGCGCGGTCGAACCGCACCCCGGGCTCGTCCATCTCGTCTCGACCGTACGGGGTGAACTCGCGGGGAAGGCGGGCTGGCCCGAGCTGCTGCCCGCCACATTCCCGCCCGGCTCGGTCACCGGCGCCCCCAAGTCCAGCGCGCTGAAGATCATCGAGGAGCTGGAGACGGCCCCGCGCGGTCCCTACTGCGGCGGCGTCGGCTGGGTCGACGCCGACCGGGGCACGGCGGCACTCGCCGTCGGGATACGGACCTTCTGGATCGACCGGACCGCCGAGCGGGGCCCGGTGCTGCGCTTCGGCGCCGGCGCCGGGATCACCTGGGGATCCGATCCCGAAAGGGAGTGGGCGGAGACCGAGCTGAAGGCGTCCCGGCTCCTCGCGATAGCGTCGGGAGTGTATGAATCCGGAGTGCGTGAATCCGGGGCCTACGAGGCGAGCGGAAGGACGGGCAGATGAAGATCTGGGTCAACGACGGACTGCTGGCGGCCGAAGGCGCCCGGGTGTCCGTGTTCGATCACGGACTGACCGTGGGCGACGGCATCTTCGAGACGGTCAAGGCCGTTCAGGGGAAGCCCTTCGCCCTCACCCGGCATCTGGACCGGCTGACGCGTTCGGCCAAGGGTCTCGGGCTGCCCGAGCCCGACCACGACCGGATTCGCCGCGCCTGTGCGGCCGTCCTGGACGACAACCCCGTGGCGCTGGGCCGCCTGCGGATCACGTACACCGGCGGACTCTCCCCCCTCAGCTCCGCACGCGGAACAGAGGCCCCCACCCTTGTCGTCGCCGCCGGTGAGATCACGCGCCGCTCCGACACCACCGCCGCCGTCACCGTCCCCTGGACCCGCAACGAACGCGGTGCGGTGGCCGGCCTCAAGACCACGTCGTACGCCGAGAATGTCGTCGCGCTGGCCCGCGCGAGCGAGCGGGGCGCTTCCGAGGCGCTGCTCGCCAACACGGTCGGGCGGCTCTGCGAGGGCACGGGCACCAATGTCTTCGTCGTCATCGACGGCGAACTCCACACCCCGCCCCTCGCCTCCGGCTGCCTCGCCGGCATCACCCGCGCCCTGGTCACCGAATGGTGCGGCGCCCGCGAGACCGATCTTCCGCTGGACGTGCTGGAGCACGCGGACGAGATCTTCCTGACCTCGTCGACACGCGATGTGCAGGCCGTCCACCGCATCGACAACCGTGAACTGCCGGACGCCCCCGGGCCGGTGACCAGCAAGGCGATGCGGGTCTTCGAGGAACGGGCCGGCGCGGACCTGGATCCGTAGCCGGACCGGAGCGGCCGCGGTGCCGGATCCGCGCATCGGATGACTCGGTGCCGCGCTGTGGGTACAACTCCGGTGATGACCACCACTCTGCGGCCGACCGGGCCGCTCCAACTGGCCGACAACGGCGAGAAGTCACGCACCTACGAGGTCCGCGTCAACAGCCGTCCCGTCGGGACGATCGAGCTGGCCACGGGCCCCGGCTCAGGTCACCCCTCCGGGATCGTGCGCTCGCTGCGCATCGACGAATCCGACCGTCGCCGCGGCCGGGCCACCGTCGCCGCGCTCGCCGCCGAAGAGGTGCTGCGCGGCTGGGGATGCGGTCAAGTGCAGGTCTCCGCACCGGCCGACGCCGTCCCCGCGCTGCGGCTGCTGGAATCCCTCGGCTACACCGAGCGCGGCCGCACCATGCTCAAGGAACTGCCGCCCGGACCACCGGTTCTCCCGGCGGACGTCGAGGGCCGTGCCATGACCGAGGCGGAGTACGCGGACTGGGGGGCCCAGACCTTCGACAGGTACGTACGGAGCTGGACCGACCACGGCATGCCGCCGGAGGAGGCCCGCGCCAGAGTCGAGGCCGGCCACCGGGACATCCTGCCCGACGGTCTCGCCACCCCGGGCATCTCGATCAGTGTCCTGGTCCACGGGGGAGACGCCGTCGGCCATCTCTGGGTCGCGCCGCGCGAGGTCCGCCCCGGCGGGAGGGTGCCGTACGTGTACGACGTGACCGTCGCCGAGGGCCGACGCGGCAACGGCTACGGTCGCGCGCTGATGCTGCTCGCCGAGCGGGTCGCCCTGGAGGCCGGGGACACGCGCTTGGGGCTGCACGTCTTCGCGGACAACATCCCGGCGGTCCGGCTGTACGAATCGCTCGGGTACGGGACGACGTTCCGCGATCACGTCAAGCAGCTGCTCTGACGGGCCCTACGCCGTGTCCGGCGAGAGCCGTTCGACGATCTCCTCGATCCGCTCGCGCAGCCCCGCCTGGCTCTTGCCGCCGTCGAGACGCTCACCGTCGATGACGTACGTGGGCGTGCCGGTGACCCCGATCGCCTTGCCCTCGGCCTGGTCGGCGTCGACGATCAGCAGATGACGGCCGTCGATCAGAGCGGTGTCGAACTCCTCGGCGTCCAGTCCCAGCTCGCGCGCGACGTCCAGGAGGACGGGTTCGCCCTTGGCCGCCAGGTCCGCCGTGCGGGCCAGCAGCGCTTCCGCGTACGGCCAGCCCTGCCCCTGCTCGGCGGCCTCCTCCGCGGCCTGCGCGGCGGCGTAGGCGTGCTTGTGCTTCTCCAGGGGGTAATGACGCAGCCGAGGCTCCAGCCGGCTTCCGTAGCGGGCGCGCAGGGCCCGCAGATCCTCCAGGGCGCTGTGGCAGTCGGGGCACTGGAGGTCGTACCAGACGTCGAGGACGACGGGACGGGCCTTCGTGGAGTCGCTCATGGGGGCCAGTCTTCCAGTACGCGGACAGTGCGCGGACCGCCGCCCCGACCGGGACCTGGGGATGACGACGTCCCCGATATCTCCCCGAGATCTGCCCGGGTGCCGTCCCGCACCGTGGCCCCGACCTGCCTGCCAGGTGCAGGATGGAGGGAAGGACTGTTCGGCCGGTGAAACGCTCTGCCTGGAGGACCCGATGATTGCCGAGACCATTTGCGCGGCGGTGTCAGCGGCGGGCCTGGGCATCGCCGCGATCACGGCGTACCGCAAGCGATTCCTCGCGGCGGTCCGTATCGCCGCCTATGCGCTGGTGCCGGCCGGTCTGGTGATGACGGGCCTCGTGAAATGGGTCGCCAACACGGCCTTCAGCCCGACGGCGTGGGCGGGCTTCGCCGTCCTCGCGGTGGCCTGGCTGCTCTTCATGACGACCCGCGCGGTGGAGCGGCGTACCGGCGGGACCCGCAAGGAGCGTCGCGCGGCGGCCAGGGCGGCGCGGCAGGGCGGGGCGGTCGAGCCCGCCGCGTCAGCGCCCTCACTGGGCGCCGGAGAGAAGCCCGTCACCCGGCCGAAGCCCAAGCAGCCCGCCGCACAGTCCGGTGACGACTTCAGCGATATCGAGGCCATCCTCAAGAAGCACGGCATCTGACCTGACCAGGCCCTGTCCGGGCGGCCGGATACCGCGCACCACACGTGTGCCGATTCCGTAGGGGATTCCCGGTCACAATCCACGGAATATGATGAACTCCCGGCCTGGTGACACGTGTTGGTCAACGAGGGGCCCCGGGTTGCGTCATGATCGCCCCGAGATGCTCGATACCTCCCGGGGCCAGCCCCCCGCACCCACCGATGAGCAGCGCGGTTGCCTTTTCGCGCTCTCCCAGCCGCCGTTGATGATCTTTCTGGCGGTGATCGGCTCGCTGTTGCTGATGGCAGCGGTGCACGATCTGTTCCTGCTGTGAAGGTCAGCCGGCCGCTTCCTTGCGGCGTGCCCGGTAGGCGGCCACATGCAGCCTGTTGCCGCAGGTGCGGCTGTCGCAGTAACGGCGCGAGCGGTTGCGCGACAGGTCGACGAACGCGTGCCCGCAGTCCGGGGCCTCACAGCGCCGCAGCCGTTCCTGCTCGCCGGCCACGACCATGAAGGACAGGGCCATGCCGCAGTCGGCGGCGAGATGATCGGCGACCGAGGCGCCCGGCGCGAAGTAGTGGACATGCCAGTCGTAGCCGTCGTGGTCGGTCAGCTGCGGAGTGGTCCCCGCGGCGGCCACCAGTTGATTGATCAGGTCGGCCGCGGTGCGCGGATCCGGGGCGGCGAGGACCTCCGCGAAGCGTGTCCGTACGGCCCGTACGGCCCGCAGGTCCCGTTCGTCGAGGTCGCCCACGCCGCTGATGTTCTGGTTGCGTGCGAACTCGTACAGCGCGTCGAGGTCGGCGAGCCGGTCGGCCGCCGAGTCGCCCGTACCGTCCTGCGGCGCGGTGTTCACCAGATCGACGACGGTGTCCAGTGCGCTCCGGGTGTCGTGTGGAATCAGCACGATCCGCTCCCTGGCCTGCCGCGGGCCGGTGCCCGCCGATCCCGCCGACTGTAGTCGCTGCCCACAGCGGCTGTGGCGGTGCGCGGGCCCCCGTGGCCGCCGGTGGGGCGCGGGCCCGCCGGGAACGCGCCGACGCCGTCGCAGCGGTGGTTTCCGTGGCGACGGCGCCGGTGTCCTCCGTATGCGGTTTTCCGCACGGCGCCGTCTCCCCGAGTCGGACGGCGCCGAGCAGCTCTCGGCCTGGCTCAGCTCTCGGCCAGGATGTGAGAGAGCTCCGTATCGAGATCGAAGTGACGATGCTCGGTGCCGGGTGGCACTGCGGCGTCGGTCCGTTTGAGGAACGACTCCAGGGCCCGCGCAGGGGCCTCGAGCAGGGCTTCGCCCTCCGGGGAGCTCAGAGCGATGCAGACGACGCCTTGACCGTGACTGCGGGACGGCCAGACACGGACGTCGCCGGTACCGGTGGGCCGGTGCAGCCCCTCGGCGAGAAGGTCGCGGGCGAACACCCACTCGACCGTCTCTTCGGCTCCGGTGTGGAAGGTGGCGTGCACGGCGTAAGGATCGGCCGTGTCATACCGCAGGCCCGCCGGTACAGGCAGTGAGGACTCGCTGGATACAACGAGGCGCAGGTGCAGCTCGCAGCTGACCGTGGTGTTCATAAGCGCCAGGGCCTTTCGCTCAGTGTGCGCTCGGGGATTCGCACGTCGGCGAAATCGACATGCCACCTACGGTGCCGTTGTAAACCCCTCTGTCTGTTTTGTGATCCTTCGGGTAGCTCGTACGGCGGTGTGTGAGTTCGGGCCATACCGCCATTCCAGTGACGCGCGGGATTCCGGTAGGTTGGGCGCCATGCATGCGGAGAGTGACGAGCGGGGGAAAGGCGTCGTGCCGACGGCCACGCGGCCCGCGGCGGGTGACGTGCCGGGCGACGCGCCGGAGGCGCCTGAGCGGGGGCAGCGGGAGCTGGGCTCGCGGGCGCCGGGATTCATCAAGGCGTCACGGACGCTCCACCTGAGCTGGCAGGTCGGCGTTTTCGTCGTCGGCCTCGCGGTGGTGGTCGCGGGTGTCTGCATGCTCGTGCTGCCGGGCCCAGGCTGGCTGGTGATCTTCGGCGGTATGGCGATCTGGGCGACCGAGTTCGTCTGGGCGCAGCTCGTGCTCCGCTGGACCAGGCGCAAGGTCACCGAAGCGGCCCAGAAGGCCCTCGATCCCAAGGTTCGGCGCCGGAACATCATCCTCACCACCATCGGCCTGGTGATCATCGCCGTGCTGGTCGGGATCTACCTCTGGAAGTTCGGAATCGTCATGCCCTGGAAGATCGAGCAGTGAGCCGGCGGGCGTCCTGGAGCGCCGCTGACATGGGGTAATGTGTGCGGTGCACCCGGGCGATTAGCTCAGTGGGAGAGCGCTTCGTTCACACCGAAGAGGTCACTGGTTCGAACCCAGTATCGCCCACGTCCGGAACCGCAGGCCCCGAAGACCGCACAGGTCTCCGGGGCCTCGGTCGTTCCCGGCCCGGACGCCGTCTCCGGTGTCCCGGTCCCGCGCCTGGCAACTGACCTCTGTTGTGCGTCGATTCGGACCGGTTCCGGTCGGTGATCGCCCGCGCATGACCGTGTGACGGAAGTTCCCGCATGGTCGCGGGGTGCTGCGTGTCACGTGAGGCACGATCGGTCCCTCAGGCCCGGATGCCGGGGCGGGCACGCCTCGTTCGGTTTGAACGAAGCCCGCGCGGGCCTGTATGGTTCAGTGCGTTCCCGGGCGATTAGCTCAGTGGGAGAGCGCTTCGTTCACACCGAAGAGGTCACTGGTTCGAACCCAGTATCGCCCACCGGGAAAGGCCGGTCCGTCAGCGACGGACCGGCCTTCGCGCGTTCCGGCCTCCAGTCGCCGTCGTCACGAGGCCGGGCGACGGTGGATCAGGCAGCGGCGGCGGGCAGTTCGGGCCGCAGCGGCCACGCGGTGTCCACCGTCTCCTCCGCGCCGTTGCGCGCGAACCACGTCTGCAGGCTCCGCGCCTGCGCCGCGTGCCACACGGCCTGGAGCGTGTGCAGCTCGGCGGCGCTCAGCCGCTCCATCCGCGACGCGAAACGGCGGCCGACCGCCCGTACCACCTCCAGTGCCGCGAGCGCGTCGACGGCCGCGTCGTGTGCCCCCTCCAACTCCACCTCGTAATGGGCGCAGAGATCGGCGAGCGTGCGGCGGCCCTTGCGGTAGCGGTCCAGATGCCGGTCGAGGACCTTCGGGTCCAGCACGCACAGCGGTACGCCCTCCAGACGGCGGTCCAGGGACGAGGCCCGGTGGCGCCGTAATTCACGGTCGAGAATCGTCAGATCGAACGGTGCGTTCATCACCACGAGCGGCCGGCCCGCGGCGCACTGCCCGGCCACCGCGTCGGCCAACTCGTCCACCGCCGGGGCCGGCCAGCGGCCGTTGCGGTGCAGGAAATCGTCGGTGAGGCCGTGTATCGCGGTGGCCGCCTCCGGCACCGGCACCCCCGGATCTATCAGCCAGCGGGTCACCCTCGGCCGCGCCCCCGCCATGTCCTGGACGACCAGAGCGGCGGACACGATCCGGTCCCCCTCGACGTCCACCCCTGTCGTCTCGGTGTCGAATGCGGCCAGTGGCCCCTCGTACCAATACATCATCCCCGAACTCCTCGCGCATACACGGCAGATGGTGTTCATTCCACCGCCCGAATCGGTGATACCCGGACAGGTGGTGCGGTACGCGCCGTTTACGGAGGGCTCCGGAGGGTGACAACACAGGTGGCGGGCAAGGAAGATGACAGCCCGTCGTACTGAGGGGTCCGCGAGGACCCCTAACTGACCGGTACGGCCCGGAAGGCACCAGAGCCATGGCTCTCGCGAAGCCCGACCCGGGCGGGCTGTTGCCCGAGCGGTTAGCGCCGCTGCGCGGAGCGCTCGCCACCACCGCCTGCATGGAGACCCTCCAGGTGGGCTACCTCCACGCGGTCGCGGCCGCCGCGGGCTGCTCCCTCAGCCAGCCCTTTCCCGACAACGGCATCGACTGGCACGTGAGTCACAGCAGCCCCGGACACCTCGCGGACGACGAAGCGACCATCAAGGTGCAGCTCAAGAGCACGTATCAGCTCGCGGCCCACCCGCAGGGGCACGCCTTCTCCTTCGCCCTCGACAACGCGCATCTGGTGAAGCTCGCCCGTACCCCCGTCTCGGTGCACAAGATCCTGGTCGTGATGATCGTGCCCAGAACCCAGGACGAATGGCTGCGGGCCGGCCACGACCGGCTCGACCTCAGGCACTGCTGCTACTGGATCAATCTGGCGGGCCATCCGGTGACCGGCCGGTACCGCACCACCGTGCGTGTCCCCACCGCACGGATCTTCGACGACCGGGCGCTCTGCGAGATCATGACCCGGGTCGGGTCGGGAGGGAGACCGTGATGAACCCGCCGTCCGACGAGCCGGTCAGCGAGGCGATACCGTCGGGTGACCGCGCCCGCCCGGCACCCGTGATTCCCGGGGCCTGGACCGGGGGAGCGGCTCAGGACCCCGACCCCACCGGGACCGACCCCGCCGTCCTCGGCGCGCTGCTCGCCCGGCACGGCTGGCGGCGGCGGGGTGGAGCACCCGGGCGCTATGCCCGCTGGACGCCACCGGGCCCCGGCAGCGGGACGAGCCTGCTCGTCCCGGAGAGCCGCGCCTTCCCGGACTGCGAGGACCTGCTCTCCGAAGCCCTCACCGCGCTCGCGCGCAGCGCGGCCCCGTCCGCGCGCCAGGTGCTCGTCGGGCTCGCCGTGCCCAGCGACGAGATCCGCTGGTGGCGCGACGTACCGCCGGGGCCGCTGGGCGCGGTGGCCTGGACCGTGCAGGAACAGTTGCGTACGGCGGCCCGGCAGTTGCTGCTGGCCGGGGCGCTCGCGGTACGGGCCAGGGCGGGTTATTACGGAGCGCGCCACCGCAGGCAGGCCCAGGCCACTCTCGAAGGGGTGCTGACGGGCCCCTCGCCGGGCGGCCGCGAGCTGACGGCCTTCCTGCCCGTGACGGCCGGGCGGAACCTCGCCGTACAGCTTCATCACGCGCTGTACGCGGCCCGCGAGGCCACCGACTACCAGCGGGCCACCGGCGCCATGGACGCGTTCGACGCTGCCGTGGCGGCCGGTGTGAGCCGGGAGCTCACGGAGGCGCTCGTGGCGCTCGTGCGCGGTACGGAAGGCGCCAGGATCGCCCTGGCCTGGGCGCCGGGCGCGGGCGTGCCGGAAGGGTGCGCGGCCCGTCCCGAGCCCGTCGAGTTCTCGCCCGGAGATCTGCCGGCCCTGCGCGAGGCGAGCAGGCGCTATCTGCGGGACGAGCCGTCCGTGCCGGTTCGGATCACCGGCGCGGTGGTCCGGATGCGCCGGTCCGGGGCCGCCGGCGACGGTTCCGTACGGCTGCGTGTGCTGGCCGGGGCGGAGATCCCGCACATACGGGTGGCGCTCGACGAGGAGTCGTACCGCGTCGCCGGGCACGCGCATCTGGTCGGGCTGCCCATCCGGGTGGTGGGCCGGCTGGAGAGCCGGGGCGGGTTCCGCAGGCTCACCGACGCGAGCGGTGTGGTGCCTGTCCAGGTGGACGAGACGGAGCGGGACCGGCTGCTGAAGTCCCTCCAGGAGGACGCGGATTTCTTCGAGGAGGCGTCCGGCGGGGACGACTGAGGGCGGCTGCCGGGGAGGCGTGGTGACGGGCCTCGGCGGCCGTCACGGTAAACCGTTTCGCGAGCGGTCCTCCGGGCTCGGTACGATTCACAGCGCGCAGTGTTCGCTGTCGCGCCCCGTGAGTCAGGAGAGACCGGTGTCAGACGTCCGTGTGATCATCCAACGCGATTCCGAGCGGGAAGAGCGCGTGGTGACGACGGGCACTACGGCTGCCGAGCTCTTCCCCGGCGAGCGCACCGTCGTCGCCGCGCGCGTGGGCGGTGAGCTGAAGGACCTCGCCTACGAGATCGGTGAGGGCGAGGTCGTCGAGCCCGTCGAGATCTCCTCCGAGGACGGCCTCGCCATCCTGCGCCACTCCACCGCGCATGTGATGGCGCAGGCCGTGCAGGAACTGCACCCCGAGGCCAAGCTGGGCATCGGCCCGCCGGTCAAGGACGGCTTCTACTACGACTTCGATGTCGAGACCCCCTTCACCCCCGATGACCTCAAGGCCATCGAGAAGAAGATGCAGGAGATCCAGAAGCGCGGGCAGCGGTTCTCGCGCCGGGTCACCAGTGACGAGGCCGCGCGCGAGGAGCTGGCCGGCGAGCCGTACAAGCTGGAGCTCATCGGCCTCAAGGGCAACGCCGCGCAGGCCGCCGACGGTGCCGACGCCGAGGTCGGCGCCGGCGAGCTGACCATCTACGACAACCTCGACGCCAAGACCGGCGAGCTGTGCTGGAAGGACCTCTGCCGGGGTCCGCACCTGCCCACCACCCGGAATATCCCGGCGTTCAAGCTCATGCGCTCGGCCGCCGCCTACTGGCGCGGCAGCGAGAAGAACCCGCAGCTCCAGCGCATCTACGGCACCGCGTGGCCGACCAAGGACGAGCTCAAGGCGTACCTGGAGTTCCTGGCCGAGGCCGAGAAGCGTGACCACCGCAAGCTCGGCACCGAGCTCGACCTGTTCTCCTTCCCGGACGAGCTGGGCCCGGGTCTCGCGGTCTTCCACCCCAGGGGTGGCGTGATCCGCAAGGAGATGGAGAACTACTCGCGCAAGAGGCACGAGGACTCCGGCTACGAGTTCGTGAACACCCCGCACATCTCGAAGGAGCATCTCTTCGAGATCTCGGGGCACCTGCCGAACTACTCGGAGAGCATGTTCCCGCCCATCGAGTTCGACGGCCAGAACTACCGCCTCAAGGCCATGAACTGCCCGATGCACAACCTGATCTTCAAGGGACGCGGGCGTTCCTACCGTGAACTGCCGCTGCGGCTCTTCGAGTTCGGGACCGTGTACCGGTACGAGAAGTCCGGCGTCGTGCACGGCCTGACCCGCTCGCGCGGCTTCACGCAGGACGACTCGCACATCTACTGCACCAAGGAGCAGATGGGCGGGGAGCTCGACTCGCTCCTCACCTTCGTGCTGGACCTGCTGCGGGACTACGGCCTGGCCGAGTTCGAGCTGGAACTGTCCACCCGCGACCCCGAGTCCGACAAGTTCATCGGCGAGGACGCGGAGTGGGAGGAGGCCACCGAGGCGCTGCGCGTGGCAGCGGAGAAGCAGGGGCTTCCGCTCGTGCCCGACCCGGGTGGCGCGGCCTACTACGGGCCGAAGATCTCCGTCCAGGCGAAGGACGCGATCGGCCGGTCCTGGCAGATGTCGACCATCCAGGTCGACTTCCAGCAGCCCAAGCGGTTCGGCCTGGAGTACACGTCGGCGGACGGCTCGCGCCAGCAGCCGGTCATGATCCACCGCGCGCTGTTCGGCTCGATCGAGCGGTTCTTCGCGGTGCTGCTGGAGCACTACGCGGGCGCGTTCCCGGCGTGGCTTGCGCCGGTGCAGGCGGTGGGCATCCCGATCGGCGACGCGCATGTGCCGTATCTCCAGGAGTTCGCCGACGCGGCGAAGCGCAAGGGCCTCCGGGTCGAGGTGGACTCCTCCTCGGACCGGATGCAGAAGAAGATCAGGAACCATCAGAAGCTGAAGGTTCCGTTCATGATCATCGCGGGTGATGAGGACATGGCCAACGGTGCCGTCTCGTTCCGCTACCGCGACGGTTCGCAGGAGAACGGCATCCCGGTCGACGAGGCCATCGCGAAGATCGCGAAGGTCGTCGAGGAGCGCGTGCAGGTCTGACGTACCGGCGGCCGGCAGGACGATCTGCGGAAGCCGACAGGACGATCCGGCGGAAGCCGGCAGGAGGGGCCCCGGGGAAGCATCAGTCTCCCCGGGGCCTCCCCTTGTCCTCCCGGTCGAAAACCTGGACCAGCCACGACGAGAACGAACCGGTCACCGCCCCCAGCAGCGCCACACCGCAGGCCATCAGGAACACCGCGAACAGCCTGCCGAGCGGTGTCACGGGCGTCACATCGCCGTAGCCGACGGTGGTGATCGCCGAGCAGGCCCACCACACCGAGTCGCCGAAGGTACGGATGGTGGCGCCCGGCGCGCCGCGCTCCTGCTGGTAGACGGCGAGCGCGGCCGCGAAGCTCAGTAGCCCGGAGGTGAGTCCCGCGTACGCCATCACCCGCCCGTACAGACTGAGCCGGGGGCGGTCCCGCCGACGTTGCACGGCCACATACGTGTTCACGATCCGCAGGGGGCGCAGCAGGGGCAGTACGAGGACGACGGTGTCGAGCCAGTGCAACCGTACGAACCGCAGCCCCTGACCGCTGAGGACCAGCCGTACCCCGAAGTCCAGTGCGAAGACCGCCCAGATCAGAAGGGCCAGGGACAGCGCGAGGTCGCGCCAGAACGGGTCGGGGCTCTGGTTCAGGACGCGTACCGCGTAGCAGGCGAGGAAGACCGGCGAGGCCAGGAGAAGGGGCAGATCCATGCGCCGGTCCCAGCGACGCAGCCGGTCCGGTTCATTCTGGACATACATCGCCCCAGCATCCCGGGGGCCGCGGGGAACGGGCCCGGCGACACGCTTCGCGGTCCCGAAGTCATATGCTGCACAACATGACGAGTGAGCCGGAGCAGCAGATCGGAGTGGGGACCCAGGACGCGTTTCGGCGCCTGTGGACGCCCCATCGGATGGCCTACATCCAGGGCGAGAACAAGCCCACCGGGCCGGGCGCCGAGGACGGCTGTCCCTTCTGTTCCATCCCGTCCAAGTCCGACGAGGACGGCCTGATCATCGCCCGTGGTGAGCGGGTGTACGCGGTGCTGAACCTGTACCCGTACAACGGCGGGCATCTGATGGTCGTGCCCTTCCGGCATGTCGCCGACTACACCGAACTGGACGAGGCGGAGACCGCCGAGCTGGGCCTGTTCACCAAGCGTGCGATGACCGCGCTCCGCACGGCGTCCGGGGCGCACGGCTTCAACATCGGGATGAACCAGGGCGCTTCGGCCGGCGCCGGCATCGCCGCCCACCTGCACCAGCATGTGGTGCCGCGCTGGGGAGGCGACACCAACTTCATGCCCGTCGTCGGCCATACGAAGGTGCTGCCCCAGCTGTTGGCCGACACCCGCGCGATGCTCGCGGATGCCTGGCCCGTACAGCCGTGAGCGGTCCTACGCGTCGTAGGCGTCGGCCTTCTTCGGTGACAGGTCCTGCACCGCGCCGCTGAGGGAGGACGACCGGCTGCTGAAGCGGTCGGTGTCCACGCCGTGCTCCTGGAGCACCTTCAGCGCCGCGTTGTGCGCCACCCGCAGCACCGGCGTCGCGGCGCGCATCGCGTCGTCGGCCATGAAGCGGTGACGCCAGGGCTGGTCGGCCCAGGCGTGCCGCAGGCCGAAGGGCTCGGGCAGCGACAGCTTGCCGCCGAGGAAGTCGAGGATCGGCGGGTACCAGGTGAAGGGTGCGCGCACCGCGAGCCGGACCGCTTCGCGCGGCGTGACCAGCGGCAGCGTGTGCGAGGTGGTCTCCCAGAACCGGACCGTCTTGGCGCGTGTGACGGTCTTCGGCGAGGACTTCGTCGTGAACAGGGAGTGGACCGGGCCCAGGGCGTGCCCCGTCACCTCGATCCGCAGCGTCTCGTGAAGGACGGTGACCGTGATCATCATGGTGATCACCAACTGGCCGTCCCAGAGGACGAACTGCACACCCAGATAGTGGCGGTTGCCACTGCCGAACTGCTGGTGGTTGCAGATCCGCTGGATCTCGTGGCTCTTGACCTGGTACGCCTCCACGTCCTGGCCGTCGGGCCGGGACACGGAACCGGCGCCCTCGCCGACCGGCGACACGATCCAGTGCGTGACCGAAGGCTTGGGGAAACCACCGGAGTTGAGCGGGCCGCGCTCCAGCAGCTTCATCTGGTCGTGGATCGCCCGTATCACGTCATAGCTGCGGAACTGGTGGATGTCCTTGCCCGGCTCCTTGGAGACCAGCTCCTCCGCGAGCTGCCAGCTGCCCCAGCGGGTGCCCATGCCGAGTATCCCCTTGGGTCCGGCGTAGAAGACCACGTTCGAGTGCTGCTCGGCGGTGAGCTGGTGCAGCCCCTGGCGCAGCGCCTCCCTGGCCGAGTCTCCCGGGTTGCCCGGGACGGCGTCGGGGATCTTGGCGCCGAGGCCGCCGCCGGAGAGGAGGTTGTCCCAGCGCAGGCGCAGATCCTTCGCGGTGGCCTCGCAGATCCGCTTGGCGAGCACCCAGCCGATGACGGGGGCGACGATCATGCCGCGCAGATACCAGCCCAGGACGCCGGTGAACGGCAGCTTGATCAGGAAGAGCGCGGCCAGGACCGCCACGGCCGTCAGCAGGACGCCGCCCAGCAGGCCGGCCCGCTTGTCCTTCGATCCCGCCATGGTGCGGCGCAGTTGGAACACGGCCAGCCAGACCAGCAGACCGGGCAGGAAGAGCACCCCGAACAGGGCGGTCACCGCGGTCAGTTTCTTGTCCCGCTCCTTACGGATGTGCGTCGCGGCCAGGGCGTGCTCGACCACGGTCTGCGGCTCCATGCCGAAGGACTGGATCAGCGCGCCGCGGCCGCCACCGAGTGTCCGCATCTGCACGGCCCGGGAGAACGCCTCGCCCAGATTTGGCTCGAAGAGCGAGAACTTGCCCTTCGACACACCGGACTTGTGCCACTCGTTGTCGGCCTTGAGGATCTCCTCGACCGGGCTGTCCCGGTACGCCGCCGAGGCGAGGGCGTGCGTCGCCGCGGTCTGCCCGGCCGCGCCCGTGAGCGGGACCTGTGCCCCCGGGCTGAAGTCGAATACGTTGTCCGCCACTGCCGCCCCCTCGCCGCAAGCATCCGTTCGCCGGGGCCTGTTCCCGGCCCACGTGCCCCGCACACCTGCTGGAGCTGGGCACCACAGCGTAACCGGGCGGGACCGTTCGCGTCATGGGTCCTGGCTCTCTTCAGCCACCGGTTCAGCCACCGGTTCGGCCACCGGTCGGCCTCCGGCCGCGCGCAGGGGCGGGACCTCCACCGGGCCTCCGCGCCGGCGGCACCGCCCCGTCACGTGATCCGCACCAGGTCACCACCCGGTACGCGACGTACGCGACGTTCCCAGGAGCCGCCCGCCGCACGGCGATACGGCGGGCGGCCACACCAACTACGCGTTGCTCGCTTCCCGTTCGTGGAACGTGTCGGCCAGGGCCGGTGGCATGGCCGCGTGGTGGCTGTACGAGCGGTTGAACCGGCCGGTGCCGTGCGAGACCGACCGCAGGTCCACGGCGTACCGCCCGATCTCCAGCTCCGGCACCTCGGCCTTGACCAAGGTCCTTCCCGGGCCCGCCTGTTCGGTGCCGACGACCCGGCCACGCCGTCCCGACAGGTCGCTCATCACCGGCCCCACGTACTCGTCGGGGACCATGACCCGTACCTCGGCGACCGGCTCCAGCAGATGGATGGCGGCCTCACCGGCCGCCTCCCGCAGCGCGAGGGCGCCCGCCGTCTGGAACGCGGCGTCGGAGGAGTCCACCGAGTGGGCCTTCCCGTCGAGCAGCGTGACCCGGATGTCGACCAGCGGATGGCCCGCCGCGACGCCGCGCGCCGCCTGGATCCGGATGCCCTTCTCGACGGAGGGGATGAACTGCCGGGGCACCGCCCCGCCCACCACCTTGTCGACGAACTCGACACCGGACCCCGGAGGCAGCGGATCGACCTCGATCTCGCAGATCGCGAACTGGCCGTGGCCGCCGGACTGCTTCACGTGCCGGCCGCGCCCCGCCGACTTCTCGCCGAAGGTCTCGCGCAGCGCGACCCGGTACGGTACGGCGTCCACCTGGACCCCGTACCGGCTGCGCAGCCGGTCCAGCGCCACATCCATGTGCGCCTCGCCCAGGCACCAGAGCACCACCTGACGCGTGTCCGGATTCTGCTCCAGGCGCATCGTCGGGTCCTCGGCCACCAGCCGGGCGAGCCCCTGGGACAGCTTGTCCTCGTCCGCCTTGCTGTGGGCCTGGACGGCGAGCGGCAGCAACGGGTCGGGCATGGTCCACGACTCCATCAGCAGCGGATCGTCCTTGGCGGACAGAGTGTCCCCGGTCTCGGCGCGGGACAGCTTCCCGACGCAGGCGAGATCTCCGGCGACGCAGTGGGCCAGCACGCGCTGCTGCTTGCCGAAGGGGGACGAGAGCGCGCCGATCCGCTCGTCGACGTCGTGATCCTCGTGGCCGCGGTCGGCGAGGCCGTGGCCCGAGACATGCACCAGTTCGTCCGGCCGCAGCGTGCCGGAGAAGACCCGTACGAGGGAGATCCTTCCGACGTACGGGTCGGAGGCGGTCTTGACCACCTCGGCGACGAGCGGGCCCCGAGGATCGCAGGTGATACCCGGCCGCGGGGTGCCGTCCGGGGTGGTGACCTCGGGGGCCGGGCGCTCCAGCGGAGTGGGGAAACCGCCGGTGATCAGGTCGAGCAGCTCGACGGTTCCCAGCCCCTGCCGGGCACCGGCCGGCGCGGGAGCCGCCGCGAGCACCGGATGGAAGATGCCGCGCGCCACCGCCTTCTCCAGGTCCGCGATCAGCGTCTTGACGTCGACCGAGCCACCGCCGAGGTAGTGGTCCATGAGGGTCTCGTCCTCGCTCTCCGCGATGATCCCCTCGATCAGCCGGCCGCGAGCCTCCTCGATCAGCGGCAGCTGCCCCGGGTCGGGCGGAGTCTCCCGGCGCTCCCCGGACGAGTAGTCGAAGATCTTCTGGGTGAGCAGCCCGGTCAGCCCGGTGACCGGGGCGTGCCCGTCGGGCCCCTCCGCGCCGTGCACCGGCAGATACAGCGGCAGTACGGCGTCGGGATCGTCCCCGCCGAAGATCCGCGCGCAGATCCGGGTCATCTCGTCGAAGCCGGTGCGCGCCGTGTCCAGATGCGTGACGACGATCGCGCGCGGCATCCCGACCGCCGCGCACTCCTCCCAGACCGTACGGGTCGCACCCGCCACGGCCTCCGCCTCCTGCGCGGCCGACACAACGAAAAGGGCCGCGTCCGCTGCCCGCAGACCGGCCCTGAGTTCCCCGACGAAATCGGCGTAGCCGGGGGTGTCCAGCACATTGACCTTGTACCCGCCCCATTCCAGGGGGACGAGCGAGAGCTGTACGGAACGCTGCTGGCGGTGCTCGATCTCGTCGTAGTCGGAGACCGTCGCGCCGTCCTCGACCCGGCCCGCCCGGTTGACCGCCCCCGCGGTGAGCGCGAGGGCCTCGACGAGGGTGGTCTTTCCCGAGCCGCTGTGGCCGACCAGCACCACGTTCCGTACGGACGAGGGACGGTCGGCCGTCGCCGCCCTGCCGGCGGCCCCGGGGTGTGTATGCGCCTTGTCGCCCATGATTCCTGCCTCCCGATCGTTTTCACGGTGAGGGGATGGAGAGCGCGGGCCGCCGGAGCCGCGCGGCAGCTCCGGCGATGCCCGCGGTGGTCCTTCGAGCTTCGCACTCCCGCCATGGTGCGTCCATACGTCGTACCCGCAGGCCTGATGCGGGTGCCCACCGGTACGGTGTGGCGGTCCTGGCTACGATGGGTCAGCCGGTGGCCGTAGGGGCCGCTCGGCCCACCGAACCTCGGGAAGGCCATGCTGAACAAGTACGCGCGTGCATTCTTCACGCGTGTCCTCACACCGTTCGCCGCATTTCTTCTCCGTCGTGGAGTCAGTCCGGATGCGGTCACGCTCATCGGTACGGCCGGAGTGATGGTGGGTGCGCTGGTCTTCTTCCCTCGCGGGGAGTTCTTCTGGGGCACCATCGTCATCACGATTTTCGTCTTCTCCGACCTCCTCGACGGCAATATGGCCCGGCAGGCGGGGATTTCCAGCCGCTGGGGCGCCTTCCTGGACTCGACCCTGGACCGGGTCGCCGACGGCGCCGTATTCGGCGGCTTCGCGCTCTGGTACGCGGGCACCGGCGACAGCAACGCGCTGTGCGCCGTCGCGATCTTCTGCCTGGCCAGCGGCCAGGTCGTCTCGTACACCAAGGCACGCGGCGAGTCCATCGGGCTGCCGGTGGCCGTCAACGGGCTGGTGGAACGCGCCGAACGGCTGGTCATCTCCCTCGTCGCGGCCGGTCTCGCCGGGCTGCACACCTTCGGTGTCCCCGGCGTCGACATCCTGCTGCCGATCGCACTGTGGATCGTCGCCGCGGGCAGCCTGGTGACACTCGGCCAGCGCGTCGTCACCGTACGGCGCGAAGCGGCGGAGGCCGACGCGGAGTCCGGGACCCCACGGGGAAGCGGGGCCGCGTCATGAGCCCCGCGAAGGACCGGATGACGGACGCGCTGTACGGACTCGGCTGGGGCGTGGTCCAGAAGCTCCCCGAGCCGGTCGCCGGCGCCCTCGGCCGCAACATCGCCGACCTGGTGTGGAAGCGGCGCGGCAAGAGCGTGCTGCGCCTGGAGTCCAACCTGGCCCGGGTGGTCCCCGATGCCGGGCCCGAGCGGCTCGCCGAACTGTCGAAGGCCGGCATGCGGTCGTACATGCGCTACTGGATGGAGTCGTTCCGGCTGCCCTCCTGGAGCAAGCAGCGGGTGAGCGAAGGCGTCGAGATCAAGGACATAGCCTTCATGACCGACGCCCTCGCCGCCGGGCGGGGCGTCGTCCTGGCACTGCCCCACATGGCCAACTGGGACCTCGCCGGAGCCTGGCTCACCCGGCAGGGTGTGCCCTTCACGACGGTCGCCGAACGGCTCGAACCGGCAACGCTGTACGACCGGTTCGTCGCCTACCGCGAGGGCCTCGGCATGGAAGTACTGCCGCACACCGGCGGCTCCGCCTTCGGCACGCTCGCACGGCGGCTGCGGGACGGCGGCCTGGTCTGTCTGGTCGCCGACCGCGATCTGTCGGAGTCCGGCGTCGAGGTCGACTTCTTCGGCGACACGGCCCGGATGCCGGCCGGCCCCGCGCTGCTGGCCCAGCAGACCGGGGCGCTGCTGATGCCGGTGGCCCTGTGGTTCGACGATTCACAGGTGATGCGCGGACGGGTGTACCCGCCGGTCGACGTGCCCGAGACGGGGACCCGCGCCGAGAAGACGTCGGTGATGACGCAGGCGATGGCCGACGCCTTCGCCACCGGAATCGCCGAACACCCGGAGGACTGGCACATGTTGCAGCGATTGTGGCTCGCGGATCTCGAACCCCGCGCGGACGAGCCGGCCGGGGGGCCACAGTGAAGATCGGCATCGTCTGCCCGTACTCCTGGGATGTGCCGGGCGGCGTCCAGTTCCACATCCGGGACCTGGCGGAACACCTGATCCGGCTGGGCCACGAGGTGTCCGTCCTGGCCCCCGCGGACGACGAGACCCCGCTGCCGCCGTACGTCGTCTCGGCCGGCCGCGCCGTGCCCGTGCCGTACAACGGCTCCGTCGCCCGGCTGAACTTCGGCTTCCTCTCGGCCGCGCGCGTGCGGCGCTGGCTGCACGACGGCACGTTCGACGTGATCCACATCCACGAACCGGCCTCCCCGTCGCTCGGCCTGCTCTCCTGCTGGGCCGCGCAGGGCCCGATCGTCGCCACCTTCCACACGTCCAACCCGCGCTCCCGGGCGATGATCGCCGCGTACCCGATCCTCCAGCCCGCCCTGGAGAAGATCAGCGCGCGGATCGCCGTGAGCGAGTACGCGCGGCGGACACTGGTGGAGCACCTGGGCGGTGACGCCGTGGTCATCCCGAACGGCGTCGACGTCGACTTCTTCGCCAAGGCCGAGATCAACCCGGCGTGGCAGGGGCGCACGATCGGCTTCATCGGGCGGATCGACGAGCCGCGCAAGGGGCTCCCGGTGCTGATGAAGGCGCTGCCGAAGATCCTCGCGGCCTACCCGGAGACACGGCTGCTGGTGGCGGGGCGCGGCGACGAGAAGGAAGCGGTGGAATCGCTGCCCGAGGAGATGCGGGCGCGGGTCGAGTTCCTCGGGATGGTCAGCGACGAGGACAAGGCGCGGCTGCTGCGCAGCGTCGACCTGTACATCGCGCCCAACACGGGCGGCGAGAGCTTCGGCATCATCCTCGTCGAGGCACTGTCGGCGGGCGCGGCGGTACTGGCGAGCGACCTGGACGCGTTCGCGCAGGTCCTGGACCAGGGCGCGGCGGGCGAACTCTTCACGAACGAGGACGCGGACGCGCTGGCGGGCGCGACGGTACGACTGCTGGGGGACGCGGAGCGGCGCGCGGAGCTGCGGGAACGGGGGAGCGCGCATGTGCGGCGCTTCGACTGGTCGACGGTGGGGGCGGACATTCTGTCGGTGTACGAGACGGTGACGGACGGCGCGGCGTCGGTGGCGACGGACGAACGAACGGGCCTGAGGGCGAGGTTCGGGCTGGCGCGGGACTGAGCTTCGCCGTCCGGCGGGGCGTGGTCGTGCGGTGCGTTGTGGTGTCCGTGAGTGGTTCGGGTGCGGGTTGTTGCCGGGTGCCGCTCCGGGGTCATGTCCTGCACTGCATGATTTACGGCGCGTGCGGGTTTGTTTGTTGGGTGCGGGCTGGTGTGCGCCACAAATCACGCTTTACGTTCCGGACACGACCCCTGCGCGGCCCCCTTCACCGCCCGTCACCAACTACCCCTCCCGCGCCGGGGCGGCACACCCCTCCACCTCACCGAGCCGACCGGGCGACCACCGGCAGCCCCCACCGGGCAGGCGGGCGGAGGGGGATGCCCCACCGGGCCGCAGACGGGGATCCGGCGGGAGGGGGTCGGGGTCGTAGGAGGTGACGTGTCCGGACGTAGAGCGTGATTTGTGGCGCTACTCGGCCCGCACCCGCAAACAAGCCCGCACGCGCCGTAAATCATGCAGTCCGGACATGCGCCTCCGGAGGCCCCGGCCCCCGCACCACCCACACACCGCACCGCACCCCGTCCCCCCGCCGGAAGGCGATACCGTTGGCGTCCGTGATCGAAACCCTTGTCTGGATCGTCGTGGCCGTCGTCGCGATCGGCCTCTACCTCAGCTGGACCGCCGGCCGTCTCGACCGCCTGCACACCCGCATCGACGCCGCCCGCGCCGCCCTCGACGCCCAGTTGCTCAGGCGCGCCTCGGTCACCCAGGAGTTGGCCACCTCGAACGTGCTCGATCCCGCCGCGTCCCTCCTCCTGTACGAGGCCGCGCACGCCGCGCGCCAGGCCGAGGAGGACCAGCGGGAGGTCGCGGAGAGCGAGCTGAGCCAGGCGCTGCGGGCCGTGTTCGGGGAAGCCGCGCAGGTCGAGGTCGTACAGGCGGCTCCCGGTGGCGAGGCGGCGGCGGGTGAACTCGCCGCCGCGGTACGGCGCGTACCGATGGCCCGGCGGTTCCACAACGACGCCGTGCGGGCTGCCCGTGCCCTGCGCCGGCACCGTAAGGTCCGCTGGTTCCGGCTCGCCGGACACGCGCCGTTTCCGCTCGCCTTCGAGATGGACGACGAGCCGCCCGTCGCGCTGGCCGACCGGCCGGGGACCTGACCCGGCAGGGGTCCGGGCGGGGAGAACGATCCACCGGCCTGCCATTGGCCCTTGCTGGGGGCCGGTCCTGAGGCGTTCTCTGGTGGGGCAGTTCTCCATCGTTTTCAGCCTGTGAGGTCGCTTCGTGTCCAGCCCGCTCCCCACCACCCCCCAGTCCGTGGAAAACGCCGCGACCGGCACCGCACGCGTCAAGCGCGGTATGGCCGAGCAGCTCAAGGGCGGCGTGATCATGGACGTCGTCACGCCCGAGCAGGCGAAGATCGCCGAGGACGCGGGCGCGGTCGCCGTGATGGCGCTGGAGCGGGTTCCCGCCGACATCCGTAAGGACGGAGGCGTCGCCCGGATGTCCGACCCGGACATGATCGAGGGCATCATCGAGGCCGTCTCGATCCCGGTCATGGCCAAGTCCCGGATCGGCCACTTCGTCGAGGCGCAGGTGCTTCAGTCCCTCGGCGTGGACTACATCGACGAGTCCGAGGTGCTGACCCCGGCCGACGAGGTCAACCACTCCGACAAGTGGGCGTTCACCACGCCCTTCGTCTGTGGCGCCACCAATCTGGGCGAGGCCCTGCGCCGGATCGCCGAGGGCGCGGCCATGATCCGTTCCAAGGGCGAGGCCGGAACGGGCAATGTCGTCGAGGCGGTGCGGCACCTGCGTCAGATCAAGAACGAGATCGCCCGGCTGTGCGGCTACGACAACAACGAGCTGTACGCCGCCGCGAAGGAGCTGCGCGCGCCGTACGAGATCGTCAAGGAGGTCGCCGAGCTCGGCAAGCTGCCGGTCGTGCTGTTCTCCGCCGGTGGTGTCGCCACTCCCGCGGACGCCGCGCTGATGCGCCAGCTCGGTGCCGAGGGCGTCTTCGTCGGCTCCGGCATCTTCAAGTCCGGCGACCCCGCCAAGCGCGCCGCCGCGATCGTGCGGGCCACCACCTTCTTCGACGACCCGAAGACCATCGCGGAGGCGTCCCGGGATCTGGGCGAGGCCATGGTCGGCATCAACTGCGACACGTTCCCCGAGACCGAGCGCTACGCGAACCGTGGCTGGTAAGCACCGATGAGCACACCGGTGATCGGAGTCCTGGCTCTCCAGGGCGACGTGCGGGAGCATCTGGCCGCCCTGGCCGCGGCGGGCGCCGTGGCCAGGACCGTGCGGCGTCCTGAGGAGCTGGACGGGGTCGAGGGGCTGGTGATCCCGGGTGGCGAGTCCACGACGATGTCCAAGCTGGCCGTGCTGTTCGGGATGCTGGAGCCGCTGCGTATACGGGTACGGGCCGGGATGCCGGTGTACGGCACCTGCGCCGGGATGATCATGATCGCCGAGAAGATCCTTGATCCCCGCTCGGGCCAGGAGACGGTCGGCGGCATCGACATGATCGTCCGGCGGAACGCCTTCGGACGGCAGAACGAGTCCTTCGAGGCGGCCGTGGAGGTCGCCGGTATCGACGGCGGTCCGGTCGAGGGTGTCTTCATCCGGGCGCCCTGGGTCGAGTCGGTGGGCGCCGAGGTCCAGGTGCTCGCCGAGTACGGGGGCCATGTGGTCGCCGTACGGCAGGGCAACGCCCTCGCGACGTCGTTCCACCCGGAACTGACGGGAGACCACCGGCTGCACCGGTACTTCAGTGACATGGTGCGCTCCGCACGGTGACCGGATCCCGGTAGGATCTCTGCCGAACGGAGCAGAACCGGTTACGCGAAGGAGACAGGCAGATGTCCGGCCACTCTAAATGGGCTACGACGAAGCACAAGAAGGCCGTGATCGATGCCAAGCGCGGCAAGCTCTTCGCGAAGCTGATCAAGAACATCGAAGTCGCGGCGCGTACCGGCGGCGCCGACGTGGACGGTAACCCGACTCTCTTCGACGCCATCCAGAAGGCGAAGAAGAGCTCGGTACCGAACAAGAACATCGAATCGGCCGTCAAGCGCGGCGCCGGCCTGGAGGCCGGTGGCGCCGACTACGAGACGATCATGTACGAGGGCTACGGCCCGAACGGTGTCGCGGTGCTCATCGAGTGCCTGACCGACAACCGCAACCGCGCGGCCTCCGACGTGCGGGTCGCGATGACCCGCAACGGCGGCTCGATGGCCGACCCGGGCTCCGTCTCGTACCTCTTCAACCGCAAGGGCGTCGTGATCGTCCCCAAGGGCGAGCTGGGCGAGGACGATGTCCTGGGCGCCGTGCTGGACGCGGGTGCCGAGGAGGTCAACGACCTCGGTGAGTCCTTCGAGGTGCTCAGCGAGGCCACCGACCTGGTCGCGGTCCGTACCGGTCTCCAGGAGGCCGGTATCGACTACGACTCCGCCGACGCCAACTTCGTCCCGACCATGCAGGTCGAACTGGACGAGGAGGGCGCCCGCAAGATCTTCAAGCTGATCGACGCCCTTGAGGACAGCGACGACGTGCAGAACGTCTTCGCCAACTTCGATGTCTCGGACGAAGTGATGGAGAAGGTCGACGCCTGACAGGGCCTCACCTGACGGCCGACGGGGACATGCCCACCCGTCGGCCCGTCGCGTTGTCAGTGGCGACGGATACTGTGCCGATCAGGTGTTCTGCCCGAGGGTGGAACGGGTGATCGAACGGAGTGGGGCGCTATGCGGGTTCTGGGTGTTGACCCCGGACTGACCCGGTGCGGAGTGGGCGTCGTCGAGGGCACGGCGGGCCGGCCGCTGACGATGCTCGGTGTCGGCGTGGTCCGTACGACCGCGGACGCGGAGATCGGGTCCCGGCTGGTCGCTATCGAGCAGGGGATAGAGGCCTGGATCGACGAGCACCGGCCCGAACTCGTCGCGGTGGAGCGGGTGTTCGCCCAGCACAATGTGCGTACGGTCATGGGCACCGCCCAGGCCAGTGCGGTCGCCATGCTCTGTGCGTCGAGGCGTGGCATCCCCGTCGCCCTGCACACCCCCAGCGAGGTCAAGGCCGCTGTCACCGGCAGCGGGCGCGCGGACAAGGCGCAGGTCGGCGCCATGGTGACCCGGCTGCTGCGGCTCGACGCCCCGCCGAAGCCGGCCGACGCCGCGGACGCCCTCGCGCTCGCCATCTGTCATATCTGGCGTGCCCCCGCCATGAACCGCCTCCAGCAGGCACAGGCGGCGGCCCGTTCCTCCCGTATCCCCACCACCGCATCCGTACGGAAGGTCACGCGATGATCGCCTTCGTCAGCGGCCCGGTCGCCGCCCTCGCCCCGACCACCGCCGTGATCGAGGTCGGCGGCATCGGCATGGCCGTCCAGTGCACCCCGGGCACCCTCGCCGACCTGCGTATCGGTCAGGACGCCAAGCTCGCCACCTCCCTGGTCGTACGGGAGGACTCGCTGACCCTGTACGGCTTCGCCGACGACGACGAGCGTCAGGTGTTCGAGCTGTTGCAGACCGCCAGCGGGGTCGGACCCCGGCTGGCGCAGGCGATGCTCGCCGTACACGCTCCGGACGCGCTGCGCCGCGCCGTCGCCACCGGCGACGAGAAGGCGCTGACCGCCGTCTCCGGCATCGGCAAGAAAGGCGCGCAGAAGCTTCTTCTGGAGCTCAAGGACCGGCTCGGCGAGCCGGTCGGCGCCACCGTCGGCCGCCAGGGCATCGGCACCGCCGTCTCCGTCTCCTGGAGCGACCAGCTGCACGCGGCCCTGATCGGTCTCGGCTACGCCACCCGCGAGGCCGACGAGGCGGTGACCCTGGTCTCCCCCCAGGCCGAGGCCGCTGTGGCCGAGGGGACCCAGCCTCCCGTACCGCAACTGCTGCGTGCCGCGCTCCAGAGCCTGAACAGGACGCGCTGAGCCCGGCGCCGGCTCACCGACCGTGCCGTACTCCATGGGACCGTCCCACGACGGGCCCGCTCTCCGAGGTGAAACTGAGTGAACTGGGACGACACCAGCAGCGAGACGCAGATGTCGGCCGACGCGGCCGAGCGGCTCGTCGGCGCGTCCGCCGATGGCGAGGACCAGGCGGTCGAGGCGGCGCTGCGGCCCAAGTCGCTGGACGAGTTCGTGGGCCAGGAGCGGGTGCGTGAACAGCTCGACCTGGTGCTCAAGGCGGCGCGGGCCCGCGGCGCCACCGCCGACCACGTCCTGCTATCCGGTGCGCCGGGGCTCGGCAAGACCACCCTCTCCATGATCATCGCGTCCGAGATGAACGCGCCGATCCGGATCACCTCGGGCCCCGCCATCCAGCACGCCGGCGACCTCGCCGCGATCCTCTCCTCCCTCCAGGAGGGTGAGGTCCTCTTCCTGGACGAGATCCACCGGATGTCCCGGCCCGCCGAGGAGATGCTGTACATGGCGATGGAGGACTTCCGGGTCGATGTCATCGTCGGCAAGGGGCCGGGCGCCACCGCCATCCCCCTGGAGCTGCCGCCGTTCACCCTGGTCGGCGCCACCACCCGGGCCGGACTGCTGCCGCCGCCGCTGCGTGACCGCTTCGGTTTCACCGGTCATATGGAGTTCTACGAGAGCACCGAGCTGGAGCGCGTCATCCACCGCTCCGCCCAGCTCCTCGATCTGGAGATCGACACCGAGGGCGCGGCGGAGATCGCCGGCCGCTCTCGGGGCACGCCCCGTATCGCCAACCGTCTGCTGCGCCGCGTCCGCGACTACGCACAGGTCAAGGTGGACGGAAACATCACCCGTGAGGTGGCTTCCGCGGCCCTTCAGGTGTACGAGGTTGACGAGCGTGGCCTCGATCGGCTGGACCGGGCGGTGCTCCAGGCGCTGCTCAAACTCTTCGGCGGCGGGCCCGTGGGCCTGTCGACGCTGGCGGTGGCCGTGGGAGAGGAACGCGAGACGGTGGAGGAGGTCGCCGAGCCCTTTCTGGTACGGGAGGGCCTGCTGGCGCGTACTCCGCGTGGCCGGGTCGCCACGCCCGCCGCCTGGGCGCACCTCGGGCTCGTACCCCCGCGGCAGGCCGCCGGCTCCGGTGGGCAACCCGGCCTGTTCGGGGCGTGACGGGAAGCGGCGCCGTCCGGTCAGGAACCCCGGGGCCTCGCCGGGCGTTGTTCCAACGATGCGGACTCGCTTAGACTCCGCCGATGCCGCCCTTCCAGGTCGGCGTGCCCACCCCCGTATATCAGGCCGCTCGACAGCGCGGTCGTGCGAAGGAAGTTCCCTCCCGTGAGTCTCGTGACCCTCCTCCCCTTCATTGTGCTCATCGGGGCCATGTTCCTGATGACCCGGTCCGCCAAGAAGAAGCAGCAGGCGGCTGCGCAGATGCGCGACGAAATGCAGCCCGGCACCGGTATCCGCACCATCGGGGGCATGTACGCCACCGTCAAGGAGGTGCACGACGACATGGTCCTTCTGGAGGTCGCTCCCGGAGTCCACGCCGTCTACGCCAAGAACGCGATCGGTGCGGTCCTGGACGACGACGAGTACAACCGCATCGTGCACGGCGACGACCACACCGAGGCCGACGCCCCGGTCGTTCCGGACGACGCTTCCTCGCTGACCGGCCCTGACGCGGACAACGCCAAGATCGACCTGGTCAAGGAGCCCGAGGCCGACGACGCCGAGCCCAAGAAGGACGCCGAGGCCAAGGACAGCGAGGCCGAAGACGCCGCGCCCAAGGCCGACGCCGACTCCAAGGCCGAGGCCAAGGACGGCAAGGCCGACGGCGAGGCCGGCGCGAAGTAGTCACGTCCGTGACGGTGGGCCGTTCAGCGGCCCACCGCGGCTCACGAGCGCGCTGATTTCTGCGGGGGCAGGTCCCCAACACTTCGTGGCCGCTCCGGCGCACACCCGGCGTGGGGCGGTTGGACAGGGAGAAACGAGAAGGTGGCAGCACCTAATAAGGGCCGAAGGCAGACAGGGTCCCCAGGCAGGCCAGGGCGCACCCTGGTCCTGTTCCTGATTGCCATGGTCGCCCTCACGGGCGGGATGTTCTGGTCCGGTCATGTCACGCCACGACTGGGTATCGACCTCGCGGGCGGCACGAGCATCACGCTCGAGGCGAAGAACACGCCGGGCAAGCCGAACGCCATCAACAAGACCAACATGGACACCGCGGTCAGCATCATCGAGCGGCGCGTCAACGGTCTTGGTGTCTCGGAGGCCGAGGTTCAGACCCAGGGCGACAAGAACATCATCGTCAACATCCCCCGGGGCACGAACGAGAAGCAGGCCCGGGATCAGGTCGGTACCACGGCCCAGCTGTACTTCCGGCCCGTACTGACCGTCGCGGCCGGCAGCCAGACCGCCCCGCAGCCCTCCGGCAGCGGCTCCCCGAGCGGCTCTCCCAGTTCGTCGTCGAGCGCTTCGTCGGGCAAGGACTCCGTCGACAAGCCGGACTCGGAGGCGACGCCCTCGTCGAGCGCCACCACCCAGGGCCGGGCCGTGACGGACGCCCTCAAGAAGGACGAGACTCCTTCCCCGGATTCCTCCTCGGGCACGTCCGACTCCTCGGACAAGTCCGGCTCCTCGCCGAAGCCCGATCCGTCGGCCACGCCGCCGCCCGACCCGGCCACCGCCGCGCTGCAGAAGAAGTTCACGGAGCTGGACTGCAAGAACAAGTCCGCGCGGACCAAGGCCAATCTCGGAGCCACGCCCAAGGACACGATCGTGGCCTGCGGCACCAACTCCGGCGGGCAGTGGGAGAAGTACGTCCTCGGCCCCGCCGAGCTCGAAGGCACGGACGTCGATGACGCCAAGGCCGTTCTGGACCCCCAGCAGGGGCTCTGGAAGGTCACCATGGACTTCACCGGTGCCGGCACCAAGAAGTTCTCGGCGATCACCGGAAAGCTCGCGCAGCAGCAGTCGCCGATGAACCAGTTCGGCATCGTGCTCGACGGCGATGTCGTCTCGGCTCCCTCGGTGAGGCAGGCACTCGGCGCCAACGCGGAGATCTCCGGCAACTTCACCCAGCAGTCCGCGCAGGACCTGGCCAACATCCTGTCGTACGGTGCGCTGCCCCTCAGCTTCCAGGAGCAGAGCGTCACCTCGGTCACCGCCGCACTCGGCGGTGAGCAGCTCGACGCGGGTCTGATCGCCGGCGCGATCGGCCTCGGCCTGGTCATCATCTACCTGGTGGCGTACTACCGCGGCCTCGCGGGGATCGCGATCCTCAGCCTCGCAGCCTCGGGCGTCATGACGTACACGATCATGGCGCTGCTCGGGCCGGGTATCGGCTTCGCGCTGAACCTCCCCGCGGTCTGTGGCGCGATCGTCGCCATCGGTATCACCGCGGACTCGTTCATCGTGTACTTCGAACGCATCCGAGACGAGATCCGCGAGGGCCGTACGCTCCGCCCGGCCGTCGAACGCGCGTGGCCGCGCGCCCGGCGCACGATCCTCGTCTCCGACTTCGTGTCGTTCCTCGCCGCCGCGGTGCTGTTCCTCGTCACCGTCGGCAAGGTCCAGGGCTTCGCGTTCACCCTCGGTCTGACCACGCTCCTCGACGTGGTCGTGGTGTTCTTCTTCACCAAGCCCGTGATGACGCTGCTGGCCCGCACGAAGTTCTTCTCCGGGGGCCACCCCTGGTCCGGGCTCGACCCGCAGCGCCTCGGTGCCAAGCCGCCGCTGCGCCGCGCCCGCCGTGTCAGCGCTCCCACCGACCCGAAGGAGGCGTGAGATGTCGCGACTCGGCGATCTCGGCGCCCGGCTCTACCGCGGTGAGGTCGGCTACGACTTCATCGGGAAGCGCAAGTTCTGGTACGCGCTCTCCATCCTGATCACCATCACGGCCATCGTCGGCCTGGCGGTGCGCGGCCTCAACATGGGCATCGAGTTCAAGGGCGGCGCGGTCTTCACCACCCCGAGCACGAGCGCATCCGTGTCGCAGGCCCAGTCGTACGCCTCGTCGGCGTCCGGACACGACGCGATCGTCCAGAAGCTCGGCAACGGCGGACTGCGGATCCAGATCACCGAACTGGACACCAAGCAGTCGGACGCCGTGAAGACCGAGCTCGCCAAGGACCTGAAGGTCGACGAGGCGAAGGTCAACGCCGACCTCGTGGGCCCGAGTTGGGGCGCGACCATCGCCAACAAGGCGTGGATGGGCCTCGGGATCTTCATGATCCTGGTGGTGATCTATCTGGCGATCGCCTTCGAATGGCGCATGGCGGTCGCGGCGCTGATCGCCCTGATCCACGACCTCACCATCACGGTCGGTGTGTACTCGCTGGTCGGCTTCGAGGTCACCCCGGGTACGGTGATCGGTCTGCTCACCATCCTCGGTTACTCCCTCTACGACACCGTCGTCGTCTTCGACAGTCTCAAGGAGGGGTCGAAGGACATCACCAAGCAGACCCGCTGGACCTACAGCGAGATCGCCAACCGCTCCATCAACAGCACGCTGGTTCGTTCCATCAACACCACCGTGGTGGCGCTGCTGCCGGTCGCCGGTCTGCTCTTCATCGGCGGTGGCTTCCTCGGCGCCGGCATGCTGAACGACATCTCGCTCTCGCTCTTCGTCGGCCTCGCCGCCGGTGCGTACTCCTCGATCTTCATCGCCACGCCGCTCGTCGCCGACCTGAAGGAACGCGACCCGCAGATCAAGGCGCTGAAGAAGCGGGTGCTCGCCAAGCGGGCCGCCGCTGCCGCCAAGGGGGAGGCGGCCGACGAGTCCGCGGACCCCGACGCGGGGGACGGCTCGGAGGACGGGCTCGTCGGCGAGGCGGCGCCCGCCGGTGCGGGGGCGGGCCCGCGCAACCGCGGTGGCCGCGGTCGTACTTCAGGGAGGCGTCGATGACCGACACCAGCACACGGGAGCTGTTGCTCAGCCGCATCCGTGATGTCGCCGACTATCCCAAGCCGGGCGTGGTGTTCAAGGACATCACCCCGCTGCTGGCCGACCCGAAGGCCTTCACCGCACTGACCGAGGCGCTCGCCGAGCTGTGCGTGCGGTACGGCGCGACGAAGATCGTCGGCCTGGAGGCACGCGGCTTCATCCTGGCCGCGCCCGTGGCGATCCGCGCGGGCGTCGGGTTCATCCCCGTACGCAAGGCGGGCAAGCTCCCCGGCGCGACGCTCTCGCAGTCGTACGACCTGGAGTACGGCTCGGCCGAGATCGAGGTCCACGCCGAGGACCTGGAGCAGGGTGACCGGGTCTTCGTCATCGACGACGTCCTCGCCACCGGCGGTACGGCCGAGGCGTCACTGGAGCTGGTCCGGCGGGCCGGAGCCGAGGTCGTGGGCGTCGCGGTCCTGATGGAGCTCGGCTTCCTGGGTGGCCGGGAGCGGCTGGAGCCCGCGCTGGGCGGCGCTCCGCTGGATGCCTTGATCACGCTCTGACACGGCTTTCGACAGCCACGACGTGGGCGCCGCGGGATCTCCCGCGGCGCCCACGTCGTTTTCGGGCGCCTCCGGGATCGGGCAACGGCCGCCCGGGTGAGCGCTCCGTGAGGGGCGTAGGGACCGGGCTCCCGAGCACGTGTCACGGTGGGGCCGATACCATGGGCAACCCGGGCCTGCTCGAGAGGCCGGGGCCCCGCAGAAGGAGCGCTCTTGCCGGACGAGGTCCAGCCACTGGCCGCCGCAACGCCCGATCACCCCGCAGACCAGGCCGCGGCGGCGTCAGCCGTGCCGCAGAACAAGGCCCCGGTCGCCGCCGAGGAGAAGGCCGCACGGCCGCCCGCGGCGGCCTCGGACGCGCGGCCCGCGGACCCACGGCCCGCGGAGGCGCCCGCGTCCCCGGAGGGCCCCGCCACGCCTGTCAGCGCCCCCAAGCCCGGCCCCGCGGCAGTGCCCCGCTCCGGCGGCGGCTCCTCCAACCGCGTACGGGCCCGGCTCGCCCGGCTCGGCGTACAGCGCTCGTCGCCGTACAACCCGGTCCTGGAGCCGCTGCTGCGGACCGTGCGCGGCAACGACCCGAAGATCGAGACCGCGACGCTCCGCCAGATCGAGCGCGCCTACCAGGTCGCCGAGCGCTGGCACCGCGGTCAGAAGCGCAAGAGCGGCGACCCGTACATCACCCACCCCCTCGCGGTGACGACGATCCTCGCCGAGCTGGGCATGGACCCGGCCACGCTGATGGCGGGACTGCTGCACGACACCGTCGAGGACACCGAGTACGGCCTGGACACCCTGCGCCGCGACTTCGGCGACCAGGTCGCGCTCCTGGTCGACGGCGTGACCAAGCTGGACAAGGTCAAGTTCGGCGAGGCCGCGCAGGCCGAGACCGTACGCAAGATGGTCGTCGCCATGGCCAAGGACCCGCGCGTCCTGGTCATCAAGCTCGCCGACCGGCTGCACAACATGCGCACCATGCGCTATCTCAAGCGGGAGAAGCAGGAGAAGAAGGCCCGCGAGACGCTGGAGATCTACGCGCCCCTGGCCCACCGGCTGGGCATGAACACCATCAAGTGGGAGCTGGAGGACCTCGCCTTCGCGATCCTCTACCCCAAGATGTACGACGAGATCGTCCGCCTGGTCGCCGAGCGGGCCCCCAAGCGGGACGAATACCTGGCGATAGTGACCGACGAGGTCCAGTCCGACCTGCGCGCGGCCCGGATCAAGGCCACCGTCACCGGTCGGCCCAAGCACTACTACAGCGTCTACCAGAAGATGATCGTCCGCGGCCGGGACTTCGCGGAGATCTACGACCTGGTGGGCATCCGCGTCCTGGTCGACACCGTCCGCGACTGCTACGCGGCGCTCGGCACCGTCCACGCACGGTGGAATCCGGTCCCCGGCCGGTTCAAGGACTACATCGCGATGCCCAAGTTCAATATGTACCAGTCGCTGCACACGACGGTCATCGGGCCCAACGGCAAGCCGGTCGAACTCCAGATCCGTACGTTCGACATGCACCGCCGCGCCGAGTACGGCATCGCCGCGCACTGGAAGTACAAGCAGGAGGCCGTAGCCGGCGCCTCCAAGGTGCGTACGGACGTGCCCAGGAACGCGGGCAAGGGCGCCGGCCAGGACACCGTCAACGACATGGCGTGGCTGCGCCAGCTGCTGGACTGGCAGAAGGAGACCGAGGACCCCAGCGAATTCCTGGAGTCGCTCCGCTTCGACCTGTCCCGCAACGAGGTCTTCGTCTTCACACCCAAGGGCGACGTCATAGCGCTGCCCGCCGGCGCGACCCCTGTCGACTTCGCGTACGCGGTGCACACGGAGGTCGGCCACCGGACCATAGGAGCGCGCGTCAACGGGCGGCTCGTGCCCCTCGAATCGACGCTCGACAACGGTGACCTGGTGGAGGTCTTCACCTCCAAGGCATCCGGGGCCGGTCCCTCGCGCGACTGGCTCGGCTTCGTCAAGTCACCGCGGGCCAGGAACAAGATCCGGGCGTGGTTCTCCAAGGAGCGCCGCGACGAGGCGATCGAGCAGGGCAAGGACGCCATAGCGCGGGCCATGCGCAAGCAGAACCTGCCGATCCAGCGCATCCTCACCGGAGACTCGCTGGTCACGCTCGCGCACGAGATGCGCTACCCCGACATCTCGTCGCTGTACGCGGCGATCGGCGAGGGCCATGTGGCCGCGCAGGGCGTCGTACAGAAACTGGTGCAGGCCCTCGGCGGCGAGGAGGCCGCGAACGAGGACATCGCCGAGAGCGCCCCGCCCTCGCACGGCCGAAGCAAGCGCCGCGCCAACGCCGACCCCGGTGTGGTCGTCAAGGGCGTCGAGGACGTCTGGGTGAAGCTCGCCCGCTGCTGTACGCCGGTCCCGGGCGATCCGATCATCGGCTTCGTCACCCGTGGCAGCGGCGTCTCGGTGCACCGCGCCGACTGCGTCAACGTGGACTCGCTGTCCCAGCAGCCCGAACGGATCCTCGAAGTCGAGTGGGCCCCGACCCAGTCCTCGGTCTTCCTGGTCGCCATCCAGGTCGAGGCGCTCGACCGGTCCCGGCTGCTCTCGGACGTCACACGCGTCCTGTCCGACCAGCATGTGAACATCCTGTCCGCGGCCGTCCAGACCTCCCGCGACCGGGTCGCCACCTCGCGCTTCACCTTCGAGATGGGCGACCCGAAGCACCTCGGACACGTACTGAAGGCGGTACGAGGTGTCGAGGGCGTCTACGACGTCTACCGAGTCACCTCCGCACGCAGGCCGTAATAGGACACACGAAGAGGGGCTCCCCGTACGTGATGTACGGGGAGCCCCTCTTCGCGTACCGCTACGGTCTCAGCCGCCGAACTCGTGGAGCCCCTTGAGCGCCTGGTCCAGCAGCGCCTGGCGTCCCTCCAGCTCCCTGGCGAGTTTGTCCGCCTTGGAGTTGTTGCCCGCCGCGCGCGCCGTGTCGATCTGCGTGCGCAGCTTGTCGACGGCCGCCTGGAGCTGCCCCGTCAGACCCTCGGCACGCGCACGCGCCTCCGGGTTCGTCCGGCGCCACTCGTTCTCCTCGGAGTCCTGAAGCGCCCGCTCCACCGCGTGCATCCGGCCCTCGACCTTGGGCCGGGCGTCGCGCGGAACATGGCCGATGGCCTCCCAGCGCTCGTTCAGGGACCGGAACGCGGCCCTGGCCGCCTTGAGGTCCTTGACCGGCACCAGCCGCTCGGCCTCGACCGCGAGCTCCTCCTTGAGCTTGAGGTTCTCGGTCTGCTCGGCGTCCCGCTCGGCGAAGACCTCGCCGCGGGCGGCGAAGAAGACGTCCTGGGCACCGCGGAAGCGGTTCCACAGATCGTCCTCGGCCTCGCGCTGGGCGCGGCCCGCCGCCTTCCAGTCCGTCATCAGCTCGCGATAGCGGGCCGCCGTCCCGCCCCAGTCCGTGGAGCCGGACAGCGACTCGGCCTCAGCGACCAGCTTCTCCTTGGCCTTACGGGCGTCCTCGCGCTGCGCGTCCAGCGCGGCGAAATGGGCCTTACGGCGCTTGGAGAACGCCGAGCGGGCATGCGAGAAGCGGTGCCACAACTCGTCGTCGGACTTCCGGTCCAGCCTCGGCAGGCCCTTCCAGGTGTCCACCAGCGCGCGCAGCCGCTCGCCGGCCGACCGCCACTGGTCGCTCTGCGCCAGCTCCTCCGCCTCGGTGACCAGAGCCTCCTTGGCGTGGCGCGCCTCGTCGGTCTGCTTCGCCCGCTGCGCCTTACGCTCCTCGCGGCGCGAGTCGACCGTCGCCACCAGCGCGTCGAGCCGCTTGCGCAGCGCGTCGAGATCGCCCACGGCGTGGTGCTCGTCGACCTGGCCCCGAAGATGCTCGATGGCGATCGTCGCATCCTTCGCGGACAGATCGGTGGTCTTCACCCGCCGTTCGAGGAGGCCGATCTCGACAACCAGGCCCTCGTACTTGCGCTCGAAATAGGCCAGTGCCTCCTCCGGGGAGCCAGCCTGCCACGATCCGACGACCTGCTCGCCCTCGGCCGTCCGCACGTACACGGTGCCTGTCTCATCGACACGGCCCCACGGGTCGCTGCTCACAGCGCCTCCTCCACCTGATGCCCGTCGGGGGTGTGGCCCCCGGGCATCGTCCACAGTTTCCTGGGGCGGGCCGCGCCCGCCCTGCACAACGCCAATCTAGGCGACCGGCCGCCCGGCTGTCCGCACTCAGCGCGGCCGAAATTCAGAGGGTCACGCCTTGTCGACCGTGCCCTTCTTCACGGTGACCGTCTTCTTCGGCGCACCGTCGCCCTGACCGCCCGCCACTCCGGCCTCCGCCACGGCCTTCACCGCCTTCAGTCCGTCGGCGTCCATCGTCCCGAACGGGGTGTAGCTGGGCGGGAGTTTGGTGTCCTTGTAAACCAGGAAGAACTGGCTGCCGCCGGTGTGCGGCTGGCCGGTATTCGCCATCGCCACCGTCCCGGCCGGGTACGTGACGGAGCCGTCCGCACCGGCCTTGCCGAGAGCGGTCAGATTCTCGTCCGCGATCGTGTAGCCGGGGCCGCCGGTCCCGTCACCCTTCGGGTCGCCGCACTGGAGCACGTAGATGCCCTGCGTGACCAGTCGGTGACATTTCGTGCGGTCGAAGTAGCCCTTGTCCGTGAGCGACTTGAAGGAGTTCACCGTGTGCGGCGTCTTCTTCGCGTCCATCGCGATCGAGATGTCGCCCTGGCTCGTGGCGAGCGACATCGTGTACTTCGCCGACTTGTCGATCGTCATCTTCGGCTCGGGCGCGCTGCTCTCACTCGCCGACGGCGAGGGCGAGGGGCTCGACTCCGCGTCGGCGGCGTCGCTCTTGCCGGAGTCGGACATGTTGATCGAGACGTACGCCGCGGCGCCCGCGACCAGCACCACGGCCAGCGTGGACGCGATGATGGCATTGCGGCGCTTCGCCTTCCTGCGGGCCTCGGTCCGGCGCTGCTGCTGCCGCTCGAACTTCTCCCGGGCGAGCTGCCGCCGCCGCTGATCGCTGTTGACCACCGGGTCTTCTCCTCATGGGTGTGATCCTGTCCGGCCTGACCAGGGTCTGTCCGGCCACGATCCGACGGGCAGGCCCCCAGGGGCGCACTGAAGATCCGTGCCGTTCCCGACTGGATCTTCAGCCCACTCCTAGCCCCGTACGGTATATGGGTTCGCTGTGGATTGAGGAGCGCCGGTAGGCTCTGATCTGCTGCATTCTCCCGACCCACGACATATAAGGACGATCGTGCTCATTGCCGGTTTCCCCGCCGGGGCCTGGGGGACCAATTGCTATCTGGTCGCCCCCGCCGCCGGTGAGGAGTGCGTGATCATCGACCCCGGCCATCAGGCCGCCCAGGGCGTCGAGGACGCGGTGAAGAAGCATCGGCTCAAGCCGGTCGCGGTCATCCTCACGCACGGCCACATCGACCATGTCGCCTCGGTCGTCCCGGTGTGCGGAGCCCATGACGTACCGGCGTGGATCCACCCCGCGGACCGGTTCATGATGAGCGACCCGGAGAAGGCCCTCGGCCGTTCGATCGGGATGCCGCTCATGGGCGAGCTCACCGTGGGGGAGCCGGACGACGTCCAGGAGCTGACCGACGGAGCCGAACTGGCGCTGGCGGGCCTGGAGTTCGCGGTCGCGCACGCGCCCGGCCATACCAAGGGGTCGGTGACCTTCAGAATGCCCGAGGCGACGGGCGGGGACATCCCGCAGGTCCTCTTCTCGGGCGATCTGCTGTTCGCCGGCTCCGTCGGACGCACCGACCTGCCCGGCGGCGACCAGGCCGAGATGCTCGAGTCGCTGGGCCGTGTGTGCCTGCCGCTCGACGACTCGACCGTGGTGCTGTCCGGCCACGGCCCCCAGACGACCATCGGCCACGAGCGCGCCACCAACCCCTATCTCAGGGCTGTGCTTCCCGGGGGAACCCGACCGGGAAGCACCGGACCCGGCGCCGGTGGCCAGGGAAGCGGCCCGAGTGCCGCTCCACGACGAGGAATGTGACGCAGCGATCCCCATGAGCACCTTTCAGGCCCCCAAGGGCACCTACGACCTGATTCCGCCGGTCTCGGCGACCTTCCTCGCGGTACGCGAGGCGATCTCCGCGCCGCTGCGCAACTCCGGCTACGGCTATGTCGAGACGCCCGGTTTCGAGAACGTCGAGCTGTTCGCGCGCGGTGTCGGGGAGTCCACCGACATCGTCTCCAAGGAGATGTACGCCTTCGAGACCAAGGGCGGCGACAAGCTGGCGCTGCGCCCCGAGGGCACCGCCTCCGTGCTGCGCGCCGCGCTGGAGGCCAACCTGCACAAGGCCGGCAACCTGCCCGTCAAGCTCTGGTATTCGGGTTCGTACTACCGCTACGAGCGTCCGCAGAAGGGCCGGTACCGGCACTTCTCGCAGGTCGGTGCCGAGGCGATCGGTGCCGAGGACCCCGCGCTGGACGCCGAGTTGATCATCCTGGCCGACCAGGCGTACCGCTCGCTGGGCCTGCGCAACTTCCGTATCCTGCTCAACTCGCTGGGCGACAAGGAGTGCCGCCCCGTCTACCGCGAGGCGCTCCAGGGCTTTCTGCGCGCGCTCGACCTGGACGAGGAGACCCGCCGCCGTATCGAGATCAACCCGCTGCGGGTCCTCGACGACAAGCGCGCGGACGTACAGAAACAACTCGTCGGCGCCCCGCTGTTGCGGGACTACCTGTGCGACGCGTGCAAGGGCTACCACGAAGAGGTACGTGAGCTGCTGACCGCGGCGGGCGTGGTGTTCGAGGACGACGAGAAGCTCGTACGCGGCCTCGACTACTACACGCGCACCACGTTCGAGTTCGTCCACGACGGCCTCGGCGCCCAGTCCGCGGTCGGCGGCGGCGGCCGCTACGACGGGCTGTCCGAGATGATCGGCGGCCCTGAACTCCCGTCCGTCGGCTGGGCGCTCGGCGTGGACCGTACGGTCCTGGCGCTGGAGGCGGAGGGCATCGAGCTCGACATCCCGCCCGCCACCAGCGTGTACGCGGTACCGCTCGGCGAGGAGGCGAGGAAGCGGCTGTTCGCCGTCGTCACCGAACTGCGCAAGGCGGGTGTCGCCACGGACTTCGCCTTCGGTGGCCGGGGCCTCAAGGGCGCGATGAAGTCCGCCAACAGGTCGGGCGCGCGTTACACGATCGTCGCCGGTGAGCGGGACCTCGCCGACGGCGCGGTGCAGCTCAAGGACATGGAGACCGGCGAGCAGGAGGCGGTCGCGCTGGACGCGATCGTCGGGAAACTGCGGTCACTGCTCGGCTGAGCCCGGCGTACGGAGGGGGCCCGGACGGTGATCGTCCGGGCCCTTCTCCGTACGTACTTATCTCCGGCGAACGGTGGGCGCGGGGCTCGGTGCGGCAGAATGACCGTGCCCCTGCAGGCCTCAGAGTGATGGAACGGCGATATGAAGAGTGCGGCGGTTGACGACGACATCTCCTCCGGCCGGAAGGAGACGCGCGATGTGGGCGCGGTCGGCGGCGGGCGGGCGTTCGCGCTGCTGCTGGTGGTCACGGGTGCGGCCGGGCTGCTGGCCGCGTGGGTGATCACTCTTGACAAGTTCAAGCTGCTGGAGGATCCGGGTTTCACTCCGGGGTGCAGTCTGAATCCGGTGGTGTCCTGCGGGAACATCATGAAGAGCGAGCAGGCGTCGGTGTTCGGTTTCCCGAATCCGATGCTGGGACTGGCGGCGTACGCGGTGGTCGTCGGTGTCGGTATGGGCCTGCTGGCGGGGGCGGGTTACCGGCGGTGGTTCTGGCTGGGGCTGAACGCGGGCATGTTGTTCGGTGTCGGGTTCTGCGCCTGGCTCCAGTACCAGTCGCTGTACAGCATCAACTCGCTGTGTCTGTGGTGCTGTCTGGCCTGGGTCGGCACGATCCTGATGTTCTGGTACGTCACCTCGCACAACGTCCGCCAGGGCATGCTGCCCGCGCCGGGTTGGCTGCGCGGTTTCCTGGACGAGTTCACCTGGGTGCTTCCGGTGCTGCACATCGGGATCATCGGGATGCTGATCCTGACCCGCTGGTGGGACTTCTGGACCAGCTGAGCCGGCCGTTGCACCGGGGGACCTGGCGGGCCCTCCCTGGCAGCTCCCACCGGCGGGGACGGCGTTGTCAGTGCCCTGGCATAGGCTTCACACGTGGAGCCCGACCTCTTTACCGCAGCGGCGGAAGACCGCCAGGAGAAGGACCCGTCCAGCAGCCCCCTGGCGGTCCGGATGCGCCCGCGTGTCCTCGACGAAGTGGTCGGACAGGGGCATCTGCTGAAGCCCGGGTCGCCGCTGCGCCGACTGGTGGGAGAGGGAAGCGGCGGCCCCGCGGGCCCCTCGTCCGTGATCCTCTGGGGCCCGCCCGGCACCGGCAAGACGACCCTCGCCTATGTCGTCTCCAAGGCGACCAACAAGCGCTTCGTCGAGCTCTCCGCGATCACCGCGGGGGTCAAGGAAGTACGGGCCGTGATCGACGGAGCCCGTCGGGCCTCCGGCGGCTTCGGCAAGGAGACCGTCCTCTTCCTCGACGAGATCCACCGCTTCAGCAAGGCCCAGCAGGACTCCCTGCTGCCCGCGGTGGAGAACCGCTGGGTCACGCTCATCGCGGCCACCACCGAGAATCCGTACTTCTCGGTGATCTCCCCGTTGCTCTCCCGCTCCCTGCTGCTCACGCTGGAGCCGCTCACCGACGGCGATCTGAGCGATCTGCTGAGCCGGGCGCTCACGGAGGAGCGCGGGCTCGGCGGTGCGGTCACCCTCCCCGAGGACTCCGCGGCGCATCTGCTGCGGATCGCGGGCGGTGACGCCCGGCGCGCGCTGACCGCGCTGGAGGCAGCGGCCGGCGCCGCGATCGACAAGAGCGAGAAGGAGATCTCTCTCCAGACGGTGGAGGAGACGGTCGACCGGGCGGCGGTGGCGTACGACCGGGACGGCGACCAGCACTACGACGTGGCGAGCGCGCTCATCAAGTCGATCCGCGGGTCCGATGTGGACGCCGCGCTGCACTATCTGGCCCGGATGATCGACGCGGGGGAGGACCCCCGGTTCATCGCCCGGCGGCTGATGATCTCGGCGAGCGAGGACATCGGTCTGGCCGACCCGACGGCCCTGCCGATCGCGGTCGCCGCCGCCCAGGCCGTGGCCATGATCGGCTTTCCCGAGGCCGCTCTCACGCTCAGCCACGCGACGATCGCGCTGGCCCTCGCGCCCAAGTCGAACGCGGCGACGACGGCGATCTCGGCGGCTCTGGAGGATGTGAAGAAGGGCCTGGCGGGATCCGTTCCCACTCATCTGCGCGACGGCCACTACAAGGGCGCGGCCAAACTCGGTCATGCCCAGGGCTATATCTATCCGCATGATGTGCCGGGCGGAATCGCCGCTCAGCAGTACGCCCCCGACGAGGTGCGCGGCAGGCGGTACTACGAGCCCACGCGGTACGGCGCGGAAGCCCGCTATGCCGATGTCGTCGACAAGGTGCGCGAGCGGCTGCGCGGGGACGGCGCCTGAACCGGTTGTCAGGTCGTGTCCGCAAAGCAGCGCCGGGGTCTTCCCCGCGCGTCGCTCGGCCTCCGTGACTGTTGCTGCGTGCTGCGTGCTGCGTGCTGCGTGCTGCGTGCTGTGGGCGACGGGGCGTCAGTGGCCCCGGCGCTTCAGCGAGCGGCCGCGTCGAAGAGGGCGTGCATGGCCCGGCGCAGCTCGTTCACGTCCTTCACCGGCTCGGGGAAGTCGAAGCGGGCGTCGAAGCACTGGACGCCGGTGAAACGCACCCGCAGTCCGAAGCGGTCGAGTGCGACGGGCACGGCCGCGGTCGCGGCTCCGGAGATCCCGTCGGCCCGTTCTCCGAGCAGCCCGCGCAGCGTCTGGACCTCGGCGCTGTGCGCGGAGTGCAAATGCTGGAGCAGCTCCGCCTCGTGTTCCACCAGCGGGTCCGGCGAGGCCGAGGCGAACTCCTCGGGCTCCACGGACTCGGCGCCCCACAGGTCGTCCACGCAGGCCTCGCCGATCTCCAGGCGCAGCACCGTGCGGCCGGGTTCGGCCCGCCCCTGTTCGAGGGTGAGCCAGCCGGAGAGCCAGGCACGGCCCCTGATCCGGTGAGGTACGGAGACCGGTGCGACGTCCGTCACCTCCAGCACCGCGTTCAGTTCGTCGTCCTGCGCGTGGGTGGCGGCCCGTACAGCCGGGGAGTCGGGGGGAAAGACGAGGAACACCTCGCCGTCGGGCCCGATATGCCGTGAATCGGGCATCGGCTGGTACGGCAGTGCCCCGTCCAGGCCCGGAATGATCAGGACGGATGAGCATGTACTCTGTACGAGAGTTCGTGTGCGCTCGGCTGCTGACGGCATCCGATCGATTTCAAGCCCGCTGGGACGCGGCTGACCATGAGCTGATCGGACCTCCGTCGAGTCGGCGCCCTGTGCGTCGAGACTGTCTGTGATGCGTGTGGTGTTCCCAGGGCGAGACATGCGATCTCCTTTGAGTAAGGTGAGCCTAACCTAACCTACAACGGAGGTCTGGAGAACGTGCCTAACCAGTCGCGTCCCAAGGTCAAGAAGTCCCGTGCGCTCGGTATCGCGCTGACGCCGAAGGCCGTCAAGTACTTCGAGGCCCGTCCGTACCCGCCGGGCGAGCACGGTCGTGGACGCAAGCAGAACAGTGACTACAAGGTTCGTCTGCTCGAGAAGCAGCGCCTGCGTGCCCAGTACGACATCAGCGAGCGCCAGATGGCCCGCGCCTACGACCGCGCCCGCAAGGCCGAGGGCAAGACGGGCGAGGCCCTGGTCGTCGAGCTCGAGCGCCGCCTCGACGCCCTGGTCCTGCGGTCGGGCATCGCCCGCACCATCTACCAGGCCCGCCAGATGGTCGTTCACGGCCACATCGAGGTCAACGGTGGCAAGGTCGACAAGCCGTCCTTCCGCGTCCGTCCCGACGACGTCGTGATGGTCCGCGAGCGCAGCCGTGCGAAGGTTCCCTTCCAGGTCGCGCGTGAGGGTGGCTACGACACCGACGGTGAGACCCCGCGCTACCTCCAGGTCAACCTGAAGGCCCTGGCGTTCCGCCTGGACCGTGACCCGCAGCGCAAGGAGATCCCGGTCATCTGCGACGAGCAGCTGGTCGTCGAGTACTACGCCCGCTGACGCAGGCGAAGTCGCTCAACAGCGCTTCAGCCCGCCGCCTCCCCGCCGTTTCCGGTGGGGGAGCCGGCGGGCTTCCGCGTTCTCCGGGGGAGCCGGCCCGTGCCGGACGGCCGGCGCGGCGGGGCGACGGACGGCCCGCGTCCGGCGAGTGCCCGCGCCACGGCCGCGTCCGTCGAGAGCCCGCGCCCCTCGCTCTCGTACGCCTCGTACCTTTCCGTACCGAGCAGCTCGGTCGCCTGCCGCTCGCACCGCGCGCGCGGCGCGCTGAAGAACACGGACCCGAACCGCGGTGGTCCGACCGATGCCCGCAGCCGGGACGCGGCCCCCTGGAGGACCGCCGCCTCCGCCGGATCGCCCTGGCTCGCCGTCACCAGCGCCATCAGCTCGACGGCCGTCACCAGCCCCACCAGATCGTTGAACCCGTGGTGGATGGCGAGGGACTCCGCGGCCAGCGCGCGTGCCTCGGCGTACGCGTCCCGGGCCCAGGCCGCGTACGCCAGCACATACAGCGCGTACGCCCTGGCCCAGCGCTCGCCGCTGTCCTCGCAGATCCGGCGCACCTCCGCGCACAGCGCGACGGCCGCGTCCAGATCGTTCTGGAGGACCAGGCACGTGGCCAGCTCGGTCTGGCACATCAGCACATTGCTGTTGAGTTCGCCCAGTTCCTGGTACGAGGCGAGTGCCGCGCGCAGCAGGCGTTCGGCGCGGGGCTGGTCGTCCGAGAGCAGCGCCTGACAGCCCAGCCGGTGCACGGCGTACGCGCGCGCCGGCTCGTTGTCCGTACGCGCCGCCTCCTCCCGGCACTCGTGCAGGGCGCCCACCGCCGCCATGTTGTCGCCCTGGAGGACCGCCACGTACCCCAGCACCCACAGGGCCTTCAGCCGCGACTCGTCGTAAGGGGAGTCCAGGGCGAGCACCCGGTCCAGCCAGCGCCGGCCCTCGGTCAGCCGGCCGCAGCCGGCCCAGTAGAACCAGAGCGTGCCCGCCAGATGCTGGCCCAGATGGGCCTCGTCGGGCGTCTCCAGGCACAGCTCCAGCGCGGCGCGCAGATTGGGCAGCGCGCTCTCCGTACCGGCCGCGACCTCGGCCTGGCGCGGGCCGAACCAGTCCAGCTCGTACCAGGTCGCGAGCCCCATGTACCAGTCGCGGTGCCGCCTGCGCAGCCGGCCGGTGTCCTCCAGTGCGTCCAGCCACTCGGCGCCGTACGCCCGGACCGTGTCCAGCATCCGGTAGCGCACCCCCGCCGGTGTCTCCTCGCGGACGGCCAGGGACTGGGCGATCAGCTCGGCGAGCACGTCCAGGACATCCTCCGGCGGCAGTTCGGGCCCGCCGCACACGTACTCCGCCGCTTCCAGGTCGAACGGCCCGGCGAAGACCGACAGCCGCGCCCACAGCAGGCGTTCCGGCGGGGTGCACAGCTCATGACTCCAGCCGATCGCGGTCCTGAGCGTCCGATGGCGGGCCGGCCCGCCCCGCCTGCCGTCGGTGAGAACCCGGAAGCGGTCGTCGATCCGGTCGAGCAGCTGCTGGACCGAGAGGGCGTGCAGCCGTCCGGCCGCCAGTTCCAGCGCGAGCGGGATCCCGTCGAGGCGGTGGCACAACGTCCGTACGGCGTCGTCCTGCGCGAGGGGCGGCACGAGGGACGGCGCGAGGTCCGGGCAGCCGGCGGCGGCCCGGTCGGTGAAGAGCCGGACCGCGTCGGTCTCCGTCATCGGCCCGAGCATGTACGTCAGTTCGCCCTCCACCCGCAGCGGACGCCGGCCCACGGCGAGGACCCGCAGTCGCGGTGCCCGCCGCAGCAACTCCCGTACCAGCTCCGCGCACACGTCCACGATGTGCTCGAATCCGTCGAGCACCAGCAGCGGTCCGCGCGTCGCGAGATGCTCGATGAGCACCTCGCGCGGGGACCTGCTGGTGTGGTCCGTCAGGCCGAGGGCTTCGGCGAGCGCGTGTTCCAGCAGCTCCGGGGCGCGCAGGGCGGAGAGTTCGGCCAGCCGGACACCGTCGCAGTAGCGTTTCCTCAGAACATCGGCGGCACGCAGGGCCAGCCGGGACTTGCCCACTCCGCCGACCCCCACCACCGTGACCAGCCGGGACGCGTCGAGGTGTCGCGTGAGGGCGGACAGTTCGTCGTCACGCCCCACGAAGTGGTTCAGCTCGGCGGGGAGATCGCCCGGAACCCGCGGGGACTCGTCGGGAGAGGGGCCGGAGCGGAAGGACCGTCGCATGGGACACGCAGAGTACTCACGTGGCAGCACTCCGTACAGTCCTTCCCGCTAACTGCCGCACCGGGCAACCGTAATGCGGTACGGGACGTGACCGTCGGCGCGATAGGGTCGGGAGACGACTTTCCAGTCGCTTTCCAGATGACCGTCGATGATCAGGGAGCGGTGCGGCGTGACCGGTGGAGAGGTTGCCGGGATCCTGGTGGCCGTGTTCTGGGCCATTCTGGTCTCCTTCCTGGCCGTGGTGCTGGTGAGGCTGGCCCAGACGCTCAAGGCGACCACCAGACTCGTGGCGGACGTGACCGAACAGGCCGTCCCTCTGCTCTCCGACGCGTCGGCGACGGTCCGCTCCGCGCAGACCCAGCTCGACCGGGTCGACGCCATCGCGACGGACGTCCAGGAAGTCACCTCGAACGCCTCGGCGCTCTCCACGACGGTCGCCTCGACCTTCGGCGGCCCGCTGGTCAAGGTCGCGGCCTTCGGCTACGGCGTACGCCAGGCCATGGGACGCAGGGGAGCGCTGGCCGAGGGGAACGAGGCAGCCGGACCGGCGCCCCGTCGCACCGTGGTCGTCGGCCGCACGCTGCCGTCCGCGCGACGCAGGAAGAAGAAGGGCTGACGCAGCGATGTTCCGCCGTACGTTCTGGTTCACCGCGGGCGCGGCCGCGGGCGTCTGGGCCACCACCAAGGTCAACCGCAAGCTCAGGCAGCTGACCCCGGAGAGCCTCGCGGCGCAGGCCGCGAACAAGGCACTCGACACCGGGCACAAGGTCGGGCACAAGGTCCGGGAATTCGCTGTTGACGTCAGGACCGGGATGGTCCGGCGCGAGGCGGAACTGGGCGAGGCACTCGGCCTGGACGCACCGGCCGACCCCGCGCTTCCCGGACCGCGCCGGCTCGCCGCCATCGAGCAGCGGACCGAACACCCCCGGTCCGCCCGGACCACGCACTCCTACAACCCGCACAACCGGAATGAGGACCACTGATGGAGTCGGCTGAAATTCGCCGCCGCTGGCTGAGCTTCTTCGAGGAGCGCGGGCACACCGTCGTGCCTTCGGCGTCGCTCATCGCGGACGACCCGACTCTGCTGCTGGTCCCGGCGGGCATGGTGCCCTTCAAGCCGTACTTCCTCGGCGAGGTCAAGCCGCCCGCCCCGCGCGCCACCAGCGTGCAGAAGTGCGTCCGTACACCGGACATCGAAGAGGTCGGCAAGACCACCCGGCACGGCACGTTCTTCCAGATGTGCGGCAACTTCTCGTTCGGCGACTACTTCAAGGAAGGCGCCATCGCCTACGCCTGGGAGCTGCTCACCAGCTCCGTGGCGGACGGCGGCTACGGCCTGGAGCCGGAGAAGCTCTGGATCACCGTCTACCTCGACGACGACGAGGCCGAGCAGATCTGGCGCGAGAAGATCGGCGTACCGGCCGAGCGCATCCAGCGGCTGGGCAAGAAGGACAACTTCTGGTCCATGGGGGTCCCCGGCCCCTGCGGTCCGTGCTCCGAGATCAACTACGACCGCGGCCCCGAATTCGGTGTCGAGGGCGGCCCCGCCGTCAACGACGAGCGGTACGTGGAGATCTGGAACCTGGTCTTCATGCAGTTCGAGCGCGGCCCCGGCGAGGACAAGGAGAACTTCCCGATCCTCGGTGACCTGCCGTCGAAGAACATCGACACCGGTCTCGGCCTCGAACGCCTCGCCATGATCCTCCAGGGCGTGCGGAACCTGTACGAGATCGACACCTCGATGGCCGTCATCGACAAGGCCACCGAACTGACCGGGGTCCGGTACGGCACCGACGCCGGCTCGGACGTCTCCCTCCGGGTCGTCACGGACCACATGCGTACGTCCGTCATGCTCATCGGCGACGGTGTCAGCCCCGGCAACGAGGGCCGTGGCTATGTGCTGCGCCGCATCATGCGCCGCGCCATCCGCAACATGCGCCTCCTCGGCGCCACCGAGCCGGTCGTCGCCGAGCTGGTCGACGTGGTCATCGAGACCATGGGCGAGCAGTACCCGGAGCTGCGGACCGACCGCAAGCGCATCGAGACCGTGGCCCTCGCCGAGGAGGCCGCCTTCCTCAAGGCCCTCAAGGGCGGCACGAACATCCTCGACACCGCCGTCACCGAGACCAAGGCCTCCGGCGGCCAGGTCCTCTCCGGTGACAAGGCCTTCCTGCTCCACGACACCTGGGGCTTCCCGATCGACCTCACCCTGGAGATGGCCGCCGAACAGGGCCTGTCCGTGGACGAGGACGGCTTCCGCCGTCTGATGAAGGAACAGCGGGAGCGGGCCAAGGCCGACGCCAAGGCCAAGAAGTCCGGCCACGCCGACCTCTCCGCCTACCGTGCGGTCGCCGACGACAGCGGCTCCACCGAGTTCACCGGCTACACCTCCACCGAGGGCGAGTCGACCGTCGTCGGCCTGCTCGTCGACGGAGTGACCTCACCCGCCGCCACCGAGGGCGACGAGGTCGAGATCGTGCTCGACCGCACCCCCTTCTACGCCGAGGGCGGCGGCCAGCTCGCCGACCAGGGCCGGATCCGCCTCGACACCGGTGCCGTCGTCCAGGTCCGCGATGTCCAGCAGCCGGTCCCCGGTGTCTCCGTGCACAAGGGGACCGTGCAGGTCGGCGAGGTGACCGTGGGCTCCTCCGCCTACGCCTCCATCGACCTCACCCGCCGCCGCGCCATCGCCCGCGCCCACAGCGCCACGCACCTCACGCACCAGGCGCTGCGCGACGCCCTCGGCCCGACGGCCGCCCAGGCCGGTTCGGAGAACTCGCCGGGCCGCTTCCGCTTCGACTTCGGCTCGCCCGCCGCCGTACCCGGCACGGTCCTCACCGACGTCGAGCAGAAGATCAACGAAGTGCTCGCCCGTGAACTGGACGTCCAGGCCGAGGTCATGTCCATCGACGAGGCCAAGAAGCAGGGCGCCATCGCCGAGTTCGGCGAGAAGTACGGCGAGCGGGTCCGTGTGGTCACCATCGGCGACTTCTCCAAGGAGCTGTGCGGCGGTACCCATGTCCACAACACCGCCCAGCTGGGCCTGGTGAAGCTGCTCGGTGAGTCGTCCATCGGCTCCGGTGTACGACGCATCGAGGCCCTGGTAGGCGTCGACGCCTACAACTTCCTGGCCAAGGAGCACACCGTCGTCGCCCAGCTCCAGGAGCTGGTCAAGGGCCGCTCGGAGGAGCTGCCCGAGAAGATCTCCGGCATGCTCGCCAAGCTGAAGGACGCCGAGAAGGAGATCGAGAAGTTCCGCGCGGAGAAGGTCCTCGCCGCCGCCGCCGGACTCGCCGACAGCGCCAAGGACGTACGGGGTACGGCCCTGGTCACCGGCCAGGTCCCGGACGGCACCTCGGCCGACGACCTGCGCAGGCTGGTCCTCGACGTCCGCGGCCGCATTCCCGGTGACCGGCCGGCCGTCGTGGCCCTGTTCACCACGGCGGGCGGCCGTCCGCTGACGGTCATCGCCACCAACGAGGCCGCCCGTGGACGCGGACTCAAGGCCGGTGACCTGGTCCGTACCGCCGCCAAGACCCTCGGCGGCGGCGGTGGCGGCAAGCCGGACGTCGCCCAGGGCGGCGGCCAGAACCCGGACGCCATCGGGGACGCCGTCGCCGCGGTCGAGCGCCTCGTCGCCGAGACGGCCTGATCCCGCATGCGGCGAGGACGTCGTCTCGCGATCGATGTCGGGGACGCCCGTATCGGGGTCGCCTCGTGCGACCCCGACGGGATCCTCGCCACGCCGGTGGAGACCGTGCCGGGACGTGATGTCCCGGCCGCCCACCGGCGGCTGCGCCAGATCGTGGAGGAATACGAGCCGATCGAAGTCCTGATCGGCCTGCCGCGCTCCCTCAACGGGGGCGAGGGACCGGCCGCCGCGAAGGTACGTCTGTTCGCACAGGAAGTGGCGCGGGGGATCGCGCCCCTGTCCGTACGACTGGTCGATGAGCGTATGAGCACAGTGACGGCGAGTCAGGGATTGCGCGCTTCGGGGGTGAAATCCAAGAAGGGCCGGTCCGTGATCGACCAAGTGGCGGCGGTCGTCATCCTCCAGAGTGCACTGGAGGCCGAAAGAGCCTCTGGCGAAGCCCCGGGCGAGGGCGTCTAAGTGGTCATCTGATCGCGATACGGTAACGTTCCGCGCGATGTGGTGTTCGAACAGCTACCGCACAGCAAAGAGGCGAAACGGAACCCGGCCCTCGCGATCGGTGCCCGCTGCCTCGCGGCCCAAGGGGATCGATGACTGACTATGGCCGGGGCCCCGGCTCCGAACCGTGGCACCCAGAAGACCCCTTGTACGGGGAGCAAGGGTGGGGAGCGCAGCAGGCCGTGGACGGCCACGCTCCCTACGGCGGGCAGCCACAGCAGCAGTACGCGCAGCAGCCGCAGACGCAGGCGCAGTACGGGGGTGTTCAGGACCCGTACCAGCAGCAGTACCAGCCGCAGCAGCCTCAGTACGGCGACCCGCAGCAGCAGTACGACGAGCAGCGGCACGGCGGTCAGCAGCTCGGCGGACAGGGGCAGTACGCCCCTCACCAGTACAGCGATTCCCAGTACGGCGATTCCCAGTACGGCGATCCCCGGTACGGCGATCCGCAGCAGCAGCCCCAGTACACCGATCCCCAGCAGCAGCCGCAGTACAACGACCCGCAGTACAACGGTGGTTGGGACACCGGCCAGCAGGCCACGATGCCGTACGCCGGGCAGCCCGCGCCCCCGTACGACGACGGCCGGCAGGGCGGTGCCTACGGAGAGAACCAGGACTTCTACGGCACGCCCGACGCGTATCCGCCGCCCCAGCCGCCCACCCAGCGCCGGGCCGAGCCCGAGCCGGAGCCGGCGAACGAGTGGGACGACGAGCCGCAGAAGGAGACCCACCCCTTCTTCACGGACGACGGCCGCGACGACGGCGAGGATGACGCGGACCCGGGTGAGGACGGCAAGGGCAACGGCCGGGACGGCCGGGGCAAGACCAAGAAAAAGAAGAAGAGCCGCAACGGCACCGCGTGTCTGATCCTTTCCGTGGTGCTCGTGGGTGGCGTCGGTGGCGTCGGCTATGTCGGCTACCAGTTCCTGGCGGAGCGGTTCGGCCCCGCCCCGGACTACGAGGGCGCCGGATCCGGCGAGGTCCAGGTGAAGATCCCGCAGGGGGCCGGCGGCTACGAGATCGCCGCGATCCTGGTGAAGAACGATGTGATCAAGAGCCAGCGCGCGTTCGTCGCCGCGCAGAAGGCCAACCCGCGGGGCAATGCGATCCAGGCGGGCGTCTACCTGCTCCGCAAGGAGATGTCCGCGGCGAATGCCGTAAAGAAGATGCTCAGCCCCAGCAGCCGCAACGCGCTGATCATCCCCGAGGGCACCCGCAACACGGACATCTACAAGTTGATCGACAAGCGGCTGGGGATCAAGAGCGGCGAGACCGCGGACGTCGCCAAGGCGCAGGCGAAGAATCTGGGTCTGCCGAGCTGGGCCAACGACAACAAGGCCATCAAGGATCCGCTGGAAGGTTTCCTGTACCCGGCGAGCTATCCGGTCCAGAAGGGCATGAAGCCGGAAGCCCTCCTCAAGGACATGGTGTCCCGGGCCAAGGCCGAGTACAGCAAGCAGGATCTCGAGGCGGAGGCCACGAAGCTGGGGCTGAAGTCCCCGCTCCAGCTCATCACCGTCGCGAGCCTGATCCAGAAGGAAGGCAAGTACAAGCACGACTTCGACAAGGTGTCGCGGGTCGTCTACAACCGCCTGAAGCCCGACAACACGGAGACCGTCGGACGCCTTGAGTTCGACTCCACCGTCAACTACATCAAGGCGACCAGCAGGCTGGACATCGGCGCGGTCGATGATCTGCGACGGCTCAAGGATCCGTACAACACGTACGACATCAAGGGACTCACCCCCGGGCCCATCTCCAATCCCGGATCGGAAGCCCTGCACTCGGCGCTCAATCCGACACCCGGTCCCTGGTACTACTTCGTCTCGGTGACCGAGGACAAGACGCTGTTCGCCGAGACCAACGAGGAGCACGAACTGAACCGGCAAGAGTATGAGAAGGAAAGCAAGAACAAGTGAGCGCACGCAGGCGAGCGGCGGTCCTCGGATCGCCGATCGCGCACTCCCTCTCCCCGGTGCTGCACCGTGCCGCGTACGGGGAACTCGGCCTCGGCCACTGGTCGTACGACCGCTTCGAAGTGGACGAGGCCGGGCTCCCCGGCTTCTTCGCCGGACTCGACGACTCGTGGGCCGGTCTGTCGTTGACCATGCCGCTCAAACGGGCCGTCATCCCGCTGCTCGACGAGGTCACGGACACCGCGGCCTCCGTCGAGGCGGTCAACACGGTCGTCTTCGGTGACGACGGACGGCGCACGGGAGACAACACCGACATCCCCGGCATGATCACGGCGCTGCGTGAGCGGGGGGTGGAGCGTGTCGAGTCCGCGGCGATCCTGGGCGCGGGCGCGACCGCGTCGTCCGCCGTCGCCGCGCTCGCCCGCGTCTGCACGGGGCCGGTCACCGCTTATGTGCGCAGCGAGGCGCGCGCGGACGAGATGCGCGGCTGGGGCGAACGGCTCGGCGTGGATGTCCGGATCGCCCGGTGGGAGACGGCGGAGCAGGCGCTGCGCGCCCCTCTCGTGATCGCCACCACCCCGGCCGGGACGACCGACGGCCTCGCCGCCGCCGTCCCGGACACGGTCGGCACACTCTTCGACGTGTTGTACGAGCCCTGGCCCACCACCCTTGCCGCCGCCTGGTCGGCCCGCGGCGGCGCGGTCGTCTCCGGCCTCGATCTGCTGGTGCACCAGGCGGTTCAGCAGGTCGAGCAGATGACGGGCCGCTCGCCCGCACCGCTCGCGGCGATGCGCAAGGCCGGGGAACAGGCCCTCGAAGCCCACTGAGATGTCTTGGACATCGTCCGCCCACTGGACCGGAGGCCGGTTCGCGGTGTCGGCCGTGGGAGGATCGGACATGGCGGGCCAGGGCCGCGCACCCGGTCGCGCCATTGCAGTTCCAGGCGCGAGTATCGAGGAGCACCGTTGAGCAGGTTGCGCTGGCTGACCGCGGGGGAGTCGCACGGACCCGCACTCGTGGCGACGCTGGAGGGTCTTCCCGCCGGTGTGCCCATCACCACGGAGATGGTGGCGGACCACTTGGCCCGGCGGCGTCTCGGCTACGGTCGCGGCGCGCGGATGAAGTTCGAGCGGGACGAGATCACCTTCCTCGGCGGCGTACGGCACGGCCTGACCATGGGATCGCCCGTCGCGATCATGGTGGGCAACACCGAGTGGCCCAAGTGGGAGCAGGTCATGGCGGCCGACCCGGTCGACCCCGCCGTCCTGGCCGAGCTGGCCCGTAACGCTCCGCTGACCCGGCCCCGGCCCGGTCACGCCGATCTCGCGGGGATGCAGAAGTACGGCTTCGACGAGGCACGGCCGGTCCTGGAGCGCGCCAGCGCCCGGGAGACCGCCGCGCGGGTCGCGCTCGGCGCCGTGGCGCGGTCGTACCTGAAGGAGACCGCCGGGATCGAGGTCGTGTCCCACGTGGTCGAACTGGCCGCGGCCAAGGCCCCGTACGGCGTGTACCCGACCCCGTCCGACGTGGCACGGCTCGACGCCGACCCGGTGCGCTGCCTGGACGCGGACGCGAGCGAGGCGATGGTCGCGGAGATCGACCAGGCCCACAAGGACGGCGACACGCTCGGTGGCGTGGTCGAGGTGCTGGCGTACGGCGTGCCGGTCGGGCTCGGCTCGCACGTCCACTGGGACCGCAGGCTCGACGCACGGCTCGCCGCCGCGTTGATGGGCATCCAGGCCATCAAGGGCGTCGAGGTCGGTGACGGCTTCGGTCTGGCGCGCGTCCCCGGTTCGCAGGCGCACGACGAGATCCTGGCGACCGACGAGGGAATCAAGCGCGCCTCCGGCCGCTCCGGCGGCACCGAGGGCGGGCTGACCACGGGCGAACTGCTGCGCGTACGGGCCGCGATGAAGCCGATCGCGACTGTGCCCCGCGCGCTGGCCACCGTGGATGTGGCCACCGGCGAGGCGGCGCAGGCGCACCACCAGCGCTCCGACGTGTGCGCCGTGCCGGCCGCCGGGATCGTCGCCGAGGCCATGGTCGCGCTGACTCTCGCGGACGCGGTCGCCGAGAAGTTCGGCGGCGACAGCGTCGCGGAGACGCGCCGCAACGTCCGCTCGTACCTCGACAACCTCTCGATCCGGTGAGCGGGCCGATGAGCGGGCCGATTCCGACGGACGGGCGGACGCTGTGAACGGACCCGTCGTCGTACTGATCGGCCCGATGGGCGTCGGCAAGACCACCGTGGGCGAGTTGCTCGCCGAGCGTCTCGGCACGGGCTTCCGCGACAGCGACGCCGATATCGTCGCCGCCCAGTCCAAGCCGATCGCGGACATCTTCGTGGACGAGGGCGAGCCGCACTTCCGCGCGCTGGAGCGGGAAGCGGTACGGGTGGCGGTCGCCGAGCATCCCGGCGTCCTGGCACTCGGCGGTGGCGCCGTCCTGGACGAGTCCACCCGCGAGCTGCTCACCGGGCTGCCCGTCGTGTTCCTGACCATGGAGGTCGGCGAGGCGGTCAGGCGTGTCGGGCTGAACACCGCCCGCCCGCTGCTGGCGGTCAACCCCCGCCAGCAGTGGAAGCTGCTGATGGAGGCCCGGCGCCATCACTACACGGATGTGGCCCGGGTGGTCGTCACGACCGACGACCGCACCCCGGAGCAGGTCGCCGAGGCCGTCCTCGACGCGCTGGGGCTGAAGCACGTCCCGGGTGCGGAACCCGAAGAAAATCCCGGCAAGGAGAACCTCGCATGACGGACCAGGCAGTCACCCGTATCCAGGTCGGCGGCACGGCCGGACACGACCCGTACGAGGTGCTGGTCGGCCGGCAGCTGCTGGGGGAGCTGCCCGCTCTCATCGGCCCGCAGGCCCGGCGCGTCGCCGTCGTACACCCGGAGGCCCTCGCCGGCACGGGTGAGGCGCTGCGCCAGGACCTCGCGGACCAGGGGTACGAGGCCGTGGTGATCCAGGTGCCCAACGCGGAGGAGGCCAAGACCGCCGAGGTCGCGGCCTACTGCTGGAAGGCGCTCGGCCAGACCGGTTTCACCCGCACCGACGTGATCATCGGGGTCGGCGGCGGAGCAACCACCGACCTGGCCGGATTCGTCGCGGCGAGCTGGCTGCGCGGAGTGCGCTGGATCGCCCTGCCGACGACCGTGCTCGCCATGGTCGACGCGGCGGTGGGCGGCAAGACGGGCATCAACACGGCCGAGGGCAAGAACCTCGTCGGCGCCTTCCACCCGCCCGCCGGGGTGCTCTGCGACCTCGCGGCGCTGGACTCGCTGGGTGTCCATGACTACGTCAGCGGTATGGCCGAGGTCATCAAGGCCGGGTTCATCGCGGACCCGGTCATCCTGGAACTGGTCGAGGCCGACCCCGAGGGCGCCCGTACGCCCTCCGGTCCGCACACCGCCGAGCTGATCGAGCGCTCCATCCGGGTCAAGGCCGAGGTCGTCTCCAACGACCTCAAGGAGTCCGGTCTGCGCGAGATCCTGAACTACGGCCACACCCTCGCGCACGCCATCGAGAAGAACGAGCGCTACAAGTGGCGGCACGGCGCGGCCGTCTCCGTCGGCATGGTCTTCGCCGCCGAACTGGGCCGTCTCGCCGGGCGACTTGACGACGCGACCGCCGACCGGCACCGTGCCGTCCTGGAGTCGGTCGGGCTGCCGTTGACCTACCGCGGCGACCAGTGGCCCAAGTTGCTGGAGACCATGAAGGTCGACAAGAAGTCGCGCGGCAACCTGCTGCGCTTCATCGTGCTGGACGGGCTCGCCAAGCCGACCGTGCTGGAGGGCCCCGACCCGGCCGTACTGCTCGCCGCGTACGGGGAGGTGTCGGCGTGACCCGACGGGTCTTCGTCCTCAACGGGCCCAATCTGGGCCGGCTGGGCTCGCGTGAGCCGGACGTCTACGGCGCGACCTCGTACGCCGGTCTGGTGGACGCCTGCCGGACGATCGGCAAGGAGCTCGGCTTCGACGTCGACGTACGCGAGACGAACGACGAGGGGGAGCTGATCCGCTGGCTCCACGAGGCCGCGGACAGTTCGATTCCGGTCGTTCTCAACCCGGGCGCGTTCACGCACTACTCGTACGGGATGCGGGACGCGGCGGCGCAGCGCACGGCGCCGCTGATCGAGGTGCACATCTCGAATCCGTACGCACGCGAGGAGTTCCGGCACACTTCGGTGGTCGCGGCCGTCGCCAGCGGCACGGTCGCGGGCTTCGGAATCGGTTCGTACCGGCTGGCACTGCGTGCCCTCGCGGAGGAACTGACTGGCTGACCGGGCACGCTGAGAGGTCCCCGGCCGTTCCCACTGTGGCGGCCGGGGGCGGTACCGTTCGGTAATGCGCGGCCCGGGTCGTGTCGCCGCGGGGGCATCGTCAGCGTGACGTCCCTTGCGACGACCGGCACTTGGGGCCGCGGACCAGCGTCAGTCGCACGAGACGGAGTGGCACCGGATGCAGCACGCAGTGGGGGCTCCGTTGCCGCCTTCCCAGGGATCCGGGCACGGGTCCGGCGGGTGGGCGCCACAGGGATCGCCGTCCGGCCCGCAGGGAGGCCCGGGGTCTCTTCAGGGACAAGGGCAGTCGGCCCCGATCTGGACCGGATCGTATCCGGCGCAAGGCCGGCATCCCGGACAAGGACCTGGTCACGGGCCCCAACACGGGCCTGCCCAGGGGCATTCGCAGGGGCCCGGTCCCGGGTCTCATCCGGCCCCTGGACCGCACCAGCCCTCTGGGCCGCCGCAGCACCAGCCTTCCGGGCCGCCTCCGTACCGGTCTCCAGGACCGTCTCAGCACCAGCCGCCGGGTTCGCACCAGCCTCCTCCCGGGCCGCACCCGGTGCCGCATCCCGCCGCCGGGCCGCCTCACCCGGGGTCCGCGCCCCGGCACGCGCCCGTGCCGCCGCCGGGGCCGCCGTCCGGGCCGCCGCCCGGGGATTCCACCGGGCACATCCAACTGCCGCCCGGCGGCCCGGTTCCCATACCCGCCCCGCCTCCTGCCGAAGGGGGCACCGGCGCGGCGACGCTCGCCGTCCTGCTGATCGGCCCGGCGGGCGCCGGGAAGACGACCGTGGCCCGCCACTGGGCGCAGAGCCGGTGTGTGCCCACCGCGCACATCAGTCTGGACGACGTCCGCGAATGGGTCTGCTCCGGGTTCGCGGACCCGCAGACCGGGTGGAACGAACACTCCGAGGCCCAGTACCGGCTGGCCCGCCGCACCTGTGGCTTCTCCGCGCGGAACTTCCTGGCCAACGGCATCTCCTGCATCCTGGACGACGCCGTCTTCCCCGACCGCCCGGTCGTCGGGCTCGGCGGCTGGAAGCGCCATGTCGGCCCCGGCCTGCTGCCGGTCGTGCTGCTGCCGGGGCTGGAGATCGTGCTGGAGCGCAACGCCGAGCGCAGCGGCAACCGCCGGCTCTCCGACGAGGAAGTGGCCAGTATCCACGGCCGGATGGCCGGCTGGTACGGCTCGGGGCTGCCGATTATCGACAATTCCAAGTACGACGTGGAGACCACCGCCCGGGTGCTCGACGAGGTACTGGCCCGCGCCCTCGCGAGCCCGCCGAGCTGGTAATCACCGCCCGGCCGTTGTCCTGCGCGCCCCCTGGGCGCGCTGTTCGGCGGCCCGCGCGCACACCCCGGTCGGACGCGCTGAACCGGCCGGGTGACTCCGCCGCTCATACGATCGGTTCATGTCAGACGTGTATGCGGCCCGCCGCGCGAGGCTGCGCGACCGGTGCTCCGCGGCGGGCGATGCGGCGGCCCTGGTCTCCCGCCCCGCCAACGTCCGCTACCTCGCCGGAGGCGCTCCGCCCGGCGCCGTACTGCTGCTCGGTCCCGACGAGGACACGCTGCTCTGCCTCCGTACGCCCATGGGCGACACCGACGGCGAACGGCTCGACGAACAGCTGCGGGTGACCGTGCTGTCCAGTACCACGGGCGACCCCGCGGTCGCCGCCGCCGGTGTCCTCGCCCCGTCGGCCGCCGAGTCGCTCGCCGTCGAGGAGCACCATCTGACCGTCGCCCGGCACCGGGCCATCGGCTCGGTCGCGCCCCGGCTGCGTCTGCGGGACCTGGGGTGCGCCGTGGAGCAGCAGCGGATCGTCAAGGACGAGGAGGAGATCGGCTGTCTGCGGATCGCGGCCGAGATCGCCGACCAGGCGCTGGGCGAACTGCTGGAATCGATCCTGGTCGGCCGGACCGAACGGCATCTCGCGCTGGAGCTGGAACGCCGGCTCGTCGACCACGGCGCGGGCGGCCCCGCCTTCCCGACCGTCGTCGCCACCGGGCCCAACGCGGGACGCCGCGGGCACCAGCCGTCGGACCGGCGGGTCGAGGAAGGCGATTTCCTCTCCGTCGGTCTCGGTGCCGACTATCGCGGATACCGGTGTCTCATCGGCCGTACGTTCGTCATCGGGACCTCGCCGTCGGACTGGCAGATCGAGCTGTACGAACTGGTCTTCGCGGCACAACGGGCAGGTCGGGAGGCGCTCGTGCCGGGCGCCGGGTACCGCGACGTGGACCGCGCGACCCGGCAGCCGCTGGAGGCCGCGGGGTACGCCGAAGGGCTCGCACCCCGTACGGGACACGGTGTCGGACTCGAAATCGACGAGGACCCGCAGCTCGCCCCCGCGGCCATGGGTAAACTGGACGCTTGTGTGCCGGTCACCGTCGGACCGGGGGTCCACCTCCCGGGCCGGGGCGGTGTCCGGATCGATGACACGCTCGTCGTCCGCCCCGAGGCGGACGGCGGACCCGAGCTACTCACCATCACGACCAAGGAACTGCTCGCGCTCTAGATCCTGTCCCACAGGAATCGGCGCGTACCCTCGGTCGTCCACCAGCTTCAGTCCAGGAGATTCCGCAACCGTGGCTTCCACGAACGACCTCAAGAACGGCCTGGTGCTCAAGCTCGACGGGGGCCAGCTCTGGTCCGTCGTCGAGTTCCAGCACGTCAAGCCCGGCAAGGGCCCGGCCTTTGTGCGCACCAAGCTGAAGAACGTGCTCTCCGGCAAGGTGGTCGACAAGACCTTCAACGCCGGCGTGAAGGTCGAGACGGCCACCGTTGACCGCCGCGACATGCAGTTCTCGTACATGGACGGCGAGTACTACGTCTTCATGGACATGCAGACGTACGACCAGCTCATGGTCGACCGCAAGGCCGTCGGTGACGCCGCCAACTACCTGATCGAGGGCTTCACGGCCAGCGTCGCCACCCACGAGGGCGAGGTTCTCTACGTCGAGCTGCCCGCCGCCGTGGAGCTGGTCATCCAGCACACCGACCCGGGCGTCCAGGGCGACCGCTCGACCGGTGGCTCCAAGCCGGCCACGCTGGAGACCGGTTACGAGATCGGTGTCCCGCTCTTCATCACCACCGGTGAGAAGATCAAGGTCGACACCCGCTCCGGCGAGTACCTCGGCCGGGTGAACAGCTAACCGTGGCTGCCCGGAACAAGGCCCGCAAGCGCGCCTTCCAGATTCTCTTCGAGGCCGACCAGCGCGGGGCGTCCGTGCAGACGGTCCTCGCGGACTGGATAAGGCATGCCCGGTCCGACGACCGTCAGCCGCCTGTCGGTGAGTTCACCATGGAGCTGGTCGAGGGGTACGCGGAGTACGCGGACCGGATCGACGACCTCATCACCACCTACTCGGTGGGCTGGACGCTCGACCGCATGCCGGTCGTCGACCGGAACATCGTGCGGCTCGGCGCGTACGAGCTGGTGTGGGTGGACGAGACCCCGGACGCCGTGGTGATCGACGAGGCCGTTCAGCTCGCCAAGGAGTTCTCCACCGACGACTCCCCGTCCTTCGTGAACGGCATGCTCGGCCGGTTCAAGGACCTCAAGCCGAGTCTGCGCCGCGGCTGACATCCCAGGGGCCCGCAGTGGGCCCCTCAGGCTCCCGAGGCCCGGCTCCGGCCGACGCTCGGCTCGCCAGGCCCGAGGCAGAAGACGAATGGTCTTCTGCCTCGGGCCTGGCGCGTTCCGGCGCGTTCACCCAGCGCCGACGGCCTGGGGTGAACGCAGCGGAGGGTGAACCCGTGTGCGACGGGTCCACCCTCCGAGGTGACGTTTCTGCTTGGTCCTCTGTGCTGCCGGGCCCTGCTCAGCCCTCGTCGTGCGAGACCGCACGGCGGGCGTCCGCGTCCAGGACGCCCCAGCTGATCAGCTGTTCGGTCAGGACCGACGGCGACTGGTCGTAGATGACGGCCAGGGTGCGCAGGTCGTCCTGGCGGATCGACAGCACCTTGCCGTTGTAGTCGCCGCGCTGGCTCTGGATCGTCGCCGCATAACGCTGGAGGGGGCCCGCCTTCTCCTGCGGCACATGGGCCAGCCGCTCCAGGTCGAGGACGAGCTTCGGCGGCGGCTCGGCGGCTCCGCCGGGCGTCGTGCCGGGAAGGAGCTCCTGCACGGGGACCCCGTAGAAGTCCGCCAGCTCGGCGAGGCGCTGCACCGTGACCGCACGGTCGCCGCGCTCGTACGAACCGACCACCACGGCCTTCCAACGCCCTTGGGACTTCTCCTCCACGCCATGGAGCGAGAGGCCCTGCTGGGTGCGGATGGCGCGGAGTTTGGCCCCGAGCTGCTTTGCGTATTCGCTGGACATATAGCTCCCCGGACGAAGTCTGGTAACTCACTGTGAGGTTACGCAGCGTTACGTGGATGCGTCAAGCCGAGGGGGTCGGACCGTGGCCGGGACGGCTTCCCACAGCGCCTCCATACCGCCTCCATGCCGCCTCCGTACGGATGCCGCGGCCCCGCCGGGACCGCCGCCGTTCGGCCTTCCGGCAAGGGCGGTGGCAAGCGGTCCGGTGAGCCCCTGCTAGCCTGGGCGGCGTAATCTCGACGTCCTTTAAGATCCGTCCCGTGAGGCGGAGAAGGAGGTCCGTTTCGTATGGACACAGGTAACGCAGGCAGCCTCGACCGTTCGGCAGCCGGCTCCGACGCGGCACGCCCCGTTCTGGAGGCTCCCGACATCGCGCGGGTTCTGACCCGTATCGCGCACGAGATCGTCGAACGCGCCAAGGGCGCCGACGATGTGGTGCTGCTCGGCATTCCCACCCGCGGTGTCTTCCTGGCCCGCAGGCTGGCCGGGAAACTCGCGGACATCACCGGCCGCTCGATCCCGGTCGGCTCTCTCGACATCACCATGTACCGCGACGACCTGCGCCTGCGGCCCGCCCGCGCGCTGGCCCGTACCGACATCCCGGCCGACGGCGTCGACGGACGTCTCGTGGTCCTCGTGGACGACGTGCTCTTCTCCGGCCGTACGATCCGGGCCGCCCTCGACGCGCTCGGCGACATCGGCCGCCCGCGGGCCGTGCAGCTCGCCGTCCTGGTCGACCGGGGCCACCGCGAGCTGCCGATCCGCGCCGACTACGTCGGCAAGAACCTCCCCACGTCCCTGCGCGAGACGGTCAAGGTCCAGCTCGCCGAGGAGGACGGCCGGGACACCGTGCTGCTCGGCCTCCAGCAGCCCGCCGCGTCCGGCGAGCAGTAGCGAGCACGTCCGTACGCCACCGAGCCCGTACGGACACGTCTGCGCGCCCGCACGCCCGCACCCTCACCACACCGGAGCACTCTCCAGATGCTGCGCCTCCCGGGGGCAAGCCCCCGCACACCCGGCCACCTCATCTCCGCCGCCGATCTCAGCCGAGACGAGGCCGTGCTGATCCTCGACACCGCCGAGGAGATGGCGCGGGTCGCCGACCGGCCCATCAAGAAGCTGCCGACGCTGCGCGGCCGTACCGTCGTGAATCTCTTCTTCGAGGACTCGACCCGGACCCGGATCTCCTTCGAGGCCGCCGCCAAGCGGCTCTCGGCCGATGTCATCAACTTCTCCGCCAAGGGTTCGTCCGTCTCCAAGGGCGAGTCGCTCAAGGACACCGCGCTGACCCTGGAGGCGATGGGCGCCGACGCCGTCGTGATCCGGCACGGCGCCTCCGGAGCCCCCTACCGGCTCGCCACCTCCGGCTGGATCGACGGCGCCGTCGTCAACGCCGGTGACGGCACCCACGAACACCCCACCCAGGCCCTGCTCGACGCCTTCACGCTGCGGCGCCGCCTGGTCGGCGCGGACGCGGGCATCGGGCGCGGGCTCGACGGACGGCGCGTCACGATCGTCGGTGACGTACTGCACAGCCGGGTCGCCCGCTCCAACGTCCTGCTGTTGCACACGCTCGGGGCCCAGGTCACGCTGGTGGCCCCGCCCACGCTCGTGCCGATCGGAGTCGAGCGGTGGCCGTGCGAGGTCAGCTACGACCTGGACCGGGTACTGCCCACGTCCGACGCCGTGATGATGCTGCGGGTCCAGCGCGAGCGGATGAACGCCGCGTTCTTCCCGACCGAGCGCGAGTACTCCCGCCGCTACGGGCTGAACGGCGACCGTATGGGCCGGATGCCCGAGGACTCCGTCGTGATGCACCCCGGCCCGATGAACCGGGGCATGGAGATCACCGCCGACGTCGCCGACTCCGACCGCTGCACGGCCGTCGAGCAGGTCGCCAACGGCGTCTCGACCCGCATGGCCGTGCTCTATCTGCTGCTGGGCGGCAACGAGCCCGCCGTCACCGCCCCGCGTACCGAAACCGGCCGCACCGAAACCGCGCGCACCGAATCCGCCCGCACCGAGGAGAACAAGTAACCATGAGCAAGATCCTTATCCGGGGCGCGAAGGTGCTCGGCGGCGAGGTGCGGGACGTCCTGATCGACGGGGAGGTCATCGAGGCGGTGGGCACCGGCCTGGAGGCGGGTGACGCCACCGTCGTGGAGGCCGCCGGCCAGGTCCTGCTGCCCGGTCTCGTCGATCTGCACACCCATCTGCGCGAGCCCGGCCGCGAGGACTCCGAGACCGTCCTGACCGGCACCAAGGCCGCCGCAGTGGGTGGCTTCACCGCCGTCCACGCCATGGCCAACACCTTCCCGGTGGCCGACACCGCCGGTGTGGTCGAGCAGGTCTGGCGGCTCGGCCGCGAGTCCGGCTACTGCGACGTACAGCCCGTCGGCGCCGTCACCGTCGGCCTGGAGGGCAAGCACCTCGCCGAGCTGGGCGCCATGCACGACTCAGCCGCGAAGGTGCGCGTCTTCTCCGACGACGGCAAGTGCGTGGACGACGCGGTGATCATGCGCAGGGCGCTGGAGTACGTGAAGGCGTTCGACGGAGTCGTCGCCCAGCACGCCCAGGAGCCCCGGCTCACCGAGGGTGCCCAGATGAACGAGGGCATCGTCTCGGCCGAACTGGGTCTCGGCGGCTGGCCGGCCGTCGCCGAGGAGTCGATCATCGCCCGCGATGTCCTCCTCGCCGCCCACGTCGGCTCGCGCGTCCACATCTGCCACCTCTCCACAGCCGGTTCCGTCGAGCTCGTGCGCTGGGCGAAGTCCAAGGGCTGGAACGTTACTGCTGAGGTCACCCCGCACCACCTGCTGCTCACGGACGAACTCGTACGGTCGTACAACCCCGTCTACAAGGTGAACCCGCCGCTGCGCACCGAGGCCGATGTGATGGCCCTGCGCGAGGCCCTGGCCGACGGCACGATCGACTGTGTCGCCACCGACCACGCGCCGCACCCGCACGAGGACAAGGACTGCGAGTGGGCCGCGGCGGCCATGGGCATGGTCGGCCTGGAGACGGCGCTCTCGGTCGTCCAGGACACGATGGTCGACACCGGGCTGCTGGACTGGGCGGGCGTCGCCGACCGGATGTCGTTCCGTCCGGCGCGTATCGGCCGGCTCGACGGCCATGGCCGTCCCGTCTCGGCAGGCGAGCCCGCCAACCTGACCCTGGTCGATCCGGCATACCGTGGAGCCGTGGACCCCGCGGGCTTCGCCTCCCGCAGCCGTAACACCCCCTACGAGGGGCGTGAGCTGCCGGGACGCGTGACCCATACCTTCCTGCGGGGCCGTGCCACGGTCGTCGACGGGATTCTGGCGTGACAAGTGCGAAGCTCTACCTCCCCCTGGCCGCCGAGCAGAAATCGGCGGATGTGACCGACTGGGCCGCCCGGATCGGCTGGGTGGTCGGTCTGCTGCTGTTCATCGCGTTCGTGTACTGGCTGATGCGCCAGGGCTGGAAGTGGCGCGGCTCCCTCCAGTCCGGCCTGCCCGAGCTGCCGACCGCGCCCGAGGCGCCCGGCGAGGCCAGGCTGAGCTTGGCGGGCCGCTACCACGGCTCCACGACCGCCGGACAGTGGCTCGACCGCATCGTGGCCCATGGCCTGGGTGCCCGCAGTAAGGCGGAGCTGACGCTCACCGACGCGGGCCTGGAGGTCGTACGCCCCGGAGCGAACGACTTCTTCATCCCGGCCGCTCAGCTGCGCGAGGCCCGGCTCGACAAGGGCATCGCCGGCAAGGTCCTCGCCGAGGGCGGGCTGCTGATCGTCACCTGGCAGCACGGAGACACGCTGCTCGACTCCGGTTTCCGCTCCGACCGCCACGCCGAGCACACCGCCTGGGTCGGAGCCATCAACGACATGACCCCATTGACCACGACGGAAGGCCCCGCACGATGACCACCTCCACCCGGGGAACCGCCCAGCACAAGGCGTCTCCCGCCGTACTGGTCCTGGAGGACGGCCGCAGCTTCCGCGGCCGTGCCTACGGGGCCGTGGGGGAGACCTTCGGCGAGGCCGTGTTCTCCACCGGTATGAGCGGCTACCAGGAGACCCTCACCGACCCGTCGTACCACCGCCAGGTCGTCGTGATGACCGCTCCGCACATCGGCAACACCGGCGTCAACGACGAGGACGCCGAGTCGCATCGGATCTGGGTCTCCGGCTATGTCGTACGCGACCCCGCGCGTACGCCGTCCAACTGGCGCTCCCGGCGTTCGCTGGACGACGAGCTGTCCTCGCAGGGCGTCGTCGGCATCAGCGGCATCGACACCCGCGCGCTCACCCGCCATCTGCGCGAGCGTGGCGCGATGCGGGTCGGCATCTTCTCCGGCGATGCGGTCGCGGACGACGCCACGCTGCTGACACGTGTCAGGCAGGCCCCCGAGATGTCCGGCGCCGACCTGTCCGCCGAGGTCGCCACCGAGCAGGCGTACGTCGTCCCCGCGATCGGCCCGAAGCGCTTCACCGTCGCCGCGCTCGACCTGGGCATCAAGGGAATGACCCCGCACCGGATGGCCGAGCGCGGCATCGAGGTGCATGTCCTGCCCGCCACCGCCACCCTCGACGAGGTGTACGCGGCCGGGCCCGACGGAGTCTTCCTCTCCAACGGCCCCGGCGACCCGGCCACCGCCGACCTCACCGTCGTCAAGGGCGTGCTGGAGCGCGGCACCCCGCTCTTCGGCATCTGCTTCGGCAACCAGCTCGTGGGCCGGGCCCTCGGCTTCGGCACGTACAAGCTGAAGTACGGCCACCGGGGCATCAACCAGCCCGTGCAGGACCGTACGACCGGCAAGGTCGAGGTCACCGCGCACAACCACGGATTCGCCGTCGACGCCCCGCTCGACCGGATCTCCGACACCCCCTACGGCCGCGCCGAGGTCTCCCACGTCTGTCTCAACGACAACGTGGTGGAAGGGCTCAGGCTGCTCGACCGGCCGGTCTTCAGCGTCCAGTACCACCCCGAGGCGGCCGCGGGCCCGCACGACGCCGCGTACCTGTTCGACCGCTTCGTAGAGCTCATGGAGGCCCAGCGTGCCTAAGCGCACCGATATCCAGTCCGTCCTGGTCATCGGTTCAGGACCGATCGTCATCGGCCAGGCCGCTGAATTCGACTATTCCGGTACCCAGGCCTGCCGCGTCCTCAAGTCCGAGGGCCTGCGCGTCATCCTGGTCAACTCCAACCCCGCCACGATCATGACGGACCCGGAGATCGCCGACGCCACCTACGTCGAGCCGATCACCCCCGACTTCGTCGAGAAGATCATCGCCAAGGAGCGCCCCGACGCGCTGCTGCCCACCCTGGGCGGCCAGACCGCGCTCAACACCGCGATCTCGCTCCATGACGCGGGCACCCTCGACAAGTACGGCGTCGAACTGATCGGCGCCAATGTCGAGGCGATCAACAAGGGCGAGGACCGCGACCTCTTCAAGGAGGTCGTCCGGGCCGTCCACGCCAAGATCGGCCACGGCGAGTCCGCGCGCTCGGTCATCTGCCACTCGATGGACGACATCCTGGCCGGGGTCGAGACGCTCGGCGGCTACCCCGTCGTCGTCCGGCCCTCCTTCACCATGGGCGGCGCGGGCTCCGGCTTCGCGCACAACGAGGAGGACCTGCGCCGGATCGCCGGCCAGGGCCTGATGCTCTCCCCGACCACCGAGGTGCTCCTGGAGGAGTCCATCCTCGGCTGGAAGGAGTACGAGCTGGAGCTGATGCGCGACAAGCACGACAACGTCGTGGTCGTCTGCTCCATCGAGAACTTCGACCCGATGGGCGTGCACACCGGTGACTCGATCACCGTCGCTCCCTCGATGACGCTCACCGACCGCGAGTACCAGACCCTGCGGGACATCGGCATCGCCGTGATCCGCGAGGTCGGCGTCGACACCGGCGGCTGCAACATCCAGTTCGCCGTCAACCCCGACGACGGCCGGATCATCGTCATCGAGATGAACCCGCGGGTCTCCCGCTCCTCCGCGCTCGCCTCCAAGGCCACCGGCTTCCCGATCGCCAAGATCGCCGCCCGGCTCGCCGTCGGCTACACGCTGGACGAGATCCCCAACGACATCACCGAGAAGACACCGGCGTCCTTCGAGCCCACGCTCGACTACGTCGTGGTCAAGGTGCCGCGCTTCGCCTTCGAGAAGTTCCCGGCCGCCGACGCCAGCCTCACCACCACCATGAAGTCGGTGGGCGAGGCCATGGCCATCGGCCGCAACTTCACCGAGGCGCTCCAGAAGGCGCTGCGCTCGCTGGAGAAGGCGGGCAGCCAGTTCGACTTCACCGGCGAGGCGGGCGGTGCGGCCGAGAAGGACGCGCTGCTGGCGACCGCCGCTGTCCCCACCGACGGCCGGATCAACACCGTCATGCGGGCCATCCGGGCGGGGGCCACCCCTCAGGAGGTCTTCGACGCGACGAAGATCGACCCCTGGTTCGTCGACCAGCTGTTCCTGATCAAGGAGTACGCGGACGAGCTGGCCGGCGCCGCCGAGCTCTCGCCCGACCTGCTCGCCGAGGCCAAGCGGCACGGCTTCTCCGACGCCCAGATCGGCGGCATCCGGGGGCTGCGCGAGGACGTCGTCCGCGAGGTCAGGCACGCCCTGGGGATCCGCCCGGTCTACAAGACGGTCGACACCTGCGCCGCCGAGTTCGCGGCGAAGACGCCGTACTTCTACTCCTCGTACGACGAGGAGAGCGAGGTCGCGCCGCGCGAGAAGCCCGCCGTGATCATCCTCGGCTCGGGGCCCAACCGGATCGGCCAGGGCATCGAGTTCGACTACTCCTGCGTCCACGCCTCCTTCGCGCTCAGCGACGCCGGCTACGAGACCGTGATGGTCAACTGCAACCCGGAGACCGTCTCCACCGACTACGACACCTCCGACCGGCTCTACTTCGAGCCGCTCACCCTGGAGGACGTCCTGGAGATCGTGCACGCCGAGACCCTGGCGGGACCGATCGCGGGCGTCATCGTGCAGCTCGGCGGGCAGACCCCGCTGGGCCTCGCGCAGGCGCTCAAGGACAACGGCGTACCGGTCGTCGGCACGCCCCCCGAGGCGATCCACGCCGCCGAGGACCGCGGCGCCTTCGGCCGCGTCCTCGCCGAGGCCGGTCTGCCCGCGCCCAAGCACGGCACCGCCACCACCTTCGCCGAGGCCAAGGCCATCGCCGACGAGATCGGCTACCCGGTGCTCGTACGGCCGTCGTACGTCCTCGGCGGACGCGGTATGGAGATCGTCTACGACGAGGTCAGGCTCTCCGCGTACATCGCCGAGTCCACCGAGATCAGCCCCAGCCGGCCGGTCCTGGTGGACCGTTTCCTCGACGACGCGATCGAGATCGACGTGGACGCGCTCTACGACGGTACGGAGCTGTACCTGGGCGGCGTCATGGAGCACATCGAGGAGGCCGGTATCCACTCCGGCGACTCGGCGTGCGCCCTGCCCCCCATCACGCTGGGCGGCTTCGACATCAAGCGGCTGCGCGCCTCGACCGAGGCGATCGCCAAGGGCGTCGGGGTCCGCGGCCTGATCAACATCCAGTTCGCGATGGCCGGGGACATCCTGTACGTCCTGGAGGCCAACCCCCGCGCCTCCCGTACGGTCCCCTTCACCTCCAAGGCGACCGCCGTACCGCTCGCCAAGGCCGCGGCCCGGATCTCCCTGGGCGCCACCGTCGCCGAACTGCGGGCCGAGGGCCTGCTGCCCGCCCGGGGCGACGGCGGCACCCTGCCGCTCGACGCGCCGATCTCCGTCAAGGAGGCCGTGATGCCGTGGTCGCGCTTCCGCGACATCCACGGCCGCGGGGTGGACACCGTCCTCGGCCCGGAGATGCGCTCCACCGGTGAGGTCATGGGCATCGACTCGGCCTTCGGCACGGCGTACGCCAAATCGCAGGCCGGGGCGTACGGCCCGCTGCCCACCAAGGGCCGCGCCTTCATCTCGGTGGCCAACCGTGACAAGCGTTCGATGATCTTCCCGGCGCGCGAGCTGGTCGCCCACGGCTTCGAGCTGTTCGCCACCTCCGGCACCGCCGAGGTCCTCAAGCGCAACGGCATCAACGCCACGCACGTACGGAAGAACAGCGAGGGCGAGGGCCCGAACGGCGAGAAGACCATCGTCCAGCTGATCCATGACGGCGGGGTCGACCTGATCGTCAACACTCCGTACGGCACCGGCGGCCGCCTCGACGGCTACGACATCCGTACGGCGGCCGTGGCGCGCGGCGTCCCGTGCCTGACGACGGTCCAGGCGCTGGCCGCCGCCGTCCAGGGCATCGACGCCCTCAACCACGGCGAGGTCGGGGTCCGTTCCCTCCAGGAACACGCGGAACATCTGACCGCGGCCCGCGAGGACTGAGCAGCCGAAGCCCGAAGGGGGACACCGAGACCGGTGTCCCCCTTCTCATGAGGAAAGCAATCAACTCCATGTACAGAATCTTCTTCAGGCTCGTCTTCCGGCGGATGGATCCGGAGCAGGCCCACCACCTGGCCTTCCGGTGGATCCGGCTCGCCGCCCGTATCCCCGTGCTGCGTACCTTCGCCGCCGCCGTCCTCGCCCCCCGGTACGAGGAACTGCGCACCGAGGCGTTCGGACTGCGCATGCACGGCCCCTTCGGCCTGGCCGCGGGCTTCGACAAGAACGCCGTGGCCATCGACGGCATGTCCATGCTCGGCTTCGACCACATCGAGATCGGCACGGTCACCGGCGAACCGCAGCCCGGCAACCCCAGGACGCGGCTCTTCCGGCTCGTGGCCGACCGCGCGCTGATCAACCGGATGGGGTTCAACAACGAGGGCTCCGCGTCCGTCGCGGCCCGCCTGGGCGCCCGCAGGCCGGTCTTCAGGACGACCGTCGGCGTCAACATCGGCAAGACCAAGGTCGTCCCGGAGAGCGAGGCGATCGGCGACTACGTCCTCTCGACGGAGCGGCTGGCCGGCCACGCCGACTACCTCGTGGTCAATGTCAGCTCGCCCAACACCCCGGGACTGCGCAGCCTCCAGGCCGTCGACCAGCTGCGACCGCTGCTGACCGCCGTACGGGAAGCCGCCGGCCGTACCGTCACGGACCGCCGCGTACCGCTCCTGGTCAAGATCGCGCCCGACCTCGCGGACGAGGACATCGACGCCGTCGCGGACCTCGCCGTCGAACTGGGCCTGGACGGCATCATCGCCACCAACACCACCATCGCCCGCGAGAGTCTCGGCCTGGCGTCGGACCCGGCCCTGACCGCCGAGACCGGCGGACTGTCGGGCGCGCCCCTGAAAGCGCGCTCGCTGGAGGTCCTGCGGCGGCTGTACGCGCGCGTCGGCGACCGGATCACCCTGGTCGGGGTCGGCGGCATCGAGAACGCCGAGGACGCCTGGCAGCGCATCCTCGCCGGCGCCACGCTGGTCCAGGGCTACAGCGCCTTCATCTACGAGGGGCCGTTCTGGAGCCGCGCGATCCACAAGGGGCTCGCGGCCCGGCTCGGCACGAGTCCGTACGCCACCCTCGCCGAGGCCGTCGGCGCCGACACCCGGAAGGTGACCTCATGACCACGCCCAGGAAGCCTCAGGAACCCTTCGGGGCCAGGCTGCGGCACGCCATGGACACCCGTGGTCCGCTCTGCGTGGGCATCGACCCGCACGGCTCGCTGCTCACGGACTGGGGCCTGGGCGACGACCTCGCGGGCCTGGAGCGTTTCACCCGTACGACGGTGGAGGCCCTGGCCGACCGGGTCGCCGTACTCAAACCGCAGTCGGCGTTCTTCGAACGCTTCGGGTCGCGCGGCATCGCCGTACTGGAGAAGGCCGTCGAAGAGGCGCGGGCGGCCGGGGCGCTGGTCCTGATGGACGCCAAGCGCGGCGACATCGGTTCGACGATGGGCGCGTACGCGGCGACCTACCTGGACCAGGACTCGCCGCTGTTCTCGGACGCGGTCACGCTCTCCCCGTACCTCGGCTTCGGATCGCTGCGCCCCGCGCTCGACGCGGCCGCCGCCTCCGGCTCGGGTGTCTTCGTCCTGGCCCTCACCTCCAACCCGGAGGGCGCCGAGGTGCAGCGTGCCACCGCGGCCGACGGCCGGTCGCTCGCCCAGCTGATGCTCGACCACATGGCCGCCGAGAACGCGGGCGCCACCCCGCTCGGTCCGGTCGGCGCGGTCGTCGGCGCCACCCTCGGCGACGCGGGCGTGGATCTCGCGATCAACGGGCCGCTGCTCGCCCCCGGCATCGGCGCGCAGGGCGCGACCCCGGCCGATCTGCCCGGGGTGTTCGGCGACGCGGTCGGCAACGTGGTTCCGAGCGTCAGCCGGGGTGTTCTCCGTCACGGTCCGGACATCAGTGCCCTCCGGGCGGCGGCGGAGCGCTTCGCGGACGAGGTGCGGACGGCGGTCGGCGGCGCGTAGGGAGCCATTCGCGGTGTCTCGCGGGGTTTCATGGTGCTTTTGCCGATGTGACAGGAGGGTTTCGGGGGTGCTTCGCGGGGAGTCCGCCGACGCGTCACGAGGCTTTCGGAGAGGCGTTTCGGCCCCGGAGATTGGACCGATGGCTGGGTTCCTGTCCAAAAACTTGGGCAAAATGACCAAAATGTCGTCCCTCAGCGATGCTGACCAGGACTTTTCGTCTGTTCTCGCTGACTCCGGCGGACTTGGCCGCTAGTCTCCGTCGAGAGCCAACGTGCAGTGCGTTGCCCGTTGCTCGCCTGGTGTGGGCCGTTCAGGTTCCTCACCGGTCCGTATCCGACAGATCGACATCCGAGGTGACGTAGGCGTGGCTCTTCCGCCCCTTACCCCTGAACAGCGCGCAGCCGCGCTCGAAAAGGCCGCCGCGGCTCGCCGGGAGCGGGCCGAGGTCAAGAATCGACTCAAGCACTCCGGCGCCTCCCTCCATGACGTCATCAAGCAGGGCCAGGAGAGCGACGTCATCGGGAAGATGAAGGTCTCCGCCCTGCTCGAGTCCCTGCCCGGCGTGGGCAAGGTCCGCGCCAAACAGATCATGGAACGGCTCGGGATCTCCGAGAGCCGGCGTGTGCGGGGCCTTGGCTCCAACCAGATCGCCTCCCTGGAGCGCGAGTTCGGCGGCAGCGGCGCCTGACGTTCCCGGGCACTCCCGGGAACCTGGATAATCGCTGCATGGCAGCAGAGGTACGACCGCGGCTGACCGTGCTCTCCGGCCCCTCCGGGGTCGGCAAGAGCACGGTCGTCGCGCATATGCGCAAGGTCCACCCCGAGGTATGGCTCTCGGTGTCGGCCACCACCAGAAAGCCGCGCCCCGGCGAGCGCCACGGCGTCCAGTATTTCTTCGTGACCGACGACGAGTTCGACAAACTGGTCGCCAACGGTGAACTGCTGGAATGGGCGGAGTTCGCGGGCAACCGCTACGGCACTCCGCGGCAGGCTGTTCTCGACCGCCTGGGGGCGGGCGAGCCCGTGCTGCTGGAGATCGATCTCCAGGGTGCCCGGCAGGTCAAGGAATCGATGTCCGATTCCAGGCTGGTCTTCCTGGCGCCCCCGAGCTGGGACGAGCTGGTGCGCCGGCTCACCGGCCGGGGCACCGAATCACCCGAGGTGATCGAGCGCCGGCTGGAGGCCGCGCGGGTGGAACTGGCAGCCGAGTCGGAGTTCGATACGACCCTGGTCAACACCTCGGTCGAGGACGTCGCGCGTGAGCTGCTAGCCTTGATGGCAGTTGCATGATCTTTTGTGGGTTATTTCTGAATCCAGAATCCCGCGATCCGTAGTTCGCAGTCTTCGTAGTTTTCGTAGTTTTCGTAGTTTTCCCTGAATTTTCTTCGGAAGGCCAGAGAGTGTCCTCTTCCATCACCACGCCCGAGGGCATCATCAACCCCCCGATCGATGAGCTGCTCGAGGCCACGGACTCGAAGTACAGCCTCGTGATCTACGCGGCCAAGCGCGCGCGGCAGATCAACGCGTACTACTCGCAGCTCGGTGAGGGCCTGCTCGAGTACGTCGGTCCGCTGGTGGACACCCACGTTCACGAGAAGCCGCTCTCGATCGCTCTGCGCGAGATCAACGCGGGTCTGCTGACCTCCGAGGCCATCGAGGGCCCGGCCCAGTAGGCGCTCCTCTCGTCGGCGCCTGCGTTCGTACGTAGGCGGGGCGTATGTTCCTCATCCAGGCCTGGCAGCGCGACTGCCGGGCCTGTGGTGTGTCATGGGTGATGTGCGAAACGTTCGATTCGAGACGTACAGAGACGTACAGAGACGTACTGAGATGTACGAGGGGGAGACGCGGTGGACAAGTCGGAGAAGTCTCAGAATCCGAAGCCGGAGAAGCCGAGGGTCGTGCTGGGGGTCGCGGGTGGGATCGCCGCGTACAAGGCGTGCGACCTGCTGCGACGGCTGACCGAGACCGGCCATGACGTACGGGTCGTACCGACCGCGTCGGCGCTTCAGTTCGTCGGAGCGGCCACCTGGTCGGCGCTCTCCGGGCACCCCGTCTCCACCGAGGTCTGGACCGACGTCCACGAGGTGCCGCACGTACGGATCGGGCAGTCCGCCGATCTGGTCGTCGTCGCCCCCGCCACCGCCGACCTGCTCGCCAAGGCGGCGCACGGACTTGCCGACGACCTGCTCACCAATACGCTCCTCACGGCCCGCTGTCCGGTCCTCTTCGCACCGGCCATGCACACCGAGATGTGGGAGCACCCCGCCACCCAGGAGAACGTCGCGACGCTGCGCCGCCGGGGAGCCGTTGTCATCGAGCCCGCCGTCGGCCGGCTCACCGGCGTCGACACCGGCAAGGGCCGGCTGCCGGACCCGGCGGAGATCTTCGAGGTCTGCCGCCGGGTGCTGGCGCGCGGTACGGCCGGGCCGGACCTGGCGGGCCGCCAGGTCGTGATCAGCGCGGGCGGCACACGCGAGCCGCTCGACCCGGTGCGCTATCTGGGAAACCGCTCCTCCGGGAAGCAGGGGTACGCCCTGGCCCGTACGGCGGCGGCCCGGGGCGCGCGGGTCACCCTGATCGAGGCCAATACGGGGATGACGGACCCCGCGGGCGTCGACGTGGTCCATGTGGGGACGGCCGTACAGCTGCGTGAAGCCGTGCTGAAGGCGGCGGCACGGGCCGACGCCGTGGTCATGGCGGCCGCGGTCGCCGACTTCCGGCCCGCGGTCTACGCGGAAGGCAAGATCAAGAAGCGGGACGGCGAGGAGCCCGCGCCCGTCGCACTGGTCCGCAACCCGGACATCCTCGCCGAGATCTCGGCCGAGCGGGCCCACCCCGAGCAGGTGGTCGTCGGCTTCGCGGCGGAGACGGACGACGTCCTCGCCAACGGCCGGCAGAAGCTTCGGCGCAAGGGATGCGATCTCCTGGTCGTCAACGAGGTGGGGGAGCGGAAGACCTTCGGCGAGGAGGAGAGCGAGGCGGTCGTGCTCACGGCGGACGGCGGCGAGACGCCGGTGGCGCACGGGCCCAAGGAGGCGCTCGCGGATGTCGTCTGGGATCTGGTGGTGCCGAGGCTCGGAGACGTGAATCCGGAGACGTGACCTCTGGGACGTGCACCCGGATACGTGCCCCCCGGGACCTGAACTCGGTGCCCCGGACTCCGGCACGTGAACGAGTGCACACGGTGCGATTCCCAACCGGCACGGTCGATCCGCGCGGCGCGGGTCTTGAACACCGGGCCGACCTGGTGTGAACAGTTCGTTACGCCCTGGTCCGCCCCTTCGGTACATTCCACCGGTCTCCGCCGCCCTGTCTCCTCGGGACGGCCGTCCCGCTGCCCTTGGGGCGACTGCTCCGGAGCCTCGGGGCAGCCGCCCCAGTCCCTCGGAGCAGCCGCTCCGGCGCCGGGCCGATCGCCGTCATTCGCTGTTATTCGGCGTGGGTGGGTTCTGGCCAGGGCGGATGCTCGTATCGCATAATGCAGGTCCGCGGGCGGCGGGACTCCCACAGATCGAGACACTTCGCCCCGTCACCGCGCACGACCGATAAAGTGGTCGAGGATCGTCGCGGGGCTGCAGCCCCCCGCCGGTCCGCCAATGATCAGCCAGCAGCCGCTGCAACCACAGGGAGCGATGTGTCCCGCCGTCTGTTCACCTCGGAGTCCGTGACCGAAGGTCACCCCGACAAGATCGCTGACCAGATCAGCGACACCATTCTTGACGCGCTCCTTCAGGAGGACCCGGCCTCCCGGGTCGCCGTCGAGACCTTGATCACCACTGGACTTGTGCATGTCGCCGGTGAGGTGACCACCAAGGCCTACGCACCCATCGCCCAGCTGGTGCGGAACAAGATCCTCGAGATCGGTTACGACTCTTCGAAGAAGGGCTTCGACGGCGCCTCCTGTGGCGTCTCGGTGTCCATCGGCGCGCAGTCCCCCGACATCGCGCAGGGCGTCGACACGGCGTACGAGAAGCGCGTCGAGGGCGACGAGGACGAGCTCGACAAGCAGGGCGCCGGCGACCAGGGCCTGATGTTCGGCTACGCCTGCGACGAGACGCCCGAGCTGATGCCCCTCCCGATCAACCTGGCGCACCGGCTCTCGCGCCGCCTCTCCGAGGTCCGCAAGAACGGGACCATCCCGTACCTGCGCCCGGACGGCAAGACCCAGGTCACCATCGAGTACGACGGTGACAAGGCCGTCCGCCTCGACACGGTCGTCGTGTCCTCGCAGCACGCCTCGGACATCGACCTGGACTCGCTGCTCGCCCCCGACGTGCGTGAGTTCGTCGTCGAGCACGTCCTCAAGGAGCTCGTCGACGAGGGCATCAAGCTGGAGACCGAGGGCTACCGCCTGCTCGTCAACCCGACCGGCCGCTTCGAGGTCGGCGGCCCGATGGGCGACGCGGGTCTGACCGGCCGCAAGATCATCATCGACACGTACGGCGGCATGGCCCGCCACGGCGGCGGCGCCTTCTCCGGCAAGGACCCGTCGAAGGTCGACCGCTCGGCGGCGTACGCGATGCGCTGGGTCGCCAAGAACGTCGTGGCCGCGGGCCTGGCCTCGCGCTGCGAGGTCCAGGTCGCGTACGCGATCGGCAAGGCCGAGCCGGTCGGTCTCTTCGTCGAGACCTTCGGCACCGCCACGGTCGACACCGACAAGATCGAGCAGGCCATCGCCCAGGTCTTCGACCTCCGCCCGGCCGCGATCATCCGCGACCTCGACCTGCTCCGCCCGATCTACGCCCAGACGGCCGCTTACGGCCACTTCGGCCGTGAGCTCCCGGAATTCACCTGGGAGCGCACGGACCGCGTGGAAGCGCTGCGCAAGGCCGCGGGGGTCTGAGCCACCCGGTTCTTCCCACGCATCGCGTCTCACTCAGGGCGCCGATCGCGTCGATCGCCATACGGAACGGCCCCGGACCGCACGACGGTCCGGGGCCGTTCCGTATGCGCCGGAGTCCGGTGGGTGGCCGGGGTGTCAGTGCGGTCTGGTAGTTATGAAGCTGTGAGCAGCGATGACAGGCAGCCCGAGGATCCCGCTGGTGGCGGGCCTGAGCAGCTTGCGCTGATTCGGGAGACCGTGCGGACGGCCAAGGTGCCGCGGGCGAAGCCGAGGACGTGGCGGGGGGCCGCGCTGGCCGGGGAGTTGCCGGTGGCGCGGGTGGTGGTGAACAAGGGGGTGCTGCATCTTGACCAGTTCTTCGACTACGCCGTGCCGGAGGAGCTGGACGAGGCGGCCCAGCCCGGGGTGCGGGTGCGGGTGCGGTTCGGGGCCGGGGCGCATCAGGTGCGGGGCGGGAGGCGCGAGGGCGGGCGGCTGATCGACGGGTTCGTTGTCGAGCGGCGGGCCGAGTCCGACTACGCGGGGCCGCTCGCCGCGCTGGCGGACGTGGTGTCGCCCGAGCCGGTGCTCAGCGCCGAGCTGCTGGGTCTCGCCCGTGCCGTCGCCGACCGGTACGCGGGCAGCCTGGCGGACGTCTTGCAGCTCGCGGTCCCGCCGAGGAACGCGCGCGCGGAGTCGAAGCCCTCTCCGGAGCCGCTGCCGCCCCCACCCGCACCCGAGGTGGGGACGTGGGAGCGGTACGGGAACGGGGCGGCGTTCCTGGCCGCGCTCGCCGGGGGCGGGGCGCCGCGGGCCGTGTGGACCGCCCTCCCCGGGCCGTACTGGGCGGGCGAGCTGGCAGCGGCGGTGGCGGCGACGCTGGCGTCGGGGCGGGGCGCGCTCGTCGTCGTACCGGACGGGCGGGTCGCCGCGCGGGTCGATACCGCGCTCACGGCGCTGCTGGGCGCGGGACGGCACGCGCTGCTCACGGCGGAAGCGGGCCCCGAGAAGCGGTACCGGCAGTGGCTCGCGGTACGGCGCGGTGCGGTGCGGGCGGTCGTCGGGACCCGCGCGGCCATGTTCGCGCCCGTCCAGGACCTGGGGCTCCTCGCCATCTGGGACGACGGCGACGGCAGCCACAGCGAGCTGCACGCACCCCAGCCGCACGCCCGCGAGGTGCTCCTGCTGCGTGCCGCGCACGACAAGTGCGCCTTCCTGCTGGGCAGTACGGGATGCACGGTCGAGGCGGCGCAGCTGGTCGGGACGGGCTGGGCGCTGCCGCTCGCCGCGGGCCGGGAGCAGGTGCGTACGGCCGCGCCGCTGGTACGTACCGTCGGCGACGGCGAGCTGGCGCGGGACGAGGCGGCGCGCGTGGCCCGGCTGCCCAGTCTGGCCTGGCAGGCCGTCAGGGAGGGGCTGAAGAGCGGACCGGTGCTGGTACAGGTGCCCCGGCGCGGCTATGTGCCCCGGCTGGCCTGCGAGCGCTGCCGTACGCCGGCCCGCTGCCGCCACTGCGCGGGACCGCTGGAGGCGCCCCGCGAACGCGACCTGCACTGTGCCTGGTGCGGTCGCGGCGAGCACAGCTGGCACTGCGCGGAGTGCGGGAACACCCGGCTGCGCGCACAGATCGTCGGGGCGCGGCGCACGGCCGAGGAACTGGGCCGGGCCTTCCCCGCCGTCCCGGTCCGTACGTCGGGAGGGGACCATGTGCTCGACTCCGTGCCGGACCGCCCCGCGCTCGTCGTCAGCACCCCCGGGGCCGAGCCGGTCGCCGAGGGCGGCTATGCGGCCGCGCTGCTGCTCGACGGCTGGGCGATGCTCGGGCGCCCCGACCTGCGCGCGGGGGAGGAGGCCCTGCGGCGCTGGATGCAGGCGGGCTCCCTGGTGCGCGGACAGAGCGAGGGCGGCACGGTGGTGGTAGTCGCCGAGCCGACTCTGCGGCCGGTCCAGGCACTGGTGCGCTGGGATCCGGTGGGCCACGCCCAGCGCGAGTTGGCCGAGCGGGCCGAGCTGGGATTCCCCCCGGTGTCCCGGATGGCGGCGGTGATGGGCCGCGCGGACGCGGTGAGTACGTTCCTGGCCGCCACCGAACTGCCGGGCGACGCCGAGGTGTTGGGGCCCGTACCCCTACCGGTCACGGACCCGGGCAGACCCCGCAGGCAGGGCGATCCACCACCGGGGGAGCGCTGGGAGCGGGCCCTGCTGCGGGTTCCACCGGGCAGCGGAGCGGCGCTGGCGGGTGCGCTGAAGGCGGCGCAGGCGGGGCGGCTGGCCCGGGGCGGCGGCGATCCGGTACGGGTGAGGATCGACCCGCCGGACATCGGCTAGGAGCATTCGGCTGGGAGTGTGCTGAGGATCTTGGCCGGATCAGCGAGCGGCCAAGGGGCCCGTCCCTCCCTCCCACCGGTGGGCCGCCCCCGTCCAGTTGGGTGGGAACGGCCCTCGTACCGACGGGGAAGCGGTCAGCCGCCCCGCGGACCCGGAAAGACCCCCGGGCGGGGTTCCTCGCGCAGGGAGTGCGGGTTCGCCGTCGGCTGCGGCGGCATGGACCGGGCGGCCGGGACCGCCGGGACGGCGCCGGGCATGGCGGACAGGGACGGGCGGGGCGTGGTGGTGTCGTGCGGGCGGTCCTGCGGGCGTTCCGAATCGGCCGCCGTGGGCTGCTGCGCGGCCCGCCGGGTACCGTAACGCCGGTGCACCGCCTGCTTGGTGACCCCCAGCGCCGAGCCCACCGCGTCCCACGAGAAGCCCAGCGAGCGGTCGAAGTCCACGGCCGCCGTCACCAGGGTCTCGACGCTGTCCCGGAGTTCCTGTGCGAGGCGTACGGTCGGAGCGGGGGCCCTGCCGTAGACGACGAAGCCCGTGGACGGGCCCGATCGGCGGGGGCGGTAGACGTTGCCCAACTGGGCGGTGAGGGTGCGCAGCGCATCCACCTGCCGCCGTACCCGCTCGATGTCCCGCACCAACAGGTGCAGACTTGCCCGGGCTTGTGCGTCGTGGGTTGCGTGGTCGGCCATGAACAAGCCTCTCGAACCGGCGTTGAAAGGGATCGGGCCGCACCGATGGCGCCCGTGTTGGTCAATCTCTCTTGACAACGCGCCACCCGGCGTTGTGGTCACGCTGCGGGGCGTATCCGTACCCGCGCGGGGCGCGCGGGCCGTCGTACGCCCCCTGCGGTGCCGCCCCATAGACTGGTGCGCTGCCTGATCACCGCACACGGCATCACCGTGCGCAGGAGCATCACAACGCGTACGTGCACCACAATCCGTACGCGCACCACAGCCGTACCCCGCACCACAGCCGTACCCGCATCACCGCACGTAGCGGCCCGAGATGTCACCAGCCCGAGAAGCACGCCACCAGTCCGAGAGGCAGTCAGTCACCGATGAAGCTCGTCTTCGCCGGCACCCCCGAGGTCGCCGTACCCGCCCTGGACGCACTGATCGCCTCCGACCGGCATGAGGTCGTCGCCGTCGTGACCCGGCCCGACGCGCCCTCGGGGCGTGGTCGCAGGCTCGTCGCGAGTCCGGTCGCCCAGCGCGCGGAGGAGGCCGGTATCGAGGTGCTCAAGCCGGCGAAGCCGCGCGAGGAGGACTTCCTGGCGCGGCTGCGCGAGATCGGGCCGGACTGCTGTCCGGTCGTCGCGTACGGTGCCCTGCTGCCGAAGGTCGCCCTCGACGTGCCGGCCCGTGGCTGGGTGAACCTGCACTTCTCGCTGCTGCCCGCCTGGCGCGGTGCCGCTCCCGTCCAGCACGCCGTCATGGCGGGCGACGAGATGACCGGCGCGGCCACCTTCCAGATCGAGGAAGGGCTGGACTCCGGTCCGGTGTACGGGGTCCTCACCGAGCATGTGCGGCCCACCGACACCAGCGGCGACCTGCTGACCCGGCTGGCCTTCGCGGGCGCGGGGCTGCTCGCCGCGACCATGGACGGGATCGAGGACGGCACTCTGCTCCCCGTACCGCAGCCCAGCGAGGGTATCTCCCTCGCACCCAAGATCAACGTCGAGGACGCGCAGGTGGACTGGGCGGCGCCCGCGTTGCGCGTCGACCGTGTCGTCCGCGCCTGCACCCCGGCGCCCGGTGCCTGGACCGTGTTCCGCGGGGAGCGGCTCAAGCTGGTCCAGCTGGCGCTGCTGCCCGACCGTACGGAGCTGGCGCCCGGCGAGCTGGCCGTCGGCAAGAACAATGTTTATGGCGGGACCGGTTCGCACGAGGTCGAGCTGCTCTGGGTCCAGCCGCAGGGCAAGAAGCCGATGCGCGCCGCCGACTGGGCCCGCGGGGTGCGGATCGCCCCGGGCGAACGGCTCGGCTCGGCGGACGTAGGCTGAGAAAGAACGACTCTTCTCACCGCGGAGCACCTTTGAACGAGCAGGCCCGTCGCCGTCCCGCCAAGCCGTACCGCCGCCCCAAGAAGGATCCCGTGCGGATCCTCGCCTTCGAGGCGCTCAGGGCCGTCGACGAGCGGGACGCGTACGCGAATCTCGTCCTGCCGCCGCTGCTCAAGAAGGCGCGCGAGAGCAGCGACTTCGAGGCACGGGACGCCGCCCTCGCCACCGAGCTGGTGTACGGGACGCTGCGCCGCCAGGGCACCTACGACGCGATCATCTCGGCGTGCATCGACCGGCCACTGCGCGAGGTCGATCCGCCGGTGCTCGATGTGATCGCCCTCGGCGCGCACCAGCTGCTGGGGACGCGGATCCCGACCCACGCCGCGGTTTCGGCGAGTGTGGAGCTGGCCCGGGTGGTGCTCGGCGACGGACGGGCCAGATTCGTCAACGCCGTCCTGCGGAAGATCGCCCAGGACGATCTGGACACCTGGGTGGAACGGGTCGCTCCGCCGTACGACGAGGACGCCGAGGACCATCTCGCGGTCGTCCACTCGCACCCCCGCTGGGTGGTCTCCGCGCTCTGGGACGCGCTGGGCGGCGGCCGCGCCGGTATCGAGGACCTCCTCGAAGCCGACAACGAACGGCCCGAGGTCACCCTGGTCGCCCGCCCCGGCCGCTCCACCACCGATGAGCTGATGGACGCCGTGGGCGAGGACTCCGGTCTGCCGGGCCGCTGGTCGCCCTATGCCGTACGGCTCGCCGAGGGCGGCGAACCGGGCGCGCTCGACGCCGTACGCGACGGGCGGGCCGGAGTCCAGGACGAGGGCAGCCAGCTCGTCGCGGTCGCCGTCGCCAACGCGCCGCTCGACGGGGCCGACGCCCGCTGGCTCGACGGATGTGCGGGGCCCGGCGGCAAGGCGGCGCTGATGGCCGCGCTGGCCGCCGGACGCGGCGCCTCCCTGCTCGCCGCCGAGAAGCAGCCGCACCGGGCCCGGCTCGTCGAACGCGCGCTGGCCGGCAACCCCGGCCCGTACCAGGTGATCGCCGCCGACGGCACCCGGCCGCCCTGGGCCCCCGGCTCCTTCGACCGGGTCCTGGTCGACGTCCCCTGCTCGGGTCTCGGCGCGCTCCGGCGCAGGCCGGAGGCGCGCTGGCGGCGGCGGCCCGAGGACCTGGAGGGCTTCGCGCCGCTTCAGCGAGGCCTGCTGCGCGAGGCGTTCGACGCCGTACGGATCGGTGGCATCGTCGGGTACGCGACCTGTTCGCCGCACCTCGCCGAGACCAGAGTGGTCGTGGAGGACGTCCTCCAGGGACGCGGCGGCCCGGCGGTCGAGGCGGAATGGGTCGACGCCAGGCCGCTGATGCCGGGCGTACCGGCGCTGGGGGACGGGCCGGACGTCCAGCTGTGGCCGCATCTGCACGGTACGGACGCCATGTATCTGGCGCTGCTGCGCCGTACCGCCTGACTCCCGCCCCCGGGTTGCCCGGCCCTCGCCCAGGCAAGTCGAGGGCCGTGAAAACGCGCGGATCGCACGAAGGAAACGCGCGGATTGCACGAACTGTTCCGTTCCCGCGCGGCATTGGTACGTACCGAGAGCAGCTCGGCGGTCAGGAACGGTCAGGAAGTGGCCCCGAGCATGGCAGGCTTGGCACATGGCTCAGATCAACCCCAGCATCCTGTCCGCCGACTTCTCCCGACTCGCCGAGGAGGCGAAGGCGGTCGACGGCGCGGACTGGCTCCATGTCGATGTCATGGACAACCACTTCGTGCCCAATCTGACTCTGGGTGTGCCGGTGGTCGAGGCGCTCGGACGGGCGACGGACACCCCGCTGGACTGCCATCTGATGATCGAGGACCCGGACCGCTGGGCCCCGCAGTACGTGGAGGCGGGCGCCGGTTCCGTGACCTTCCATGTGGAGGCCGCGGCGGCGCCCGTACGGCTCGCGCGGGAGATCCGGGCCAAGGGCGCCAAGGCGTCCATGGCGCTGAAGCCCGCGACGCCCATCGAGCCGTACGAGGACCTGCTCCCCGAGCTGGACATGCTGCTGATCATGACGGTGGAGCCGGGCTTCGGAGGCCAGGCCTTCCTGGACATCATGCTGCCCAAGATCCGGCGTACCCGGGAGATGATCTCCAAGCACGGTCTTGAGCTGTGGCTCCAGGTCGACGGCGGGGTCTCGGCCACCACCATCGAGCGGTGCGCGGAGGCCGGCGCCGATGTCTTCGTCGCCGGTTCCGCGGTGTACGGAACGGACGATCCGGCCGCCGCGGTACGGATGTTGCGCAACCAGGCGACCGAGGCCACCGCCTCGGCCTCCTGGGCCTGCGGTCACTGAGCCGAGAGGCCCGCTGGCCACCGAGTCGAGGCCGGCGCCGGTGAGCGCCGACAGGGCGGGGCACCGGCTCGGTGACGGGATGGCCGGAGAGTCGGCCGCCCGGCCGGTCGGAGAGTCGGCCGGTCGGCGAGTCGGCGGCCCGGCGGCGACCGGGCCGGCCGCCGAGACGCACAGTGCGCCACAGGAACATGAACGGGGCCCAACCGGGCTGATCAAGGACCGCCGCATCTGACAGGATGAACAGCGAGTCCAGAGTGTGAACAGAAGTGAGGAGATCGCGGTGTCTGGTATGTCGGCAGGTCGGCCAGCCCTGCGGATGGGACCCGCGGAGCTGGTGCAGGCGGCGGCCATGGCCCGCCGCTTCTACCTTGAGGGAAAATCCAAGATCCAGATCGCCGAGGAGTTCGGCGTCAGCCGCTTCAAGGTGGCCCGGGTCCTGGAGACAGCGCTGGAACGTGACCTCGTGAGGATCGAGATCCGGGTCCCCGCCGAACTGGACGCGGAGCGTTCGGACGCGCTGCGTGCCCGTTACGGCCTGCGGCACGCGGTCGTCGTCGAGTCGCCCGCCGAGGGCGCGGACGAGTCGCCCGACCCGGAGAACCTCGGCGAGGTCGCCGCCGATCTGCTCGGTGAGCTGGTCGTCGAGGGCGATGTGCTGGGACTGGCCTGGGGCCGCTCCACCATCCACATGGCGGCCGCGCTCGACCGGCTGCCGCCCTGCACGGTCGTCCAGCTCACGGGCGTGTACGACGCCGGCACCGCCGAGCGCGGCTCGGTCGAGGCGGTACGGCGTGCCGCCCAGGTGTCCGGGGGAGAGGCGCACCCCATCTACGCCCCGATGCTGCTGCCCGACCCGGCGACCGCCGCCGCGCTGCGCAACCAGACCGGTATCGCGCGCGCCTTCGAGTACTTCGACAAGGTCACCGTCGCCGCCGTCTCCATCGGTTCGTGGGAGGCGGGTATCTCCACGGTGCACGACATGATCACCGAGGAGGAGCGGACCCACTACGCCTCGCTCGGCGTCGCGGCCGAGATGTCCGCGCATCTCTTCGACGCCGAGGGCCGGCGGGTGGGCCGCGATCTGGGCGAACGGTGCATCACGGTCGAGGCCGACCGGCTGCGCCGTATCCCGGAGGTCGTGGCGATCGCGGGCGGGCTGCGCAAGGCGGAGGCTATCGGGGCCGTCCTGCGCTCCGGACTCGTCACCAGCCTGGTCACCGACACCGCGGCGGCGGACTTCCTGCTGACGGAGTTCACCCCGGGACCCCGGCCCGCGCTGGAACGGTGCGACCCGGACGCGGTCTGAACCGTCGTCAGCGGTGTGAACGGGATGCCGACCGACTGACCGACCGTCGTACCGTCCCGGCGGGGGCGGTCCGTCGGTCTTGGAGTATCGCACCAGGGCACCCCTCCTGAGCTGGAGGTTTCTCCCGGGGCGGGTTCCAGGCAGGGCATGGGACACTGAAGTACGTGCGGTTTCCCCGGCTCCACCGACCGGGGCCAACTCCGATCGACTGGGAAGTTCAGCACGTGCGTTTCCTCAATGACTTGCAGCCCCCGTACGACTTGACGTACGACGACGTGTTCATGGTGCCGAGCCGCTCGGCCGTGGGTTCGCGCCAGGGCGTGGACCTCTGCGCCGGCGACGGCACCGGCACCACCATTCCGCTCGTCGTCGCGAACATGACCGCGATCGCGGGCCGCCGGATGGCCGAGACCGTCGCCCGGCGCGGCGGGCTCGTCGTCATCCCGCAGGACATCCCGATCGAGGTCGTCGCCGAGGTCGTCTCGTGGGTCAAGACACGCCACCTCGTACTCGACACCCCGATCGTGCTCGCCCCCACCCAGACCGTCGGTGACGCGCTGTCCCTGCTGCCCAAGCGGGCGCACGGCGCGGGTGTCGTGGTCGACGGTGACCACCGGCCCGTCGGTATCGTCACCGACCACGACCTGACCGGCGTCGACCGCTTCACCCAGCTCTCCGAGGTCATGTCGAAGGACCTGCTGCTGATCTCCGCGGACATGGACCCGGGGGAGGCGTTCAACACGCTCGACAACGCCAACCGCAAGCTCGCCCCGGCCATCGGCACCGACGGCAGCCTGGTCGGCGTCCTCACCAGGAAGGGCGCCCTGCGCGCCACCCTCTACACGCCCGCCACCGACGCGGACGGCAAGCTGCGGATCGCCGCCGCCGTCGGGATCAACGGCAATGTCGCGGACAAGGCCCGGCAGCTTCTGGACGCGGGCGTCGACACGCTCGTCGTCGACACGGCGCACGGGCACCAGGAGTCGATGATCGCCGCGGTCAAGGCGGTCCGCGGGCTCGACCCGAAGGTGCCGATCGTCGCGGGCAACGTCGTCGCCGCCGAGGGCGTACGCGATCTCGTCGAAGCCGGTGCGGACATCGTCAAGGTCGGTGTCGGACCCGGTGCCATGTGCACCACGCGCATGATGACCGGGGTAGGACGCCCGCAGTTCTCGGCCGTCATGGAGTGTGCCGCCGAGGCGAAGAAGTACGGCAAGAACGTGTGGGCCGACGGCGGGGTCCGGCACCCGCGCGATGTCGCCATGGCGCTCGCCGCGGGCGCGTCCAACGTCATGATCGGCTCCTGGTTCGCCGGTACGTACGAGTCCCCCGGCGACCTCCAGCAGGCAGCCGACGGACGGCTGTACAAGGAGTCCTTCGGCATGGCCTCGGCCCGCGCCGTACGCAACCGTACGAGCGAGGAGTCGGCCTACGACCGGGCCCGCAAGGCGCTCTTCGAGGAGGGCATCTCCACCTCGCGGATGTTCCTCGACCCGGCCCGCCCGGGCGTCGAGGATCTGATCGACCAGATCATCGCGGGGGTGCGGTCGTCCTGCACCTACGCCGGGGCGAACTCGCTGGAGGAGTTCGCCCAGAAGGCGATCGTCGGCGTCCAGAGCGCCGCCGGATACGCCGAGGGCCAGCCGCTGCACGCCAGTTGGAGCTAGGCAGTGTTTGAGAAGTCCTGTCTCTCACTGCCGTCTGCCGCACAGCGGACGGCAGTGTGGCGACAGAACTCGGGATGACATATTCCGATCTGAAAAGAAGCAGGCATGAGTGCGTCAGGACGGGGTACACGCTCCCCGCACTGACAATGAAGCAGGGGAGGCCGAAGTGTCCACGGCGAGCACGGTCCCGACCGACAGAACGCGGTACGGAAACCAGCAGCGGGCCGAGGCGGCGGAGCTGGAGCTTCCGTATGTCGAGTGCCCGGCGGAAATGGCACCCAAGGACGCGCGGGAGATCTCGAAGCTCTTCTTCGCCCGGCTGACCGAACTGGAAGAAGGCACGCACGAGCACCAGTACGTGCGTAACACCCTGATCGAGCTGAACCTGGCTCTGGTCCGCTACGCGGCCACGCGGTTCCGGAACCGCGCCGACCAGATGGAGGACATCGTCCAGGTCGGCACCATCGGCCTGATCAAGGCGATCGACCGCTTCGAGCTCAGCCGCGAGGTGGAGTTCGCGACCTTCGCCGTCCCGTACATCGTCGGCGAGATCAAGCGTTTCTTCCGGGACACCAGCTGGGCCGTGCACGTGCCCCGCCGGCTCCAGGAGCTGCGGATCGACCTGGCCAAGGCGACCGACGAGCTGTCCCAGCGGCTGGACCGCGCGCCGACCACCGCCGAACTGGCCGAACATCTCGGTCTGGACGAGGACGAGGTCATCGAGGGCGTCGTCGCGAGCAACGGCTACACGGCCGGTTCGATCGACATGCCGACGGACGACACGGCACAGTCCCCGGCGCCGCTCGCCGACCGGCTCGGCGCACCGGACGCGGGCATGGAGGCGGCGGAGAACGTCCAGGCTCTGAAGCCGCTCATCGAGGAACTCGACGAGCGTGAGCGGCGGATCCTGCGGATGCGCTTCGGCGACGAGATGACCCAGTCGGAGATCGGCGCCGAACTGGGCGTGTCCCAGATGCATGTATCCCGGCTGCTGTCACGGATCACCGGGCGGCTGCGGGAAGGGCTGCTGGTGGTGGAGTGACACCGGCGACGGAGTAGGACCGAGACGTACGCCGAGACGTATGGAGCCGTACACCTACGGTGATGGACGGAGGGGGCGGACCGCATTGCGCGGTACGCCCCCTCCGTAGGTCGTTACGCCCGTCGTCCGTACGGAAGCTGTTTGTACGGAAGTTGAGCCCGCCCGCGCCACCGTGCTTCATACGCTTCACACCGGGGCAGGCACGGAGGCCGTCGACCGCTGCCAGACCGCGCGCACCCGTTTGCCGTCCGGCAGTGGTCCGACCTCGACATGACCGGCCAGCCTCAGCACCAGTGGCCAGCCGAATCCGCCGCCGCCATCGAAGTCGGGCGTGCGTGCGACCGGCAGTTCGGGACTGGCGTCGTCCATCTCCACCGCCAAGGTCTCGTTCTCCGCGGTGAGCCGGAGCCGCCACCATCCCGGCGTGTGCCGGATGGCGTTGGTGACGAGTTCGGAGACGACGAGCAGCACTGCGTCCAGGTCGGCCCAAGGACAGTGCTGCGAGAGGAAGTCGGCGGCGGCTCCGCGGGCTGCCGCACTATTTCCGTACGGCGAGTCCACGACCACCACGTGCGGTTCGTTGCTCATCACTGGCTCGTTTACCCCGTTGTCCGACTTCCATCGGCTTTCAGCATCAGCCATCGGTATCGGCCTCATCGTGCTGTTGGACGTACCCGCGCATGACACCGGGCCGGCCCCCGTCACCGGCCGGCCGTGGTCTTCGGTACGGTCGGCTGGATTGACGGATTGGTGTCAGTCCCCGCTGGGCAGTGAGCAGGGAAAGTCGTGTCATGAGCACGACTATCTCTCCCGTAAGGAGGTCGACCATGCACGTCCGTCAGTTGACCAGCGGGCTCGCCGCCGCCCTGGCTGTGACGTTCTCGCTGATGAGTGGCCAGGCCGTGGCTGCTCCGTCCGCGCACGCGGACGCCGACAGAGCATTGGCCGCTCGGGTGGTCACCTACGATGCCGGCGGTTCCGCGGAGTTCAAGTCCGCGGTCGACCGGGGCGCGGAGATCTGGAACGAGAGCGTCGACGCTGTCGAACTGCGCCCGGCCGCGGCCGGGCAACGCGCCAACATCCGGGTCCTGGCGGACGACGGCTGGCCCCGCGCCATCACCACCTCGCTGGGCAACGGAACCGTCTACATCGGACGGCAGGCGGTGGACGAGGGCCACAACACGATCCGCATATCGTCCCACGAACTGGGCCACATCCTGGGCCTGCCGGACCGCAAGCCCGGCCCCTGCTCAAGCCTGATGTCCGGTTCCAGCGCGGGCACCTCATGCACGAACCCCTACCCGAACACGGTCGAGAAGGCCGAGGTCGAGGGGTACTTCGATGCCGCTTCCGCGCGGACGACCGGAGCAGCGCCGCTCAACGCCATGATCGTGCACTGACACGCGGCGCAGGCCCGAGCGGGAGTTGACCGTACGCCCCGGAACGCGGATCGCGTTCCGGGGCGTACGCGGCTCCGACCGGGGCCGGGCACGGGTGGACGCGTCGCGGCCGGTCCCCGTACGGTCAGACGCCCGCCGCCCGCGCCGCCACGAACACCTCGGCCGCCACATCGGCCAGTTCGGCGGCATCGCGCGTGTGGCTCTGGAGATCCAGCAGGAACTCCGGCACACCCGACTCGACATGCGCCACGAGGTCCTCGACGATCTGCGCCACGCTGCCCTGGAAGGGCTGTCGGCCCTCGCCCTCGTACGGCTTGGCGCTGTACTGCGCGTTGACGCGAGCACAGGCGTGGAGCGGCCGGTCGCGACCGCGTTCGGCCGCCAGGTCCTGGATCCGCCGCCACTGTTCGGTCAGCTGCGCGGCGCCCATGGCCACCGGCATCCAGCCGTCCGCCCGGTCCACCAGGCGACGGGTGGCGCGCGGGCTGTTGGCGGGCAGATAGACCGGGATGGGGCGGGCCGGCTTGGGGCCGACCGCGGCAGCGGTGATGGTGGTCAGCTCGCCCTCGTACGAGACGGGGTCGGGGCCCCAGACGGCCGCGCAGACGTCCAGCAGCTCGTCCAGGACCGCGCCGCGCTTCTCGAACGGGGCGACGGAGGCGGCGGCGTACTCGTCCAGCGACCAGCCCGTGCCGAGGCCGGCGATCACCCGGCCGCCGCTCGCCGCGTCCAACGAGGCCAGCGAACGGGCCAGTTGGAACGGTACGTGCAGCGGCGCGACCAGGACGCTGGTGCCGAGCCGGGCCCGCTCGGTGGCCGCGGCGGCGAGCGTGAGTGTCACCAGCGGGTCGGCGACACCGCGGTACTGCTCGGGCCAGGCCAGCCCCGGTACGCCGTAGAGACCCTGGGTGGGGGCCTCGGGGAAGAGAATGCGTTCGAAGACCCACAGGCTCTCGTATCCGGCCTCCTCCGCGGCCCGCGCCACGGTGGCGACATCGCGGCCGATGTCGTGATGCTTCATCTGCGGAAGACCGAGCCCGAGTGTGACCGACATGCGTGCACTCCTTCGTGCGGACGGATGAGAGTACGTGCGGAACGGTGGGGGAGGCGGAACGGTGGGGGAGTAGCCGAGCAACTACCCTATGCCTACTGGTTGTTGATTGCTCAACTGCCCTGGTCGTGTCGGGCGCGGATCCGGCCGCCACGGCTGATTCACGTCGGCCGGCCTCCCGGCGGTCCGGTCGCTGTCGGGCCGACCGCCGTGTCGGCGGACGGGAGTGGCGCGATCCGGTCGCCCGGGCGCTACCGTCCTGCCCTCTCGCGGCGCTACCGTCTCTGCCCCCCCCTCGCGCTAACGCCCCTGTTCCTCGTTCTTGTCGTACGCGGAGGTACCGGAGTCCAGCAGCGGCTCCTGCCCGTCCTTCATGTGCGCCGGCGCGAACGCGCGCAGCACGTGATAGCCGGTGATCACCACGATCGTGCCGAGCGCGATACCGCTGAGCTCGAAGTTGTCGGTGATCTTCAGGCTCACGCCGCCGATCCCGATGATGATGCCCGCGGCCGTCGGCACCAGATTCAGCGGATTGCGCAGATCCACCCCGGCGTTGGTCCAGATCTGCGCGCCGAGCAGGCCGATCATGCCGTACAGGATGACGGTGATCCCGCCCAGGACTCCGCCGGGTACAGCGGCCACGATCGCCCCGAACTTGGGGCAGACGCCGAAGAGCAGGGCGAAGCCCGCGGCGGCCCAGTAGGCGGCGGTGGAGTAGACGCGGGTCGCGGCCATGACGCCGATGTTCTCGGAGTACGTGGTGTTGGGCGGGCCGCCCACGGCGGTGGAGAGCATCGAGGCCGCGCCGTCGGCCGCGATCGCGGTACCCAGCCGGTCGTCCAGCGATTCGCCGGTCATCTCGCCGACGGCCTTCACATGCCCGGCGTTCTCCGCGATCAGCGCGATGACGACCGGCAGCGCGACCAGGATCGCCGACCACTCGAAACTCGGGGCGTGGAAGTCCGGCAGACCGATCCACTCCGCCTTGCCGACGCCCGACAGATTCAGCCGCCAGTGATCGACCGCTTCGGCGCCGCCCGCCGGCGAGTGGATCCGGCCGAAGAGCCGGTCGAAGAGCCAGGAGATCCCGTAACCGAAGATCAGCCCGAGGAAGATCGCGATCCGCGACCAGAAACCACGCAGGCAGACCACGGCGAGCCCGGTGAAGGCCATCACCAGCAGGGCCGTCCACTGGTCCTGCGGCCAGTACGTCGAAGCCGTCACCGGCGCCAGGTTGAACCCGATCAGCATGACGACCGCGCCCGTGACCACGGGTGGCATCGCGGCGTGGATGATCCGGGCGCCGAAGCGCTGGACCGCGAGTCCCACCAGGAAGAGCGCGAGGCCGACGACCAGTACCGCGCCGGTGACCGTCGCGCTGTCACCGCCGGAGGCCCGGATAGTGGCGGCCACGCCGACGAAGGAGAGCGAACAGCCCAGGTAGCTGGGCACCCGGCCGCGGGTCGCCAACAGGAAGATCACTGTCGCGACGCCGGACATCATGATCGCGAGGTTGGGGTCCAGGCCCATCAGGACCGGGGCGACGAACGACGCCCCGAACATTGCCACCACATGCTGGGCGCCGAGGCCGATGGTACGGGGCCAGGACAGCCGCTCGTCGGGGCGGACGACGGCGCCTGGGGCGGGGGTACGCCCGTCGCCGTGCAGAGTCCAGCGCACGCCGAGCTTCATGAGGGGGCTCCACTTCTGGGGTTGCCGCCGGGGAGGGACCGGCGCTGCCACAACCGGTGCCGTCACCATCCGCGCCATCACGGCTGGTGCCACGAAGACCGGATCGACAGGGCTCCGTGGCCGAGGCTCCTTGGCCGAAAAAGATCAGCGCAATCGTAGGTGGCCCCGACGGCCACGCGTCGAGCCGGGTCCCGGTCCCGTGCCGTGAGGTCTCGTCCGTGCCCCCACCACGCCGCCGGAGGTCATGCCTCCGGTGCTGGCGCCGGCGTGCTCCGCGCCTCGGATTCGGCGGGCCTCCTGTCGCCCGTACGCAGCACCCCGGCGCCCACCATCAGGCCGCAGGCGAGCAGCGTCACCAGCCCGAAGGACACCACCAGCGAGGTCGCGTCGGCGACCGCGCCGATCGCCGAGGGGGCGATCAGCCCCGAGGTGTACGTGATGGTGGCGACACCCGCGATGGCCTGGCTCGGGTTCGGCCCGGCCCGGCCCGCCGCCGCGAAGGCGAGCGGTACGACCACGGCCACGCCGAGGCCGAGGAACCCGAAGCCGCCCATGGCGACCGCCGGATGGGGCGCGGCGACGACCAGTATTCCGCCCAGCACGGCCAGCACTCCGCCCGTCCGTACGGTCCGTACGGCACCGAACCGGTCGATCACCCGGTCACCCGCCAGCCGGGCGATGGCCATGGTGAGCGCGAAGGCGGTGGTCGACGCGGCGGCGAGACCGGGCGAGGTGTGCAGGACATCCCGCAGATAGACCGCCGACCAGTCGAGGCTCGCGCCCTCCGCGAAGACCGCGCAGAATCCGACGGCCCCGATGACCAGCGCGGACTTCGGCGGCAGCGCGAACCGGGGCGGCGCTTCCTCCTCGGGTGCGCTGCGCAGGTCCAGGACGCCCTGGCAGGCGATCAGGCCCAGCACCGTGAGTACCGCGGCCGCGAGCAGATGGTGCAGCCGCGCGTCACTGCCCAGATGCGCGGCCAGGGTGCCGGCGGCCGATCCGATCAGCGCGCCCGTACTCCACATGCCGTGCAGGCTGGACATGATCGACTTGTCGAGGCGGTTCTCGATCTCCACCCCGAGGGCGTTCATCGCCACGTCCGCCATGCCCGAGGTGGCCCCGTACACGAACAGCGCGGCGCACAGTGTGGCGAGATTCGGCGCCAGGGAGGGCAGAGTCAGCGCGAGGGTCCACAGGGCGAGCAGGCCGCGCAGCGCGGTGCGCGCCCCGAAGCGGTGGCTGATGGCGCCGGCCAGCGGCATCGCCACCGAGGCGCCGATCGCGGGGAAGGCCAGCGCGAGCCCGAGCTGTCCGGCGCTGACCCCGGCGTGGTCCTGGATCCAGGGGATACGGGTCGCGAAGCTGCCGGTCACCGCTCCATGCACACAGAAGACGGTGGCGACGGCGATCCGGGCGCCGCGCAACCTCCGCTTGTCGTAGCTCACTTCAGCCGACATCCCGTCCCGTCCTCCCCGAAACCCCGAAGTCCGCACCCCGGACTCCGCACCCTTGGCGCGCCCTTGCGCGGCGCTGGAGTAAATTATCAGGAACCCTGCCTGATAAATAGACCGCAAGGTTGTCGAAGGCGCCAAGAGTGATCTGGAAGGATTCCGGTATGGCCGCATCCCCGAGCACCGCCCGGGCCATCAACGACCGGCTGGCCCTCGGGTTCCTCCAGAGCGAAGGCCCGTTGACGGCAGGGCAGTTGAAGTCCCTGACCGGGCTCTCCCGCCCCACTGTCGCCGATCTGGTGGAACGGCTCCAGGGATCGGGGCTGGTCCGGGTCGTCGGAGCGGCGGGCGACCGGCGCCGCGGCCCCAACGCCCGGCTGTACGGGATCGTCGCGGACCGTGCCCACCTCGCCGCCCTCGATGTGCGTACCCACAGCGTCTCCGTCGTCGTCGCGGACCTGCTCGGCGCCACGCTCGCCGAGGCCGCTCTGCCCATCGGGAGCGACACCGCCACGGAGGCCGCCGTCGAACAGGCCGTGGCCCTGCTGGAGCGGACGGCCCGGACGGTCGGAGCGGTGCCGCTGCACAGCGTGGGCGTGGGCGCGCCCGGTCTGGTCGATCCGGTCACGGGTGAACTCCGCGCAACCGCCGGACTGCCCGCCTGGCACCGGCGGCTCGTCGCCGCGCTCCAGGAACGGCTGCCCGCCGCCGTCCTGGTGGAGAACGAGACCAACCTCGCGGCCCTCGCGGAACAGCGCCTCGGCGCGGCCCGGGGCCAGGACACCTTCGTCCTGCTCTGGCTCGGCCATGGTGTCGGCGCGGCTGTCGTGCTCGACGGCAGACTCCGCCGGGGCGCCTCGGGCGGCGCGGGCGAGATCGGCTTCCTGCCGGTGCCGGGTACCTCGCGGCTGCCGTCGGCGGTGTCCTGCGACGGCGGTCTCCATACCCTGGTGGGCTCGGTCGCCGTCGGTGAACTCGCGGAGGAGTACGGCCTTTCGGCGACACCTGTGGCGCAGGAACCGCCCTCGGCGGCCCTCGTGCGCGCCGCCGTCTCGAAGGTGACCGCCGTCCCCGGGGCAGAGGCGGCGGAGGTCCTCGGCGAGGACGGGCGAGACGGTCAGGGGGCGCAGGCCGGAGCCTTTCTCGATGCCCTCGCCGACAGGCTGGCCATAGGCACGGCGGCGGTCAGCGCCGTACTGGACCCCGGCCGGATCGTGCTGGCGGGCGAACTCGGACACGCGGGCGGCGAGGTGCTGGCCCGCCGCGTCGAGGACCGGCTGGCCGCGATGTCACCGCTGCGTACGGAGGTCAGGGCCGGGACGCTGGGCGGCGCGGCCGTCCTGCGGGGCGCGCTCCTGACCGCGCGGGAGGCGGCGCAGGACGAGCTGTTCGCTCCGGAGACGTGAGACGTGAGACGTGAGACGTGAGGCATGAGGCGTGACGCGTGAGGGGCCCGTACCATCCGCCCGGCGCCCGTACCGCTCGCCCCTCCTCGCCGGCCCTGTGAGACAGGCCACACCCCCCACTCGGATGGCCGACGATCAGCCGTGGCACACTGGGCGGGTACCAGAAGCAGCGCACTCCGGGGTCGGTGTAATTCCGAACCGGCGGTTATAGTCCGCGACCCGTCCACCTCCAGTGGCCGGTTGACCAGGTGAGATTCCTGGACCGACGGTGAAAGTCCGGATGGGAGGCAGTGCGCGGCGGGCCGTCATCGGTACGCCGCCGTGGATGGATCGTCCTTCGACGATCCGGATCTTCGGCCTCGGCGTCCCCTTGTGCGTTCCCGTTTTCTCTGTCGTCATCGACAGGCCCCGGAGTCCGTGCCCGAAGAGGCAGGAGGACCCGGTGGCCACCGAAGCGGAAGTCGTAACCGACGCCGACGCCATGCGCCGAGCCGTCGCGCTGGCCGCTCGCGGACTCGGCTCCACCAGCCCCAACCCGGTCGTCGGATGCGTGATCCTCGACGCCGCGGGCCGGCCCGCCGGAGAAGGATTCCACCAGCGCGCGGGCGGCCCCCACGCCGAGATCCACGCCCTGCGCGCGGCCGGCGAACGGGCCCGTGGCGGCACGGCGTACGTCACCCTCGAACCCTGCGACCACACCGGCCGTACCGGCCCCTGCTCCCAGGCGCTCGTCGACGCCGGCCTCGCCCGGGTCGTGTACGCCGTCGCCGATCCGACCCCGCAGGCCACCGGCGGCGCCGGCACGCTGCGCGCGGCCGGAATCACCGTCGAGCAGGGCCTGCTCGCCGCGGAGGCCGACGCGGGCAACACCGCCTGGCTCACCTCCGTACGGCGCGGCCGCCCCCACGTCCTGTGGAAGTACGCGGCCACCCTCGACGGCCGGGTCGCCGCCGCCGACTCCACCAGCCGCTGGATCACCTCCGCCGAGGCCCGCGCCGATGTCCACCGGCTGCGCGCCGAGGCCGACGCGGTCGTGGTCGGTTCCGGCACCGCGCGTACCGACGATCCGCATCTCGCCGTACGCGGTGTCGAGGGCGCCGTCCAGCCGCTGCGCGTCGTGGTCGACACCGAGGCCACGGCGGTACGGGCCGGCGCCCGGATCCTGGACGACGCCGCGCCCACCCTGATCGCCGTCGCCGAGGACGCCGACGCGGGCCATCTGGACGATGTCGTACGGCCGCCTCGTACCGATGTCGTACGACTGCCCCGCGCGGCCCGCGGCCTGGACATCCCCGCCCTGCTGGCCGCCCTGCACGAGCGCGGCGTCCGCTCCGTACTCCTCGAAGGCGGCCCGGCGCTGGCCGGTTCCTTCGTCGCCGCGGGAGCCGTCGACAAGGTCGTCGGCTATCTCGCCCCCGTCCTGCTCGGCGCCGGCCCCGCGGCTCTCGCCGACGCCGGAATCACCACGATCGGCGAGGCGTTGCGGCTCCGTATGACGGAGACCGTCCGGATCGGCGCGGACCTGCGGATCACCGCGACCCCCGAACCCGCCGCGTCCGGCTCGGCTGCCGAAGCCGCGTCCGAACCCGGCACGCACGTCCCTGCCACGCATATCTCTGCCACGCATGTCCCTGCCACGAAGGAGCGTTGAGTGTTCACCGGAATCGTCGAAGAACTGGGTGAGGTCACCGCCGTCGAGGACCTCGGTGACTCCTCCCGCTTCCGCCTCCGCGGGCCCGTCGTCACCGAGAACGCCAAGCACGGCGACTCGATCGCCGTCAACGGTGTCTGTCTCACGGTCGTGGACTTCGCGGACGGTGAGTTCACCGCGGACGTGATGGCCGAGACGCTCGACCGCTCCAGCCTCGGCGCGCTGGAGACCGGCTCCCGGGTCAACCTGGAGCGGCCCATGGCCGTAGGCGGCCGGCTCGGCGGACATATCGTCCAGGGCCATGTCGACGGCACCGGCACCATCGTGGAGCGCAAGCCGTCCGAGCACTGGGAGATCGTCAGGATCTCGCTCCCCGCCGCGCTGACCCGCTATGTCGTGGAGAAGGGCTCGATCACCGTGGACGGTGTCAGCCTCACGGTCGTCGACGCCGGGCCGGACTACTTCACCATCAGCCTCATCCCCACCACCCTCGGGCTGACCACCCTCGGTATCAAGGGCCCCGGCGACCCGGTCAACCTCGAAGTCGACGTCATCGCGAAGTATGTCGAGCGGCTGCTCGGCGCCCGAGCCGAGGAGTCCGCCCAGTGACTGCCCTGACCTGGCTGAACGGTGAGGCCTTCACCGCCTTCGGTCAGCACATCCTGTGGTCCGACATGATCGGCAACATCATCGGTCTGGCCGCCCTCGCCCTCGGCTGGCGGCGCTCCATCCTGACCTGGCCCGCCCAGCTCCTGTCCGGCGTCATCCTGGTCGGCGCCTATGCCTCCGCCCAGCTCAGCGGCGGCGTCGGCAAGCAACTGCTGGTCATCGGCGTGGCCCTGTGGGGCTGGCGCCAGTGGCAGCGCGGCAGGCAGCAGGCCCAGGACGGCTCGATCGCCGTACGGTTCGCCAGCCGGCAGGAGCGCGGGGTGCTCCTCGGCGGTACGGTCCTGGGCACCCTGGCCGTCGGCGGCCTGTTCACCGCCGTCCCCGAACTGTCCTGGAACCCCTGGCCCGACGCCTACATCTTCGTCGGCACGCTCGCCGCGATGGTCGCCCAGGCCCGGGGCCTGGTCGAGTTCTGGTTCGCCTGGCTGCTGGTCGACCTCGTCGGCGTACCGCTCGCGTTCAGCAGCGGCCTCGTCTTCTCCGGCTTCGTGTACGTGATCTACCTCGCCCTCGTCCTGTGGGGGATGCGCGACTGGTGGCTGCGGTCCCGCGCCGCCGCCGTGCCCCTGGAAGGAGCAGCAGCATGACCGCACTGCCCACGTGGTACTCCACCGACAACGTCGAGGACCTCTCCCTCGACCCCGTCGAACAAGCCATCCGTGACATCGCCGCAGGCCGCCCGGTCGTCGTCGTGGACGACGAGGACCGGGAGAACGAGGGCGACCTCGTCGTCGCCGCCGAAAAGGCCACCCCCGAGATCATCGCCTTCATGATGAGCGAGTGCCGCGGACTGATCTGCGCCCCGATGGAGGGCGCGGAGCTGGACCGGCTCGAACTCCCGCAGATGGTCGACCGCAACACCGAGTCGATGCGCACCGCCTTCACGGTCTCCGTCGACGCGGCGCCCGACCACGGCGTCACCACCGGAATCTCCGCCGCCGACCGGGCCACCACGCTCCGGCTGCTCGCGGCGGGCGACGCGGGGCCGGGCGATTTCGTCCGGCCGGGACATGTCTTTCCGCTGCGTGCCAAGCCCGGCGGTGTGCTCGTACGCAACGGTCACACCGAAGCGGCGGTCGACCTGGCGAGGCTCGCCGGTCTGCGCCCGGCCGGCACGATCGTGGAGATCGCCGGCGAGGACGGCGTGATGCTGCGACTGCCCGAACTGATCCCGTTCGCCCGCAAGCACGGCCTGACGATCATCTCGATCGAGGATCTGATCGCCTACCGCCGCGGCTCCGAGCCGACCGTCCGCCGCGAGGCCGAGGTCCGGCTCCCCACGGCCCACGGGGAGTTCACGGCGTACGGCTACCGCTCCACGGTCGACGGCGTCGAGCATGTCGCCCTCGTCCACGGGGACATCGGTGACGGAGAGGACCTGCTGGTGCGGGTCCACTCCGAGTGCCTCACCGGCGACATCTTCAGCTCGCAGCGCTGCGACTGCGGGCCCCAGCTCCAGGCATCCATGGAACGCGTCACCGAGGAGGGCCGCGGCGTCGTGGTCTATCTGCGGGGCCACGAGGGCCGCGGCATCGGGCTGCTGTCCAAGCTGCGCGCGTACGAACTCCAGGAGCGCGGCCACGACACCCTGGACGCCAACCTGGAGCTCGGCCTGCCCGCCGACGCCCGCGACTACGCGGCCGGCGCGCGCATCCTCGACGACCTCGGCGTGCACAGCCTCCGGCTGATGACCAACAACCCCGACAAGACCACGGCGCTCGTCCGGCACGGCCTCCGGGTCACCGGGCGTGAGCCGATGCCGGTCAAGGCGGGGGAGCACAACCTCCGCTACCTGCGCACCAAGCGCGACCGGATGGGCCACGACCTGCCCTGGCTCGACGCGGCCGTCGGCGTGTCCGCCTGCGGCAACCAGTAGGAGCCGTACGGCCGGTGAGGGCCGTACGACGAGCAGGAACCGTACGACCAGTTACACGGGCCGGCCCCGTACCCCGTACGACCAGCACCACCCGTAAGCAATACCGGACGAGAACAGCAAGGCGAGGACTGACGTGAGCGGCAAGGGCGCACCCGAACTGACCGTGAAGAACTGCGGAGACCTCCGGGTCGCCGTCGTCGCGGCACAGTGGCACGAGAAGATCATGGACGGTCTGGTCGACGGCGCTCTGCGCGCCCTGCGGGAGCTCGGCATCGACGAGCCGACCCTGCTGCGCGTGCCCGGCAGCTTCGAGCTCCCGGTCGTCGCCAAGGTGCTGGCGGGACGCGGCTACGACGCCGTCGTCGCCCTCGGCGTCGTCATCCGGGGCGGCACCCCGCACTTCGAGTATGTGTGCCAGGGCGTCACCCAGGGACTCACCCAGGTCTCGGTCGACACCGGCGTCCCGGTCGGCTTCGGCGTGCTGACCTGTGACACCGAGCAGCAGGCCCTGGACCGGGCCGGTATCGAGGGCTCGCACGAGGACAAGGGCCACGAGGCGGTCACCGCCGCGGTCGCCACCGCGACCACCCTGCGCACCATCGCCGAACCCTGGCGCTGAAGCCTGCCCACCGTCACCCTCCGCCCACCGTCACCCATCGCGGGAGGCGCTTCGCGCCCCCGTGACACCGCCGCGTAAAGTGAGCGCCACCATGTCCAAGAAGACGTTCGAGGAGCTCTTCACCGAGCTCCAGCAGAAGGCCGCCAACGGCGACCCCGCCACCTCCCGTACCGCCGAGCTGGTGGACAAGGGTGTGCATGCCATCGGCAAGAAGGTCGTCGAAGAGGCGGCCGAGGTGTGGATGGCCGCCGAGTACGAAGGCAAGGAAGCCGCCGCCGAGGAGATCTCCCAGCTCCTCTACCACCTCCAGGTGATGATGGTCGCGCGCGGAATCTCCCTCGACGACGTGTACGCCCATCTCTGAGCCCGCCCGTACGCCTTCGTACATCCGCCGTGGACACACTCCCCGCGACACCCGAATCCGTGCCGCCGCCGACGCGTCGGCACGCATCAACACCCCTACGCACACCTCACCCCTACGCACAAAGGAATCCGCCCTCATGCTGCGCATCGCCGTTCCCAACAAGGGTTCACTGTCCGGACCTGCGTCGGCGATGCTCCATGAGGCCGGTTACCAGCAGCGCAAGGAGTCCAAGGAACTCGTCCTGGTCGACCCGGACAACGAGGTCGAGTTCTTCTACCTCCGCCCCCGCGACATCGCGATCTACGTGAGTTCCGGCAAGCTCGACATCGGCATCACCGGCCGCGACCTCCTGCTGGACTCCGAGGCCGAGGCCGAGGAGATCCTCCCGCTCGGCTTCGCCCGCTCCACCTTCCGATACGCCACCAAGCCGGGCACCGCCGGCGGCGTCGAGGAGTTCGACGGCATGACCGTCGCCACCTCCTACGAGGGCATCGTCGCCCAGCACCTCGCGGACAACGGCGTCAACGCCTCCGTCGTCCACCTGGACGGCGCCGTCGAGACCGCCATCGAGCTGGGGGTCGCCCAGGTCATCGCCGATGTGGTGGAGACCGGCACCTCTCTGCGCAACGCGGGCCTCGAAGTCATCGGTGAGCCGATCATGAAGTCCGAAGCGGTCGTCATCCGCCGCACCGGCGCCGGCACCGACGAGCCGAAGGTGCAGCAGTTCCTGCGCAGGCTCCAGGGCGTCCTCGTCGCCCGTACGTACGTGATGATGGACTACGACTGCCGCGCCGAGCACCTGGAGCGCGCCGTCGCCCTCACCCCGGGGCTGGAGTCGCCGACCGTCTCCCCGCTGCACGACAAGGGCTGGGTCGCCGTCCGCGCGATGGTCCCGTCCAAGGAGGCGCAGCGGATCATGGACGATCTGTACGAGCTGGGCGCCCGCGCCATCCTCACCACGGCCATCCACGCCTGCCGCCTCTGACGCCCTCCGCCGACGTCCCGAGAGACCGAGAACTCATGTCTGCCCCCGCGCCTCAGCCCGGACCGCCCGCGCTTCCGGTCACCTTCCGGCCGACCCGTACCCGGATCGTGCTGCTGACCGTCGGCTCGGTCATGTTCGTCGTCATCACAGCCGTCGCCCTGATGCTGGACAAGCTGAACGCGGGGGAGCGGACGAGCTTCGTCTTCACGGCCCTGCTCTTCCTCGGTGTGCTGGTGATGCTCGCGCGTCCCAAGGTCGTCGCCGACGACACCGGGGTGACCGTGGTCAATATCACCCGGAGCCGGCGGCTGGACTGGGCCGAGATCCTGGGGGTCAATCTGCGCTCCGGCGATCCCTGGGTCTTTCTCGATCTCAGCGACGGCAGCAGCCTGCCGGCCCTGGGAATCCAGCCGGGTATCGCCAGGGCGCAGGCCATCCGGGACGCCCGCGCCCTGCGCGCGCTCATGGAATCGCGCGGCACCGGTGACGCCGCCCGCGACCGTGCCGACGGCGTCTGACCGCCCGTGACGACGGTGCCCGACCGACCGTTCCGTATGCCCTTCTGTGCGGCAACTGCCGCACAGGGCACTGCCCTGTCCGCCGTGTCTTGATTACTCTGGTGGCGGAGGCGCCGAGAGCGCCCCGCTCCGCATGCGATGGCCGGTACCGGCCCGCGGGGCACACTGCGACCCAAGGAGTGACTCCCTCCAGCAATGGACGGATCGTCCGGTAGTACCTGCGCCGCCCCCTTCGAAGAGGCGGCGGCATGACCATCCCCCTTCTGCTGCTCGCCGCAGCGTTCCTTCTGATCCTCGCCAACGGCTTTTTCGTGGCAGCCGAATTCGGCCTGGTCACCGTGGACCGTCCGGACGCCGAGCGGGCCGCCGCGGCGGGTGACCGCCGCGCCCGTACCGTCGTCAAGTCACTGCGGGAACTGTCCTTCCAGCTCTCCGGCACCCAGCTGGGCATCACCATCACCTCGCTCGTGGTCGGCATGCTCGCCGAACCCGCGCTCGCCCAGCTGCTGGACGGCCCGCTGTCCGCGACCGGGATGCCCGAAGGGGTCGTCTCCGGAATCGCGGTCGTGATCGGCATGCTGCTCGCGTCCGCCGTCCAGATGGTGATCGGCGAACTCGTCCCCAAGAACTGGGCGGTCTCGCGGCCGCTCCAGGTCGCCCGCTTCGTGGCGGGCCCGCAGCATCTCTTCGCCACCGTGTTCCGGCCGGTGATCACGCTGCTCAACACCGTCGCCAACCGGCTCGTACGGCTCTTCGGCGTGGAACCGACCGACGAGCTCGCCTCCGCCCGTACCCCCGGTGAACTCGTCTCCCTGGCACGCCACTCCGCGCGGGCGGGCACCCTCGAACAGGACACGGCGGATCTGTTCGTACGGACCCTCTCGCTCGGCCGGCTCACCGCGCAGCACATCATGACCCCCCGGGTGAAGGTGAGCGCCCTCCAGTCCGCCGCGACCGCCGCGGACGTCCTCAACCTCACCCGGGCCACCGGCCTGTCCCGCTTCCCCGTCTACCGGGAGCGCATCGACGAGATCATCGGCATGGTGCACCTCAAGGACGCGCTCTCGGTACCCGTGCAGGAGCGGCTGCGCACCCCGGCCGGACGGATCGCCGTCCCTGCTCTGCTGGTGCCCGAGACGCTGCCCGTACAGCAACTGCTGGAGCGACTGCGCAGCGAGCAGCCCATAGCCGTCGTGGTCGACGAGTACGGCGGTACGGCCGGGGTCGTCACCCTGGAGGACATCATCGAGGAGCTGGTCGGCGAGGTACGCGACGAGCACGACGCCGAGGGCGACGGACGGCCGGAACTGGCCCCCGGAGCGCCCGAGGACGGCAGGCCCGCGTGGGAGGCCGACGGCAGCTGCCGGGTCCCCACCCTGCGGCGGATCGGACTCGACGTCCCCGACGGCCCTTACGAGACGCTGGCGGGCCTGGTGGCCGATCTGCTGGGCCGTATCCCGGCCCCCGGGGACAAGGCGGAACTGCCCGGCTGGCGGCTGTCCGTGCGCCAGGTGGACCGCTATCGGGCCGAGCGGGTCCGGCTGGTGCGCACGGCCGACGGGCCGTGCGGTGCCGCGGCCGACGCGCCTTCAGGCGCTGCCACGGCGGCCGAGGTGCCGTGCGGTGTCGCGGCCGAGGCGTCCCCGGCCGAGGGGGCGTCCGCCGCCCCGGCCGGTACGGCGGCTGACGTCACGGCGGCCCCGGCGATGGCGGAGGGCACCCGATGAGCGCCCTGCAACTCGCCCTCGCCCTCCTGCTCGTCCTGGCCAACGGCTTCTTCGTCGGCGCGGAGTTCGCCCTCGTCTCCGTACGCCGCAGCCAGATCGAGCCACACGCCGCACGCGGCTCGGCACGGGCCAGGCAGGCGCTGTACGGCCTGGAGAATCTGCCGCAGATGATGGCGGCCGCGCAGTTCGGCATCACCATCTGCTCCCTGACGCTCGGCGCGGTGGCCGAACCCACGGTGGCCGCTCTGCTGGAGCCCGTCTTCCACGCGGCTCATGTGCCCGAGGGCCTGATCCACCCGCTGGGCTACGTCATAGCCCTGGCCCTCGTCGTCTTCCTGCATCTGGTCATCGGCGAGATGGTCCCCAAGAACCTCGCCATGGCCGCCCCCGAGAAGACCGCGCTCTGGCTCAGCCCCGGCCTGGTCGGCTTCGCCCGGCTGTGCCGCCCGGTGACGGCCGGCCTCGGCGCCTGCGCGCGGCTGGTGCTGCGGGCCTTCCGCGTCGAGCCCAAGGACGAGGTGGAGGCGGTCTTCACCAGCGAGCAGCTCAACCGGCTCGTCGAGGACTCGGGCCAGGCGGGACTGCTGGAACCCGAGGCGCAGGAACGTCTGGAGGACGCGCTGGAGCTGGGCAGCCGTCCGGTCACCGACGTACTGCTCTCCCATGCCTCCCTGGTAACGGTGAACCCGTCCGTCACTCCGCGCGAGATCGAGGAGCTGACCGTACGCACCGGCTACTCCCGTTTCCCGCTCTGCGCGGAGAACGGCGGGGCCTTCATGGGATTCCTCCACGTCAAGGACGTTCTCGACCTGGAGGCCCGGGAACGGGCGGTACCGCAGCACGTCTGGCGGCCGATGGCCACCCTGCGGGCGGAACTTCCGCTGGACGACGCGCTCACCGTGATGCGCCGCGCGGCCACCCACCTCGCCCAGGTCGCGGACGCGTCCGGGCGGGTGCTGGGCCTGGTGGCGCTGGAGGACGTACTGGAAATGCTGGTCGGTGAGGTACGGGACCCGTCCCACCGGGAGACCGCGCCCCAGGCGGCCGTGCTCGGCGAGCAGCGTCACGGTCGGTCCGACCAGGTCCTGGCGCGCTGACGGGAGCGACCGAAGCGGTGACAGTGCCCCTTCGGCCACCGGCGAACGAGCCGGTGAGCCGAAGGGGCACAGTTGCAGGGGGCACGGTCGTAGGGCACTGCTGCCCTGCCTGAACCGAGTCTCGACCGAGTCCCGGAAGGACCCCGGAGGGACTCCCGGAAGCAAGGCGCCCTCCGGCCCTCACATCTCCGTCGGGTCCTGCGGGCGGCGGCCCGCGGGACCCCGGCCCGACAGCACCTCGCCGTACGCCTGCATCAGATCCGGCAGCCGCAGCGTGGCCAGGTCGTCACGGGTGGGCGCACCGCTGTAGCCGGAGAGCCGCAGGTCGCGGTACGCGCAGCTCTTCTCGTACAGCGTGCGGACGAAGCGGCCGTTGCCCAGTTCGTCGATCCAGCTCTGGTCGACCACATGTCCGCTGATCGAACGCAGCTCGTCCATGGACTCCTCGTCCCAGACATCGCCGTTCTCGGCGGCCAGCACGCCGCCGATGGCGGTGAGTTCGAGCGGGCGGTAGCTGGGGAAGTCGACCCTGCTGGTGAAGCGCGAGGACAGCCCGGGGTTGGTGGCGAGCAGCCGGTCCATGCCTTCGGGGTAGCCGGCCAGGATGACCACGAGATGGTCGCGGTTGTCCTCGGCGCGCTTCAACAGCACCTGAAGTGCCTCGTCGCCGTACGCGTCGCCCTTGCTGTAGCCGGAGTTGGAGAGGCTGTACGCCTCGTCGACGAAGAGCACTCCGCCGATCGCCGAGTCGATCAGTTCATTCGCCTTCACCGCGGTCTGGCCGAGGAACTCGCCCACCAGATCGGCCCGTTGGGCCTCCACCAGATGATCGCCGCCGAGCAGTCCGAGCGCGTAGAAGATCCGCCCGAGGATGCGCGCGACGGTCGTCTTTCCGGTGCCGGAGGGGCCGGAGAAGACAAAGTGACGTTTCGGCGGCTGGACGGGCAGCCCTTCACCGGCCCGTAGCCGGGCCATGTTCAGCTGTGCGGAGATCGCCTTGACCTGCCGCTTCACCGGTTCCAGGCCGACCATGCGCTCCAGCTCGGTGAGGGCCTCGGCGAGCAGCTCGGGGTCGGTGGGACCTTCCGGGAACCTGGAGGGCGGGGCCTTCGCGGGCGGCGGGGCCTTCTGCCGTACGGCCTCGGGAACGGGGGGCGGGACACCGCCGCCGAGCGGGGCCGGCCCCGGCCCCTCGCCGCCGAGCAGGACGTCGGACCCGGGCGGGACCTCCGGTTCGCTCTGCGTCTCCACGGCGTCCACCGCGTCCTGGCCGAAGCCGGTCAGTGCCACCGAGGCGAGTCCCACCGGATCGTCCGGTCCCTCGTATCCGTCGGAGTCGGTGATCGCGGCGAGCCGGGCCGCCGTGTCCATGAACGTCGGATCGAGGCGGTGCACGGCCCGGTAGAGGGGGAGCGCGGCGGCGCTGCGCCCGGTGCCCTCGTGGGCGCGCGCCAGCCAGTACCGCAGCTCCTTGCGCTGCGGCTGCTCGCTGCGGCAGCGCATCAGCGCGGTGGACAGGAGCGGCAGGGCCTGCCCGTACATCTCCAGCCGGACCCGGGCCATCCCGCCGAACAGGCCCGACTCGATGCCGAGCAGCGAGTCGTTGGCGAGCGGCTCGGTGTGACGTACCAACTGGTCCCAGTCCTTGACCAGATAGGCGCGGCAGGCGTGCAGGAAGCGCACCTGCGGATCGGCGTCCACCGGCGGCAGACCCGCCAACGCCCGGTCCAGGTCCGGCACATGACGGCCGTCCAGCCAGTGCGAGGCGTGCGCGAGCAGCAGATCGCGCCCGCTCTCCAGCAGCGGCTGGACCCACCAGCCCAGCCAGTACCAGGAGTTGAGGGTGCGACGGTGGCGGGAGCGCTGCTCACCGAAGCGGTCGCGGTGCCGGTACATGTGCAGCAGGGCGGTGGTGGTGTCGACGCGCAGCGCGTGCAGTCCGAGCCAGCCGTCGGCCATCCCGGGGTCGAGCTCCACCGCGGTCCTGAACTCCTCCTCCGCCTGGGGGTACGCCCCCATGGTGTAGGCGTCCACACCGCGCACCCAGGCGAGGTCGGCCGGGGCTCCCGTGCCCTGCGTGCCGAAATCCATCAGGTCCCCCACAAACCGTGCCCCCGTGATGTCCCGCCGGGCGGGCGCCCGTCGGCAGTGTGCTGAACCACCTTTTCGCGGAGGGGAATTGACCGCACCGAGAGGCATCGTACCTGCGCAGAGGGTGTGCGACTAAGAGCGCTACGCATGGGCCAGGGCGGTGACCCAGGGTGAGCGAAGCGGGGTGCGCGGCGGCGGAAACGCGGCGAAGAGGGCAGAACGAAGCCCCCGATCACGGGGGAACAACCGGGGGCCTCGCGTCTGCGGCGGCTCCGAAATGCCGCACATTGAGAACGTAAGACCTGTCCGGCCCCTTGGTCAAGCCGAGTTGAGCCTTTCCTGTGCCGAATCCCGACTGCCCGGTATGGAGGTCACAAACCGTCACGGTGAGTGATGGCCTGGTCCGGACTTGCTGTCATCAGAGGACCCGGGAGTACCGCGTACCCCTCGCATCCCTCACGTACCAGAGCATCCGCGAACGGCCGGGACGGGTCCGACCCGAAATGGCGGATCTCCGCCGGTATCCAGCCGTCCCAGAAAGCGGACTGACCGGGTCCGTCCCGCTCGCGCCCGCGCCGCCACGACTCCTCCGCGCCCCGGTCCATCCAGAGCAGCCACGCGAGACACGGCCGCAGCGCCCGCCGCCCGGCCCCCACGCCCTCGACGATGACGACGGGGGAGGGAGGCAGGGACCGGGGCGCGGTGAAGCGCCGCAGCGTCCAGTCGTACGGCGTGTAGCGCGCGGTCGCGCCGTGCGAGAGCGGGTCGATGACCTGCTCCGTCAGCCGCCCCGTCCACTCGAAGAGTTCTTCATGGGTCGCCAGGTCGTCCAGGCGCAGTACGGGAGCGCCGTCCAGCTCCGCCGCGAGCCGTGTCGCGAAGGTGCTCTTTCCGGAGCCCGCGTGCCCGTCGACGCCGATCAGCCGGACGGGCCCGCAGGAGGGCGGCAGCGCGCGCAGGGCGGCGGCCACCGACGGCAGGTCGTTCATCGGTCCCACCTTACGAGCCCCCGGGGCTGCCGACCCCGCGCGCGGGTTTCACGCCCGCCGCACCTCCGCAGGTCACGTCACTGGTGAAGACCAATGTTGTTCGGCCGACGCGGTCCGAATCACTGGCAGAAACCCGCCGGGAGCGGCGATAGTGGACGACTGCCGAGCAATAGTCATCTCTTCGTATCCAGTCTTCGTTTTCAGCCGCTCTTCGTATCTCTCCGCGCTCTTCGCTCTCCCAGCTTTCGACCGGAGGTTCATATGACCAGCCCGACGTCGCGCAGAACCGTGCTCGCCGCCGCTCTCGCGGTCGCGGCAGGTGCCGGTACGGTGTCGGCCGTTCCGGCGGCCGCCGCCCCATCGGCCCCCACGGAACCCGATGCCCCCGCCGCCCCCGCCGATCGCGCCGGGAAACCTCTCGTGGACAACGCCTTCTGGACCTCGTACGCCGACTGGCGCGCCGGTACGGCCAAGGGCACCCGGGCCGTCCCCGGCCTCCGGCCCTCGCTGGTCATCGGTACCCCCGTGGGCCGTACCGACTACGCCGATCCGCACACCGGCAGGACCACCACCTGGGAGTACGCGACCTGGACCTCGCCCACGCACCGCTCGAAGGTCCCCGCCACCGAGGTGATCGCCTCCTGGAACGCGCGGACCCCGGCCGGCACCTGGCTCCAGATCGAACTGCGCGGCCGCTACGGCGACGGCACCGACACCCCCTGGTACGTGATGGGCCGCTGGACCGCGGGAGACGGCGACGGTGACATCCGGCGCACGTCCCTCGACGACCAGACCGACGGGCGCAGCACTGTCTGGACCGACACCTTCTCGGTGGACGACGCGGCGAGCGGGCTGCGTCTGGACTCGTACCGGCTGCGGCTCACGCTCTACCGCAAGCCCGGCAGCGGACTCACCCCCGCCGTCCACCGGGTCGGGGCGATGGCCTCGGACGTCCCGGACCGGTTCACGGTGCCGGCCTCCACGCCGGGGCTCGCACACGAGCTGACCGTGCCGCGCTACTCGCAGAACATCCACACCGGGCAGTACCCCGAGTACGACAACGGCGGCGAGGCCTGGTGCAGCCCCACCTCCTCGCAGATGATCATCGAGTACTGGGGGCGCGCCCCCTCCGCCGAGGATCTCGCCTGGGTCAACCCGGACTTCGCCGACCCGCAGGTCTGCCACGCGGCCCGGTTCACCTACGACTACCAGTACGAGGGCTGCGGCAACTGGCCCTTCAACGCCGCGTATGCCGCCACCTACCGGGACATGAGCTCCGCCGTCACCCGGCTCGGCTCGCTCGCCGAGGTGGAGACCCTCATCCGCGCGGGCATCCCCGTCATCACCTCGCAGTCCTTCCTCAAGGAGGAACTGACGGGCGCCGGCTACGGCACGGCGGGCCATCTGATGACCGTGATCGGCTTCACGGCCGACGGGGACGTGGTCGCCAACGACCCGGCCTCGCCGGACAACCCGGCCGTACGCCGTGTCTACCGGCGGCACGAATGGGAGACGATCTGGTTGAGGACGAAGCGGTACAACGCCGCCGGCAACGTGGCGTCCGGTACGGGCGGTGTCTGCTACGTGTACTGGCCCGCCACGCCCACCCCGGCCCAGCGCAAGGCCCTGCGGTCGGTGGGCCTGCTCTGACACCTGGCTGTGGTGTGCGCTGTTGGCCGTGGTGTGTGCTGTGTGTACGCGCCGTGGTGCGCGCCCGGCTCCCGGGGCAGTGACGCGGGTCTCTGCCCCGGGAGCCGGAATCCCCGGCACTGTGGCCGGGTCGCCGCCGGACGGCGGCCCCCGACTGCCGGCGCACGTGCCCGGCCGGACCCTGGCCGTGCCGCTCGCCGTCCTCGTCACGCGCGCGGGTCTGACGCGGGATGCGGACGCCCTGGCATGTAGCCGCCCTCGCAGGCCACGGGCGCCTCTGCAATCCCCGGTGTCTCTGCAATACTGCGGGGATCTTTGGCAGTCGGAGACCAGGACGCGAATGTGAATCGTAGTCAACAACGGGGCGCCTCAACGAGATCGCAGGTGCGACGCTCCGAACTCATCGCGACCGGCCGGAAGTTATTCGCCAATACTTCGTACGACGCGTTGTCGATGGACGACATAGCCCACCACGCCGGAGTGGCGAAAGGGCTGATCTACTACTACTTCAAGAACAAGCGCGGCTACTACCTCGCCATCGTCGAGGACTCGGTCACGGAGCTGGTGACCCTCGCGGCCGCCAGCGGCGCCGAACTGCCGCGCACGGAACGGGTCCAGCGCACCGTCGAGGCCTACCTCCGCTTCGCCCAGCACAACGAAGCCGCGTACCGCACCATCATCACCGGTGGCGTCGGCTTCGACACTCAGGTCCAGGAGATCCGCGACGCCGTCCGCACGGGCCTGGTCTCCACCATCGCCGAGGGCTCCTACGGCCACCACGACATCCCGCCGATCGCCCGGCTCGCGCTGCTCGGCTGGCTGAGCAGCGTCGAATGGCTGACGCTGGAGTGGCTGGAATACCAGGACCTGAGGCTGGAGATCCCGCGCGACCTGATGGTGCGGATGCTGCGTCATACGCTCAACACCATCGAGGAGTTCGCGCCGGAGTGCCCCGCGCCGCCGCAGGACCTCAGCTGGCGGCCGTACACGGGGCTGGAGCCCGCCGGTTCGACGGCGGGACCGGGTCCGGGACCGCTGGAGGACATAGGGCGAGGCCACGACGACGCGGAGGGCGGGAGCCGATAAGGCACCCCGCCCCCGCCCTCGCCCCCGAAGCCGGTCGACGAACCGGTCGGTGAACTAGTCGATGGACTTGATCAGTTCACCGTCGCCGGTGTCGCCGCTCAGCTCCCAGAAGAAGGTGCCGCCGAGGCCCTGCTGGTTCTTGTACGCCATCTTCCCCGCGATGGTGGCGGGAGTGTCGTAGCTCCACCACTGGCCGCCGCAGAAGGCGTACGCCGTACCCGCGACCGTCCCGTTGGCCGGGCAGCTGTTCTTGAGGATCTTGTAGTCCTCGATGCCCGCCTCGTACTTCCCCGGCGCCGCCCCCGTCGCCGTACCGCCCGGCTCCTTCTGGGTGACGCCGCTCCAGCCGCGTCCGTAGAAGCCGATGCCGAGCAGCAGTTTCTCGGACGGGATGCCGAGCCCCTTGAGCTTGCTGATGGCCGCGTCGGTGTTGAAGCCCTCCGTGGGAATGCCCTCGTACGAGGTGAGCGGGGAGTGCGGGGCGGTCGGGCCCTGGGCCGCGAAGGCGCCGAAGAAGTCGTACGTCATCGGGTTGTACCAGTCGAGGTACTGGGCTGCGCCCGCGTAGTCGGTGGCGTCGATCTTCCCGCCGTCCGAACCGTCGGCCGTGATGGCCGCCGTCACCAGATCGGACCCGAATGCGGTGCGCATCGCCGACATGACGTTCTTGAACGCGTCGCGCCCACTGGTGTCACACGTCAGGCCACAGGCGTTCGGGTACTCCCAGTCGATGTCGATACCGTCGAAGACATCGGCCCAGCGCGGGTCCTCGACGAGGTCGTGGCAGGACTTCGCAAAGGCGGCCGGGTTCTTCGCCGCCTCGGTGAAGCCGCCGGACCAGGACCAGCCGCCGAAGGACCAGACCACCTTGAGGCCGGGGTGCAGCTTCTTGAGCTTGCGCAGCTGGTTGAAGTTGCCGCGCAGCGGCTGGTCCCAGGCGTCCGCGGTGCCGTCCACGCTCTGGTCGGCGGTGTACGCCTTCTCGTAGTCGGCGAACGAGTCGCCGATCGTGCACTTTCCGCCGGCCACATTGCCGAAGGCGTAATTGATGTGAGTCAGCTTGGCGGCCGAGCCGGAGGTCTCGATGTTCTTGACGTGGTAATTGCGGTCGTAGACACCCCAGTTGGTGAAGTACCCGACGACCTTGTCACCTGCGGCGGCTGCCGGGGCAGGTGCGGCGGCCGTTGTGTCCGAGGCGGGTGTCTCACCGGCGGAGGCGCTGCCCGCCCCGGAGAGCAGGGTCACGCCGAGGACGGCGGTACACGTGGCGGCGACCAGCGCCCGGAACCGCGCGCGGTGGAGTCTGAGCATGAACTCTCCTCGTGGGGGAGGAAGAACGAGTGGGGGGAAATCTGGTGTGGCAGGTCTGATGTGGCAGGTACGCGAAAGGCGTTGAGGGGGACGTTAGAAGGACTAGACCAGTGGGGTCAATGGTGCGGACCATTTTCGGTCGTCCCCGGAAAGCGGCCTTCCTCGGCGTGGCCGAAAGGATTTCGCCCCTTACCGAGTCGTTGTGGACGGTGCCCTTCCGAACCGTGACGGGAGGCTGTTGATCGGGCATACTCAACGCTCCACAGCCGCTGATCATGACCCTCCGCGCCCCGGAAGGGCAGCATCGACGGGGTGGAACTGCCGTCCGGGTGCACCCCGGACTCCAGCCGGCGTCGTCGCCGCCCGCCGTGCGCGACCGCCGTAGTGCCCGACAAAAAGGAGAGCGCCGCAATGGCCGACCGCGCCCCGCAACCGGTGGAACGTCAACTGCCCACCGAGGAGGCCCAGGACCTCATCGCCCTCGTACGCGACATCGCCCAGCGGGAGGTCGCCCCCAACGCGGCCGAGGAAGAGGAAGCGGGCCACTTCCCACGCGAACTCTTCACCCTCCTCTCCGAGTCGGGCCTGCTCGGCCTCCCGTACGACTCCGCCTACGGCGGTGGGGACCAGCCGTACGAGGTCTACCTCCAGGTGCTCGAAGAGCTGGCCGCCGCCCGCCTCACCGTCGCCCTCGGCGTCAGCGTCCACTCCCTCGCCTGCCACGCCCTCGCCGGCTACGGCACCAAGGCGCAACAGGCCGAGCACCTCCCCGCCATGCTGGGCGGCGGCCTCCTCGGCGCGTACTGCCTCTCCGAGCCCGCCTCGGGCTCCGACGCCGCCTCCCTCGGTACGAAGGCGGTACGGGACGGCGACGACTGGCTCATCACCGGGACCAAGGCCTGGATCACCCACGGCGGCATCGCCGACTTCTATACGGTGCTGGCCCGTTCGGGCGGAGAGGGCGCGCGGGGCATCACCGCCTATCTCGTACCGGGTGACGCGCCCGGCCTGACCGCGGCTCCCCCCGAGAAGAAGATGGGCATGAAGGGCTCGCCCACCGCCCAACTGCACTTCGACGGCGTACGGGTGGCCGACACCCGCCGTCTCGGCGACGAAGGGCAGGGCTTCGCCATCGCGCTGTCCGCGCTCGACTCGGGCCGCCTCGGCATCGCCGCCTGCGCCGTCGGACTCGCCCAGGCAGCCCTCGACGAGGCCATCGAATACGCCACAGGGCGACGGCAGTTCGGCCGGCCCATCGCGGACTTCCAGGGGCTGCGCTTCCTGCTCGCCGACATGGCCACCCGCATCGAGGCCGGGCGGTCGCTGTACCTCGCCGCCGCACGACTGCGCGACGCGGGCAGGCCGTTCTCCCGGCAGGCCGCCATGGCCAAGCTGTTCTGCACGGACATGGTGATGCAGGTGACCATAGACGCCGTGCAGGTGCTCGGCGGCTACGGCTACACCACGGACTTCCCGGTGGAGCGCTACATGCGCGAGGCCAAGGTGCTGCAGATCGTCGAGGGCACCAACCAGATCCAGCGTCTGGTCATCGCCCGCCACCTGGCGGGCCCCGAGACGCGCTGACTCTCCGCCGAAGGCCCGGCGCGACTCTCCGTCACACGGTCAGGGGTCGCGCCGGAGCCCGTACGAGACCCCCTGGACGCCGCCGAACCTCAGGCGGCGTTCCGCTGCAGAGCCGGCACCTTGAACGGACGCGAGCCCGGACCGCCGACATGCGAGAAGGGCTGCGTCCGCCAGTTGAGCCCCTGAGGCAGCGTCAACAACAGCGCCGTGTCCTGCTCCTGAGCCTCCGACGACTCGTCAGAAGGCCTGGCCTCCGACGCCGAACGTCCCGTACCGGCACACACCGACAGCACGAACGGATTCCACGGCGTGGGGCACAACGCGTGCTCCGGCAGGACATCTTCGTCCGCCAGCAGGGCGATTGGCCGCACGCAGTCCGGGCAGACGACCCGGTACATCTCGAAGGTGTCATACGAGTCGAACTCGTCGGCATCGACGAGATCAACGGGCTCCGGTGCGGTGCGTCCGGTGCGCTTCAGGCTCTGCATGGAGACATTCCCCCTCGGGTGGGCCGACCAGGCACGTGTGGTCTCGACCACAGCAAGCAATGCCCGCCGCGCGAGCCAGGTAACCGTGAGGTCTCGACGGACCGTGCCACAAACCTGTGGTCTTCGTCACATGCCGCTCGCAGGTGCCCCGGAGGGCCGTAACCGACTGTGCCGGAAGTGACCCGGGGCAATAGGTTGATCCGTATGGAGGAGCTGGATCGTCAGATCGTGGAACTGCTCGTCAAGGACGGGCGGACGAGCTACACCGACCTGGGCAAGGCCACCGGCCTGTCCACCTCGGCGGTGCATCAGCGCGTACGCCGCCTGGAGCAGCGCGGAGTCATCCGCGGCTACGCCGCGGTGGTCGACCCGGAGGCGGTCGGCCTCCCGCTCACCGCCTTCATCTCGGCGAAACCGTTCGACCCCAGCGCCCCCGACGACATCGCCGAACGACTCTCGGGCATCCCCGAGATCGAGGCCTGCCACAGCGTGGCGGGCGACGAGAACTACATCCTCAAGGTCCGCGTAGCGACTCCACTGGAACTGGAAGACCTGCTCACCCGAATCCGCTCCCTGGCCGGAGTCTCGACCCGGACAACAGTGGTCCTCTCCACCCCGTACGAGTCGCGACCGCCCTCCTTTTAGGGCTCGGTTCGCCTCCGGGGCCGGATGGGACGTGCTGGGCTGAGGTTCAACAGACTCGGTGTGAAGGCGGACGTTTCGGCACCGACGCGCGCGGCCTTCTTTTTAGGGCTCGGTTCACCTCCGGGGCGCTGCAAGCCACTGTCGACGGTCGACCGTGCTCGGTTTGCTCGTACCTCACAAACCTGCGCGCGCTCTCCCTTTCGACAGCGGCGCGCCCCTTCGGCTCACTCGCCGGCGGACGACACCACCAGAGAGTCCCCTCACCGCCAACCCCAGACCCGCACCCACAGACAAACCTCAGCCCCCCACCTCACCCCACCAGCCCGGGGCAGGGGAGACCACCCCAGCCCCCACCCACCCCTAACCCCATCAGCGGCGGCCGTACGGAATCACGAGGCGGCCCGCAGACGAGGGACCGGCGGGAGGGGGTCGGGGTCGCAGGAGGTGACGTGTCCGGACGTAAAGCGTGATTTGTGGCGCACACCGGCCCGCACCTCAAGAACAGAGCCGCACGCGCCGTAAATCATGCAGTCCGGACATGCGCCTCCGGAGGCCCCGGCACCCGCACCCACCACAAACCCCACCCGCACCCGCACCCGCACCCACCACACACCCGCACCCACCACACACCGGCGCCCACGACCACGCCCCCCGCCGGACGGCGCACCGCACCGCACCCCACCCCCACCGCACGGCCCCCTGGCGCCCTCCCCCTCCCCGACACGCCAGACTGGTCCCCATGACCGAGCGCGCCACCCCCCAGACCGAACACCGCACCACGCTCCTGCGCGGTGGAGAAGTCCACAGCCCCGCCGACCCCTTCGCCACCGCCATGGTCGTAGAACGCGGCCACATCGCCTGGGTCGGCTCGGAAGGCGCGGCCGACTCCTTCGTCTCCGGTGTCGACGAGGTCGTCGACCTCGAAGGCGCACTCGTGACCCCGGCGTTCACCGACGCCCACGTCCACACCACCGCCACCGGCCTCGCCCTCACCGGTCTCGATCTGGCCGGCGCCGCGAGCCTGCCGGAGGCGCTCGCGCTCGTACGGGCCTACAGCGCCGCCCACCCTGGTGACCGGATCCTCCTCGGCCACGGCTGGGACTCCTCCCGCTGGCCGGAACAGCGCCCCCCGTCCCGCGCCGAGCTGGACGGCGTGACGGGCGGCCGGCCGCTCTACCTGCCCCGTATCGACGCGCATTCGGCCGTGGTGAGCACCGCGCTGCTCGACCTGGTCCCCGACGTCACCTCGCTGACCGGCTATCACCCGGACGCTCCGCTGACCGCCGCCGCTCACCACGCGGTGCGCGCGGCGGCCCACGGCGCGGTGAGTGCGCGTCAGCGCGCCGAGGCGCAGCGCGCGGCCCGGCACCGCGCCGCCTCGCTCGGCATCGGGACACTCCACGAGTGCGCGGGCCCCGAGATCTCCGACGAGGAGGACTTCGTCTCTCTGCTGAAACTGGCGGGGGAGGAGCCGGGGACCCGGGTCCTCGGCTACTGGGCCGAGCGGGTCGGCGACGAGAAGGACGCCCGACGGGTTCGTGAACTGGGTGCCATCGGTGCCGCGGGCGATCTCTTCGTCGACGGTTCGCTCGGCTCCCACACCGCCGCCCTGGACGCTCCGTACGCCGACATCGACGGTGACCGCGCCCATACCGGTACCGCGCATCTGGACGCCGCCGCCGTCGCGGCCCATGTCACCGCCTGCACCGAGGCCGGGCTCCAGGCCGGTTTCCATGCCATCGGCGACGCGGCGATCGGCATGGTCGTCACCGGGGTGAGGGCAGCCGCCGAGCGGCTGGGCCTGGCCCGGATCAGGGCCGCCAGGCACCGGGTCGAGCACGCCGAGATGCTCACTCCCGCCATGATCGCCGCCTTCGCCGAGCTGGGCCTCACGGCTTCCGTGCAGCCCGCCTTCGACGCGGCCTGGGGCGGCGAGGACGGTATGTACGCGCGTCGGCTCGGCGTCGACCGTGCCCGCACGCTCAATCCGTACGCGGCGATGCTGCGCGCCGGAGTCCCGCTGGCCTTCGGGTCCGACAGCCCGGTCACACCGCTGGACCCGTGGGGGACCGTCCGGGCCGCCGCTTTCCACCGCACTCCCGGGCACGGGATCTCGGTGCGGGCCGCGTTCACGGCGCATACGCGTGGTGGCTGGCGGGCCGTCGGCCGCGACGACGCCGGGACGCTGGTGCCCGGCGCCCCGGCCGACTACGCCCTCTGGCGCACCGACGAGCTGGTGGTCCAGGCTCCCGACGACCGGGTGTCCCGCTGGTCCACCGATCCGCGCTCGGGGACACCGGGCCTGCCGGATCTCACCCCGGGCCGCCCGCTGCCCGTGTGCCTGCGGACCGTTGTCTCGGGACAGACGGTGTTCGTGCGACCGAACGAGTGACGTACGGACATTTCGTACCGCCGTCCGATGTCTGTCGGCCTCCGCCACGACCTGCGGATCTTCCTCACTGACCTGCCGATTTTGGTCAACGCCGCAGGTCAAACGGCTGTTGACAGTAAGCCGCCACCGGCGGGTAGGTTCGGCCGGGTCCACCGCAGGACGTCCGTCCGGCAACCTCCGCGCAGTCGTCGAACGCCGCTGGGTCATGGGGTGGTGCGCCGCACCGGCGCACCACCACTGGGAGCCAGGTCCAGCACCCGCGTCTCGGGGACGAGAGAGGGTTTCCGTCGGGCCGGCAGGTGCGACCCGGATCGGGGCCCCGGCGTTCAGTAGACAACGGCTTTCGGTCGACCCGCAGCCAGCGGGTCCCGGGCCGGCCCGAAGGACGCCGGGTCCCGATCCGCAGTTCACGCTCTGTCCACGTCCAAGATCTCCGGTTCCGCACCCCATCTCCGGACATGGTGCCCGTCGCCTTCGACTCCCTGTGACCATGGTGGGCGCGGGCCCCCGGCGTGCTCGCTATGGTGGTGCATCGGCGTACGGCTATTAAGGGGCAGCAGTGAACGACGGCGGTGAGAGGCGGTACGGCCCGCTCGGTACAGCCTTGGTGATCATCCCGACCTTCAACGAGGCCGAGAACATCAAGTCGATCGTCTCCCGGGTGCGTGCCGCCGTTCCCAAGGCCGACATCCTGGTCGCCGACGACAACAGCCCCGACGGCACCGGCAAGATCGCCGACGAGCTGGCCGGTGCGGACGACCAGGTCAAGGTGTTGCACCGGAAAGGCAAGGAAGGGCTCGGAGCCGCCTATCTGGCGGGCTTCCGCTGGGGCATCGAGCGCGGCTACGGGGTCCTGGTCGAGATGGACGCCGACGGCTCCCACCAGCCGGAGGAACTGCCCCGCCTGCTGACCGCGCTCAAGGGCGCCGATCTTGTCCTCGGCTCACGCTGGGTGCCGGGCGGACGCGTCGTCAACTGGCCCAAGACGCGGGAGCTCATCTCCCGTGGCGGCAGTACGTACTCACGGGTCCTGCTGGGCGTTCCGATCCGCGACGTGACCGGTGGCTACCGGGCGTTTCGCAAGGAGACCCTGGAGAAGCTCGGCCTCGACGCCGTCGCCTCGCAGGGCTACTGCTTCCAGGTCGACCTGGCCCGGCGCGCGGTCGCGGCGGGCTGTCATGTGGTCGAGGTGCCCATCACCTTCGTCGAGCGCGAGCTGGGCGACTCGAAGATGAGCAAGGACATCCTCGTCGAGGCGCTGTGGCGGGTGACCACCTGGGGTGTCGAGTCCCGGGCGAACCGTCTCCTCGGCCGGAAGCCCAACGGACGGTCCTGATCTCCGCTCCGCCCCCCGGCCTGTCCCGACGGTTCGACTAGCCCGACCAGTCGATCATCCGATGGCCCGACTGTCCTGAACTCCGGTCCTCCTGATCATTTCTGATCGTTCTCATACGCCATCCGGGCCCGTCCCCAGGCACACTGGGAACATGACGACCGCGCAATCGCCTCGCACCGCTCCCAAGCGCTCACGCGCCCGCACCTTCCTCCCACTGGGCGTCGCCGCCTGGCTGGTGCTGGAGATCTGGCTGCTGATCGTCGTGGGCGAAGTGGCAGGCGGACTGGCCGTGCTGGCACTGCTCGTGGGCGCGGCCGTCCTCGGCGGAGTGGTCATGAAGCGGGCCGGCCGCCGGGCCTTCCGTAATCTCACCGAGACGCTGCAACGTCAGCAGCGGCAGCAGCAGGAACACCCCGGAGAGGTCCTCCCGCCGGAGACCGGAACCGGCAGCACCGGCAATGGGTTCCTGATGCTGGGCGGCCTGCTGATCATGCTGCCGGGGCTGATCACGGACGTACTGGGCCTGTTGCTGCTCGTGCCGCCCGTACGGACGGCACTCGGCCGGTACGCGGAGCGCTCGCTGGAGCGGCGGATGAGCGCGGCCGTGGCGGAGCCCGGCAGTCTCGGGAACGCCTTCCAGCAGGCCCGTATGCGTCAGCCGGACGGCAAGGTGGTCCAGGGTGAGGTCATCAAGCACGACGAGACGCCGGAAGGACGCCGTCCCGAGGACGAGGGCCCGCGCCCGCCGCTGACTCCGTGAGAGTCCTGAGAGTCCTGTAGAGACGTCTCGCAAAGGCTCCGCATAGAACAAGGCCGCAGGCCAAAGAACAAAGCCGCGGGCTGCGGCACACACTCGGTGTGACGCGACCCACGGCTTTCTGTTCGGTTGTCGCTTGTCTTGTGCGGTGGTTACGCGGTCAGGCGGACTTCCGGCTGTCCCGCGGATGCACGGCGATGTTCATGGCGCCGGAGCGCAGGACGGCCAGCCTCTCGGCCAGCACCTCCTCCAACTCCTCGCGGGTGCGTCGCTCCATGAGCATGTCCCAGTGCGTACGCGCAGGCTTGCCCTTCTTCTCTTCGGGGCCATCCCCGTCCACCAGGAGTGCCATGGCGCCACACGCCTTGCACTCCCACTCCGGCGGAATTTCCGCCTCAACCGAGAACGGCATCTCAAATCGATGTCCGTTCTGGCATGCGTACTCCACCGCCTGGCGCGGGGCCAGATCGATGCCGCGGTCCGTCTCGTAGCTGGTAACCACGAGTCGCGTGCCGCGGAGAGCTCGCTCACTCATGAATCGTGCCTCCCGGGCTTGTCGCCCACAGGACAGGTGTCGCTGTCGTCGTCATCCGGTCAACGTCCGGTCGGCGGTAAAGATTCCCGTTCCGGGTCATGCGTCGCCCGTCGTGCCGCCCTTGTTGTACCCACCAGCGCCCGGTTTGTCACATCTAACAGGAGATGTCACCCAGTGTTTTCATTCCTGCACTTCGCAGTAACGGTCCGCCTGGCAGGCCAAACGCGTACACTACCGCCCTTTGACTTCAACGTCTAAATCCGGTCCGGAGCAGGGTTTCCGGCGGCCACGATCGCCTGTCTGATCGGCACCCTTGCCAACAGGCCGAACCCCAGGACGAAGAAGACCACCAGGGAGATGATGGCATCCCGATAGCTCCCCGTGAGCTGATACGCGAGTCCGAACACCAGTGGCCCCAGCCAGCTCAGCCCGCGGTCGCTCATCTCGTACGCGGAGAAGTACTCGGCCTCCTTGCCCTGTGGCACCAGGTGGGAGAAGAGCGAACGGGACAGCGCCTGGCTGCCGCCCAGCACCAGGCCGATCGCCGAGGCCAGGACGAAGAACGCGACCGGCGCCCCGGCGGGCAGGAAGTATCCGGCCGTGAGGATCAGCGTCCAGACGGCCAGCGAGGCCAGAATGGTGCGCTTGGCGCCGTACGTTCTGGCCATGCGGCCCATGCCCAGCGCGCCCGCCACCGCCAGAATCTGCACCAGCAGTACGGCGACGATCAGTGTCGTCTGGTCCAGGCCCAGTTCCTCGGAGCCGTAGATCGAGGCCTGTGAGATGACCGTCTGCACGCCGTCGTTGTATACGAGGTAGGCGAGCAGGAAGGACAGCGTCAGCGGATGGCGGCGCATGTCCCGCAGGGTGTTCACCAGTTGCCGCCAGCCGGTGCCCACCGCTCCCTCGCCGCTCTTCGGCGCCCGGCGGTCGCGCAGCCGGCGCAGCGGGATGATCGTGAAGGCGCCCCACCAGACTCCGGCCGAGGCCAGACAGATCCGTACGGCCGTGGACTCGGAGACACCGAACGACTCATGGCCGGTGTAGAGCACCAGATTGAGGACCAGGACCAGTGCGCCCGAGGTGTAGCCGAAGGCCCAGCCGCGCGAGGAGACGTCGTCGCGCTCCTCCGGCCCGGCGATCTGCGGCAGATACGCGTTGTAGAGCACCATCGAGACCGACACCGAGGCGTTCGCCACGATCAGCAGCAGCGCGCCCAGCAGATAGCGGTCGCCGTCCAGGAAGAACATGCAGGTCGTGGCGGTCGCCCCCAGATACGCGGCGGCGGCCAGCAGCGGCTTCTTCCGTCCCGTACGGTCCGCCACCGCGCCCACCAGCGGCATCACCAGCACCGCGACCACGACCGACACGGAGACCGCGTACGCGAAGACCGAGCCCGCGCGTACGGGGATGCCCAGCGGATGGACGAAACCGTCGGCGTCGGCCGCCGCCTTCGCCACCGACGTCAGGTACGGGCCGAGGAAGACCGTGAGCACGCTCGTCGAGTAGACGGAGCACGCGAAGTCGTAGAAGTACCAGCCGCGTTGTTCGCGTCTGCGGTCCGCCGCCTCGTCGGCCCGGTCCTCGGTCTCGACACTCACCCGCGTTTCCCTCTCCCCGTGTGCCCGTCCCGCCCGGTCATCGCCAGGCTCCGCGCGCGGTGAACACCGCACGCAGCGTTTCCAGTTGATCGGTCATGATGCCATCCACCCCAAGATCCAGCAGCGCCTCCATACGATGTGGATCGTTGACGGTCCAGACATGGACCTGAAGGCCGCGCGCGTGTGCCATCCGTACGAATCGTTCGTCCACGACACGGATGCCGTTCTGGGTCTCGGGGACCTGAGCGCAGACGGCGCCCCGGCGGACCGGGGCGGGGATCCCGTACGAGCGAAGTCGCAGGCCCAGCACGCCCCGTACCCCGTACGAGGTGGCGAGGCGGGGACCCGCGAGGCGTTCGGCGGCCGCCACCCGGGCCTCGGAGAAGGAGCCGACGCACACCCGGTCCCAGCTGTCGGTCCTGCGGATCAGGTCGATCAGCGGGGCGAGGGCGGGCGCGGCCTTGATGTCCACGTTCCAGCGCGCTTCGGGGAACTCTTCGAGCAACTCCTCGAAGAGCGGCAGCGGCTCGTTCCCCGCGACCCGGGCCCGGCTCACCTCGGCCCAGGTCAGGTCCGCGATCCGGCCCCGGGTGTCGGTCACCCGGTCCAGGGTCGGGTCGTGGAAGGCGACCAGCCGGCCGTCGGCGGTGGCGTGCACGTCGGTCTCGAAGTAGCGGTATCCGAGTCCGGCCGCGCGGCGGAACGCGGCGGCTGTGTTCTCCAGGCCGTCCGCCGTGCCGCCGCGATGGGCGAACGGAATCGGGGTCGCCCGGTCCAGGTAGGGGTGGGATGCGCGAGTCACCGCCGCAGTATGACCTGCTCGGATGACCCGCCGTTGACGGCTGTGCTTCCGGCGTCCGCCCCAGGGATGGCGAAGACGCGGAGGAACAGCTGGGCGAGCGGCCCGATCGCGAGGGCGTAGGCCACCGTGCCGATTCCCACCGAGCCGCCGAGCGCGAAGCCGGTGGCGACGACGGCGATCTCGATCGCGGTACGGACCAGCCGGACCGAGCGGCCGGTCAGCCGGTGCAGTCCGGTCATCAGGCCGTCACGCGGCCCCGGGCCGAAACGCGCCGCTATGTAGAGCCCGGTGGCCAGGCCGTTGATCCCGATACCGGCGATCAGCAGCGGGACACGGGCGGCCAGGCCGTAGCCGTCGGGGACCAGGGCGAGGGTGGCGTCCATCGCGATCCCGACCACGAAGACGTTGGAGACAGTGCCGAGCCCCGGGCGCTGCCGGATCGGGATCCAGAGCAGCAGCACGACCGCGCCCACGATGATCGAGACGACTCCCATGCTCAGCCCGGTGAGCTCCGCCAGCCCTTGATGCAGGACGCCCCACGGTTCGAGGCCGAGGCCCCCGCGCACCAGCAGCGCGGCGCTCGCCCCGAACAGCGCGAGACCGATGTACAGCTGGAAGAGCCGGCGGGTGAGGTGCCTTCCCCGGAGGCCGGAAGGGCCCGAGGTGGCGGAGGTGGTGGACACGATGTTGCTCCCTGGTGGGATGGTGGACTGGTACACATCACTCTGTGGCTGGCAGACAGACGCCAACCATGGCCAATTCGGGGAAGGTGGACTGACTTCTATGGCTCAGTGGACCTCGGCCGTCGGTGCGACTCAGCTGGCCCGGCAGCTCCTCACGCAGCAGCCCCGGCCCGCCGGATCCGGTACCCGTAAACCGCCCGCCTACCGTGCCCTCGCCGACGGTATCCGGCTGCTCGTGCTCGAAGGCCGGGTCCCCGTCGCCGCCCGGCTCCCCGCCGAACGCGAACTGGCCGTCTCCCTGTCCGTGAGCCGTACGACGGTGGCGGCCGCGTACGAAGCGCTGCGCGCCGAGGGGTTCCTGGAGTCCCGCAGGGGCGCGGGCAGCTGGACGGCCGTGCCGGCGGGCAATCCGCTGCCCGCGCGCGGGCTCGAACCCCTGCCGCCGGAGTCGCTCGGCTCGATGATCGATCTCGGTACCGCGGCCCTGCCCGCCCCCGAGCCCTGGCTGACCCGGGGCGTCCAGGGAGCGCTGGAAGAGCTGCCGCCGTACGCGCACACCCACGGCGACTACCCGGCCGGAGTGCCCGCCCTGCGGCAGATGCTCGCCGACCGCTACACCCGGCGCGGCATCCCGACCATGCCCGAACAGATCATGGTCACCACCGGCGCGATGGGCGCGATCGACGCGATCTGTCATCTCTTCGCGGGCCGGGGGGAGCGCATCGCGGTGGAATCGCCCTCGTACGCGAATATCCTCCAGCTGATGCGGGAAGCGGGCGCCCGGCTCGTGCCGGTGGCCATGGCGGAGGGGCTGACCGGCTGGGACCCGGTGCGCTGGCGCCAGGTGCTGCGCGACGCCGCTCCCCGGATCGCCTATGTCGTCGCCGACTTCCACAATCCGACGGGCGCGCTGGCCGACGAGGACCAGCGGCGGCAGCTGGTGGACGCGGCGCGTTCGGCGGGCACGGTGCTGGTCGTCGACGAAACCATGTCCGAGCTGCATCTGGACCCGGACATCGAGATGCCGAGGCGGGTCTGCGCCTTCGACCCGGCGGGCAGCACGGTGATCACGGTCGGCTCGGCCAGCAAGGCCTTCTGGGCGGGGATGCGGATCGGCTGGGTGCGCGCGGCACCGGATGTGATCAGGTCCCTGGTCGCGGCGCGCGCGTACGCCGATCTCGGCACCCCGGTGCTCGAACAGCTCGCCGTCAACTGGCTGATGCGGACCGGCGGTTGGGAGGAGGCGGTCGGGCTGCGGCGTGCCCAGGCGCGGGAGAACAGGGACGCGCTGGTGGCCGCGGTGCGCGAGCGGCTGCCCGGCTGGGAGTTCGAGGTACCGCGCGGCGGGCTCACGCTGTGGGTGCGGACCGGCGGGCTGTCCGGCTCACGCCTGGCCGAGGTGGGCGAACGGGTCGGCGTACGGGTGCCCTCGGGGCCCCGTTTCGGGGTCGACGGGGCGTTCGAGGGGTACGTACGGCTGCCGTTCACCGTCAGCGGGCCGGTCGCCGTCGAGGCGGCGGCGCGGCTGGCGGCCGCCGCGCGTCTGGTGGAGACGGGAGCGAGCACCGGCACGGACGCGCCCCGTACGTTCGTCGCCTGAGGGCGAAGGCCGCCGGCCTAACCGACCGGCGCGGACCCGGCGGCCCGGTCCGGTTCCTGTTCCTGCCCCGGGACCCGGTCCTGGGTCGGTGTGCCGACGGGAGGCTGGGCGAAGGGGTCGAAGGAGGGGTGCCGCTCCGGCAGCAGCTCCATGACGGCCCGGCGGTGCGCCTCGCTCGTCGCGTCGTCGTACGGGTCGGGGGTCGCCGGGACCTGGAGCCTCAGGACCGGTCCCGCGCCGAGCCGTGCGTAGCCTCTGCCGGGCGGGACGTCTGCCGTGGGCGTCGTGCGCGGCAGTGCCCCGAGCACCGCTTCCACCTGCGCGGGTGTGGCGGCCCCGAGGACGACCCGGGCGCGGGTGTGCGTCACCACGGTCTCGCTGAGCGCGTCCAGGCTGTCGAGCTGATCGGCCACCACCACCGTGACCCGCGCGGCTCTGCCGTGGCGCAGCGGCACCTGGAGCAGTTGCTGCGGGTCGAGCCGTCCGTCGGCCGCCGCCAGATGTCCGAACGCGCTCGGCCGGTCCAGCAGGATCCACAGCGGGCGCCGGGTGTCGTCAGGCGCCGGATGACCCGACTGCCGGGCCCGGTCGGCGGCGATCAGGCGCCGTTCCGTCTCGTTCGCCGCCCATTCCAGGCCGGCCAGCGCGCCGGCGAGTCCGCATTCCACGGCGAGTACCCCGTTGCGCCCGGTCAGGCAGGTGAATTCGCCGGCGCCGCTGCCCTCCACGATCAGTACCTCGCCGTGCTGGAGGGCCTGGAGCGCGATGGACCGCAGCAGGCTGGTGGCGCCGCTGCCCGGCGCGCCCGTGACCAGCAGATGCGGCTCCGTGGAGCGTGATCCGGTCCGCCAGATCACCGGGGGCGCGTCATGGCTCCCGTCGCCCGCCACCACCGGCAGCGTGCGCCGTACTGAGCCGTCGTCGGTGAAGCCGAGCACCGTCTCGCCCGGGATCGTGACGAAACGCTGGGCGGCGATGGAGGTGGAGAGGGCGGGCAGCACGCTCATCAGCAGTTCGTTGGCCTCCTCGGCCCAGTCGAAGAGGTATTCACGGCCTCGCCCGGACTTGGCGTGCAGCAGCCTCTCGACCCGGTCGCGCGCCCTGGGATCGCTGTCGGCGAAATACGGCGGGTACGTCATCCGCAGCTGGGTGAGACGGCCGTCCGGGTCGAACGCGTAGGAGTCGAACGCCGTACTCCACTCGCCGCCGTGGGCGAAGAGCGGATTGGGGTCTTCCGGTACGGAGAAGTACGGCACCAGCGCCTCGTAGAGGGACTGGAGCCGCTTCGTCTCCGCCTCGTCGGGCCCGGTCGGCTCGGGCGTACGGTCCCGTCCCTTCCAGCCGGCCACGGCCATCACCGAGATCAGGACCAGCAGTGGCCCGTACGGCATGAGCGCGACGACCATGCCGCAGACCGCCACCAGGAACAGCGCCGGTCCGCGCCGGTCCTTCGGGGTGGCGGCCCACTTCTGCCGTCCCGCCGAGGCCAGCATCCGCAGACCACGCGTGATCGTGATCAGTGGATGGAGCACATCGGTGGCGCTGTCGGCGGCCGCGCGGGCCATCTCGCGACCGCGGGCGATCCGGTCGCTGCCGCTGGTCAGAATGCGGGGAAGTGGTCGCCGGGCCACGTCTGTCTCCTGGGGGTGCGGAAGGGATGGGCGGGCGTCAGAACTTGATCCCGCCCAGGAGGCCGGCCAGGCTCGCGCCGCCGGCCGTGATGCTCGGGGCGATGGCGGTACCCGCGAGATAGAACCCGAAGAGCGCGCACACCATCGCGTGTGACGCCTTGAGTCCGTCCTTCCGGAAGAAGAGGTAGACGATGATCCCGAGCAGAACGACGCCTGACATGGACAGAATCATGAGGAATCTCCTGGTAGAGGGGGCAGTCACCATGAGGTGTTCCAGGATCACCGAAAGTATCTATGTGACAAAAGGTGTAAATGAGTGAAGATTTAGCTATTTCACTGGCTTGGCCCATGTCGGGGCGCTGTCCGTGTACCGGACGCCGTGCCGGGCGGCCTGGAATTCCCGCCGTGTGCGCGGGCAGTAATCTGTCGGTTTGCTCGTACAGCGGTCTGGTCGTACGTGCCAGGTCAACGACGTGAGAGAGGCGGTCCACCGATGAGCGAGGCTCCGGACCCCGAGGTGGTCGAACTGGCCACGAAGATCTTCGACCTGGCCCGGCAGGGCGAGACCGAGGCGCTCGCCGCGTATGTCGACGCGGGAGTGCCCGCGAACCTCACCAACGACAAGGGCGACTCCCTCCTGATGCTCGCCGCCTATCACGGCCACGCGTCCGCCGTGGAAACGCTGATCGCGCGCGGCGCCGACGCGGGACGGATCAACGACCGGGGACAGACCCCACTCGCCGGCGCTGTCTTCAAGGGCGAGGACGCGGTGATCCGGGCGCTCCTGGCCGGCGGGGCCGACCCAACCGGAGGAACCCCGTCCGCCGTGGATACGGCGCGGATGTTTGGGAAGACCGACCTGTTGGAGCTGTTCGGAGCCAGGTGAGGCCAGGTTCGGAGCCCACTGGGGCCGGGCGGGGAGAGACGCCGTAAATGTGGTCGCGGTGGCGAAATGGCTGGGTCATCATGACGTCGGGGCCCACGAGGGGCCACCGACGAGAGGCAGGGAAGATGGTCTGCATTAAGCGGAAGACAACGGTCGGCCGGATATGTTGCCGCGCGGCCTAGGCCGTGTTTTAGAAGTAGCGGCGTCCGCCCGCCGGGCAGGCGGGACTTCTAAAACACGGCCTAGGGCCGGACAGGGCCTGGAGGCCCTGGCCCCTCTCGGGGGCTCGGTACACACTCCCCGGTTGCTTCGACAGCTTGATGTGAGGCTTTTCCGATGTTTGATCCAGTCATAGCGCCGAGCGGCACGCTGCTCGGTCTGTTGCAGAGGGGCCGCGGCGACGGCACCCTGCACGCGCTCGCGGCGCCCCGGGCGGAGGCTCTCGCCGCCCTCAACCACTGCGTGCTGAACGACCCCCGCCACGACTGGCAGGTCGAGAATCGCTCGCTCTACTACGCGCGCCTGTACCTGGACATCCACGGCGGTCTCGACGCCATCGACCACCATCTCTTCCGCGCCGAGGACCACTTCGACACCGAGGAGTCCCGCACCGGGCTCGCGCTCGCCGTCCTCGGTCATCTCGCCTCGTACGGCAGGCACGACGCCCTGGACCTGCTCCGGCTCTACGCCGCGACCGGTTCCAACTGGGCCTGGGCCCTGGACGAACTCGCGCTGCGTGACGACGACACGGGCCTGCGCTCCCTGGCCGTACCGGTCCTCGCCAGATTCCCGCACACCCCCGAGGGCGACGCCGAGCTGGCGTCCGCCGTCCGGGACGCCTTCGAGCCCCACCCCTGGCGGCTCTGGGCGGAGGACCCGCGCGCCGAGATCGGTGCCCGGATCAGGGCGGCGGGCGAACAGGGTTCCTTCGACCGCTGGCAGCGACAGATGCGGCCGAGCGGCCCACGCCCCGGCTGGAGCGTGCAGGCCGTCTTCGACTGGGCGCAACAGGGTCTGGAACGCGGCAACCCGCTGCATCTTCCGGCGGCCCGCTGCCTCACCGCCGTCGCCGGTCCCGGCGACCGCCCGGCGATCGTCGAGGCGGCGCGTGGCGGACCCGACGGGGCCCGCTGTACGGCGCTCCACTATCTCGCCGAGGCGCGTGACCCGGCCGTACTCGACCTGATCGAGGCCGCCGCGCTCGCTGCGGACCGTACGGTCGCCGACGCCGCGGTCGCCGCCTTCGAGCGGATGTGCGGCGAGGAGGCCGTCGACCGGGCCCGTGGCTGGGTGCACCGGCCCGACGCCCTCGGCGCGTCCGCGGCGGGTGTCCTCGCCTGCCGCGGCGGCGCGCAGGACGCCCCGCTGGTGCTCGGCGCGCTGCGCGAGACCGTACGGTCCGAGGGGCCCGACGCCCAGCGGCTGTGGACGCTGGTCGACGGCGCCGGCCGCCTCGGCATCGTCTGCGCCGCCCCCGTGCTGCGCCACATCTATCGCGAGACCGCCTCCTCCCAGTTGCGCGTCCGTACGGCGAAGGCGCTCGCGGCCACCGATCCTTCCTACGCCACCGGGTTCGCCGTCGAATGCCTGTGGGACTGCGAGGAGACCACCAGAGAGGTCGCCGCGCGGCACGCCGAGACCGCCGACGCACGGGTGGCGGAGCGGCTGCGGCGGCTGGCCGCCGATCCGGCCGAGGAGGCCGAGGTGCAGACCGCCGTACGGAGCCGGTTCGGCCCGGACGCCGCCGCTCTGTAGGTCTTTGTGCCGGTGTGAGAGATGCGGCCGGTGCATGGCATGCGGCCGGTGTGAGACGTGCGGCGGATGTGAGGCGTGGGCTCGGCGTGACGCGGGGCCGGACCGGTGCGCGGCCGGGCCGCCGGGTGCCGCCGGGTGTCGCTGGAGGCGGCCGGTGCGAGCGTGTGGGCGGAATCGACTCTTGGTGACGGTCTCGCACGGTCTGTGTGGTCCCGTCACCCGTGCGGAGCGGTCCCTCTTCCAATGCTCACGGGACGTTTCCCACGCGGAAAGATCCACGTTGGCGGCCACACGCTCCGTGGGACGAGAACACGAATATGCGTGTCGTCATCGTCACCGAGTCCTTTCCGCCCGACGTCAACGGGGTAGCCCACTGCGCCCTCCAGACCGCCCGGCATCTCGCCGCCCGCGGTCATGATCCGCTCGTCATCGCCCCGGCGGTCGCCGCCGATGCCGAGATCGACGCACCGTGCCCCGTCGTGCGCGTGCCTTCCCTCCCGCTGCCCGGCTACCCGCAGGTGCGGGTGGCGCTGCCCAGCCGACGGGTCGCGGCTACCATCGCCGCGCACCGCGCCGACCTTGTCCATCTGGCCGGGCCCTTCGTGCTCGGCGTGCGCGGCATGACAGCCGCCGCCCGCCTTCAGGTCCCCGCCATCGCCGTCTACCAGACCGACCTCGCGGGCTATGCCCGTACGTATGTGGGCGCGGGCGAGGCCGCCGCCTGGCGCCGGATACGCGCCGTGCACACCGCGGCCGACCGCACCCTCGCGCCGTCCAGCGCCGCCGTGCGCGATCTCGCCGAGCACGACATACCGCGCGTACGGCTGTGGCCGCGGGGCGTGGACACCGTTCGGTTCCGGCCCAGCCTGCGTGACGAGGCGCTGCGCCGGCGGCTCGCGCCCAACGGGGAGCTGATCGTCGGATACGTCGGCCGGCTGGCGCCCGAGAAGCATGTCGAACTGCTCGCCGGAGCCTGCGAACTGCCGGGCGTCCGGGTCGTGATCGTCGGGGACGGCCCCAGCGACGCCTCGCTGCGCGGCGCACTGCCCGGCGCGGTCTTCCTCGGCCGTACGACCGGCGACGAACTGGCGCGGACCTTCGCCTCGTTCGACGTGTTCGCGCACACCGGACCGTACGAGACCTTCTGCCAGACCGTGCAGGAGGCCATGGCGAGCGGGGTGCCGGTGATCGCGCCCGCCGCGGGCGGACCGCTCGACCTCGTCGACCACGGACGTACGGGTGTGCTGGTCGCGCCGCACGACACCGAGGCCGTCACCGCGGCGGTACGGGACCTCGCCTGCGCCCCCGCGCTCCGCGCCGCCTACGGACGCGCGGGACGCGCCACGGTCGAGGGCCGGACCTGGGCCGTCGTCGGGGACCAACTGATCGACCACTACGACGAGGTGCTCGGCGCGCGTACGGCGGTGGTCGCATGAGCGGCATCGGCATCGGCACGGACGTCGGGAGCGCCGACGGCAGCGGGCTGAACATCGTACGGCTGGCCAACTTCGTCACCCCCTCCTCCGGCGGACTGCGCACCGCGCTGCGTGAGCTGGGCATCGGCTACCGGGCGGCCGGGCACCGGCCGGTGCTGATCGTGCCCGGGGAGCGGGAGACCGACGAGGACACCGCGCAGGGACGCGTGATCACCCTGCCGGGACCGGTAGTTCCCGGTACCGGCGGCTACCGGGTGCTGACCGCGCGCCGGCGGCTGCGGGAGGTCCTCGAAGAGATCGGGACCGACCGGCTCGAAGTCTCCGACCGGACCACCCTGCGCTGGACGGGGGAGTGGGCACGACGCCACCGGATCCCCTCCGTGATGGTCTCCCACGAGACGGCGGACGGGGTGCTGCGCACCTGGGGCGTGCCCGGGGCGGCGGCGGAGCGGGCCGCCGACCGGCTCAACCACCGCAGCGCGTGGGCGTATTCGCGGATCGTGTGCACCACAGAATGGGCGGAACGGGAGTTCCTCCGGATCGGCGCCGCCAATGTGGTGCGCGCGCCACTGGGGGTCGATCTGGCCCGCTGTCGGCCGGGACGCGGCGCGACGGCGGGAACGGGCGCGAGTGGTGGACGGGGCACGACGGTACGGCGCCGGTACGCGCGCGAGGGTGACGTGCTGCTGATGCTCGGATCCCGGCTGTCGGTGGAGAAGCGTCCGGGCACCGCGCTGGACACGCTCGCCGAGCTGCGGGACCGGGGCGTACGGGCGAGGCTGATCGTGGCGGGCGACGGACCGATGAGGAACAGCCTGGTGCGCCGGGCCCTCGCGGAGGGGCTGCCCACGCAGTTCCTCGGGTATGTCGGTGACCGTGAGGACATGGCCGATCTCCAGGCCGCCGCCGACATCTGTCTGGCGCCGGGACCGGCCGAGACGTTCGGACTGTCGGCCCTGGAGTCCCTCGCCTGCGGCACCCCGGTCGTCGCGAGCGCGTCGTCGGCGTTGCCCGAGGTGATCGGCGACGCGGGTGTGGCCGCCGCGGACAACGCCCCGGCCTTCGCCGACGCGGTCCAGGAACTGCTGGCGCGCCCGGAAGCGGCCCGTCGGGCCGCGGCCCGTGCCCGCGCGGAACTTTTCAGCTGGGACAGCGCGGTGGCCGCGTTCCTGGCGGCCCACGACGCCCCGTTGCTGAGGATCCCGTCGCCGCGTGCTCCGGGCGGAGCGCCGTGATGACACGGATCGGGAGTGCCCCGGACAGTGGCTGTCCGGTCGACGCGGCTCGCGGGGTGACGGGGGCGGTGGAGGCGGCCGGGACGGACCTTGCCACCGCGGTGGTCGAGGCAAGTACTGCGGCAGGTGGAGCCGGTGGAGCTACTGGGGCTGGTAAGGCTGGTAAGGCCGGAACGGTTGGGGCCGACGCGGCGCTCCGGACGCGGGGACAGTCCGGTGGGCGGAAGACATCCGCGTCCCACGGACGCGCCGTCTCCGAACCGTCGCGCCGGAGGGTTCCCGTACCGCCACGCCGTGCCGTCTCCGCGCCACCGCGCCCCCTGCGGTTCGTCGCGCTCGGGGACTCGTTGACCGCCGGGATCGGCGACCCCGTGGACGGTGGCGAGTGGCGCGGGTGGGCCGCGCTGCTCGGCGGGGCGCTGGGCCCCGCCCGGCCGGACCGGTCGGCCTCGCCGGGAAGCGGCGATCAGTCAGGTCCGACCGGACCGGACCGGGCGGATCTGGCGGATCTGTTCGACAGCCGGCCCGACAAGCACAGCCGGCCCGACAAGCACAGCCGGCCCGACAAGCACAGCCGGCCCGACATGCACAGCCGGCCCGACATGCACAGCGACCCCGACATGCACAGCTGTCCCGACATACACGGCCGCGCCAAAAGTCCTCACCGTCCCGACGGCTCCGACCGCACTGACGACGTCGGCGGCATCGCGGACATCCGGTTCCGTAACGTCTCCGTCAGCGGCGCGCTCACCCGTGACGTCGAGGAGCGGCAGGTCCCGGCCGCCCTCGATTTCGCGCCCGATCTCGCCTCCGTCCTCGTCGGCGTCAACGACACCCTCCGCCGCGCCTTCGACATCCAGGACCTCGCCCCGCGACTCGACCGGATCTGCGCGGCCCTCGCCGACAGCGGCGCTGTCCTGATGACCGCCTGTCTGCCCGACCCGGGCGCCGTGCTCGGCCTGCCCGCGCCCCTTGCCCGCCCGCTCGCGCGCCGACAGCGCGCCGTGAACGCCGTCGTACACGCCCTGTCCGCGCGCTATGACACCGTCCATCTGCACATGGCGGACGCGTCCTGGGTGGCCGACCGGTCGCTGTGGAGCGCCGACCGGCTGCATCCGTGCGAACGCGGCCACCGGATGATCGCCGCGCGCTTCCACGAACTGCTCGCCGCGCGCGGACTGGCGCTCGGGACGCCTCCCTCGCTCGAAGCCGACCAGCCGCCACCCACCCGTACGGAGGCACTGCGCTGGCTCGCCGTCTCGGGCACCGGATGGGTGGTGCGCCGTTGCCAGGACCTCCTGCCCGAACTGCTGCGACTGGCGGGCGACGAGGTACAGCACTGGGCGCGCGGCACCGGGGCGCGCCTCGATCTGCACGCGGACGAGACCCTCTCCCGCGCGCTCGCCGCGCTCTCCCCGCGCGCATCCGTTGCGAGAATGGGGGAATGACCGGGCGCTGGGAATTCTGGATCGACCGGGGTGGCACCTTCACCGACGTGGTGGGCAGGCGTCCCGACGGAGAGCTCGTCACACGGAAGCTCCTCTCGCACCATCCGGAGCGCCACGACGACGCGGCGGTCGCCGGTATCCGGCTGCTGCTCGGCCTCGGACCGCACGACCCGGTTCCCGCCGACCGCGTCGACGTCGTCAAGATGGGGACGACCGTCGCCACGAACGCGCTCCTGGAGCGGCGCGGCGAGCCGACCGTCCTCCTGATCACCGAGGGCTTCCGGGACGCCCTCCGTATCGCCTACCAGAACCGGCCCCGGCTGTTCGACCGCCATATCGTGCTGCCCGAGGCGGTGTACGAACGTGTCATCGAGGTCCCGGAGCGCACCGACGCGCACGGCGCCACGGTACGGCCGCTCGACACGGAGGCCGTCGCCGCCGCCCTCCGTACCGCCTACGAGGACGGCTTCCGCAGCGCCGCCGTCGTCCTGATGCACGGCTACCGTCACCCCGCGCACGAGAGCGCCGTCGCCGACGCCGCGCGTGCGGCCGGTTTCACCCAGGTCAGCTGTTCGCACGAGGTCAGCCCGCTGATCAAGCTCGTGCCGCGCGGTGACACCACCGTCGTGGACGCCTATCTCTCGCCGATCCTGCGCCGCTACGTCGACGAGATCGCCGGGGAACTGCCCGGCATCCGGCTGATGTTCATGCAGTCCAACGGGGGGCTCAGGGAAGCCGCCCACTTCCGGGGCAAGGACGCCGTGCTGTCGGGCCCGGCCGGCGGCGTCGTCGGCATGGCCCGTACGTCCGGACAGGCGGGCTTCGGCCGGGTCATCGGCTTCGACATGGGCGGCACCTCCACCGATGTGTCGCACTACGCGGGCGCGTTCGAGCGCGAACTCGGCACCCAGGTCGCCGGGGTGCGGATGCGCGCGCCCATGATGAGCATCCACACCGTCGCGGCGGGCGGCGGCTCCGTGCTGCACTTCGACGGACAGCGCTACCGCGTCGGCCCCGACTCGGCGGGCGCCGTACCGGGCCCCGCCTGCTACCGGCGCGGCGGCCCGCTCACCGTGACCGACGCCAATGTGATGCTCGGCCGCGTCCAGCCGGCGCACTTCCCCACGGTGTTCGGCCCGCACGGGGACCAGCCCCTGGACACCGAGGTGGTACGGGAGCTCTTCGCGGCCCGCGCCGAGGAGGTACGGAAGGCCACCGGCGTACGGCGTGCCCCGGAGGAAGTCGCGGCCGGCTACCTGGAGATCGCCGTCCTCAACATGGCGAACGCCGTCAAGAAGATCTCCGTGCAGCGGGGACACGACATCACCCGCTACGCGCTCACCAGCTTCGGTGGGGCGGGCGGCCAGCACGCCTGCGCGGTCGCCGACGCCCTGGGCATCGGCACCGTGATCGTGCCGCCGCTGGCCGGGGTCCTCTCCGCGTACGGCATCGGGCTCGCCGACGCCACCGCCATGCGGGAACAGTCCGTCGAGGCCGAGCTGGACGACGGGACACTGCTCCGGGTGCGCGAGCTGTGCGACGCACTCGCCGGGCGCACCCGCGCGGAACTGCGCGCCGACTCCGTCCCGGACAGCGCCGTCACCACGCACGCGCGCGTGCTGCTGCGGTACGCCGGTACGGACGCGAGCCTGCCGGTCGAGCTGGCCGGCGTCGCCGCCATGACCGGGGCGTTCGAGCGTGAACACCGCGCGCGGTACGGCTTCACCATGGACAAGCCCCTGATCGTGGAGGCGGTCTCCGTCGAGGCGGTGGGGACATCCGGGCCGCACACCGCGCCGTACGCCCCGCACCGGGCGGCCCACGCCGATCGTCCGGGCGGGAGCGAACCGTACGCCGATCGTCCGGGCGAGGGCGAACCGTACGCCTCCGTAAGGATGTTCACGGAAGGACGCCTCCGGGACACCCCGCTGTACCGCCGCGAGGACCTGCGGCTGTCCGGCACCGTGACCGGGCCCGCCGTGATCGCCGAGGCCGACGCCACCACCGTGGTCGAACCGGGCTGGCAGGCGGCCGTGGGCGAGTTCGGACATCTGCTGCTCACGCGCGTACGGCCCCGCCCCGCGCGGGCCGCGGTCGGGACGGACGTCGATCCCGTACTGCTGGAGGTCTTCAACAACCTCTTCATGGCGATCGCCGAGCAGATGGGCGTACGCCTGGAGAACACCGCCCACTCCGTCAACATCAAGGAGCGGCTCGACTTCTCCTGCGCTCTCTTCGACGCCGACGGCAATCTGATCGCCAACGCACCGCACATGCCCGTCCATCTGGGGTCGATGGGCGATTCCATCAAGGAGGTCCTGCGGCGCAACGAGGGCACGCTGCGGGCCGGAGACGTGTACGCCATCAACGACCCGTACCACGGCGGCACCCATCTGCCCGATGTGACCGTCGTGACACCCGTGTTCGGGGAGACACCCGGCGAATCGTCCGGCGGGGGAGGCGAACGGCCGGCGTTCCTGGTGGCCTCGCGCGGCCACCACGCCGAGATCGGCGGCATCTCCCCGGGCTCCATGCCCGCCTTCAGCAGAACCGTCCACGAAGAAGGCGTGCTCTTCGACAACTGGCCGCTCGTCAGGGACGGCAGGTTCCGCGAGGCCGAGACCCGGGAACTGCTCACCACCGCGCCCTACCCCTCCCGCGACCCGGACAGCAATCTCGCCGACCTGCGGGCCCAGATCGCCGCGAACGAGAAGGGCATCGGCGAACTGCGGCGTATGACACGTGAGTTCGGCACCGACGTCGTCCAGGCCTACATGGGGCACGTACGGAGCAACGCCGAGGAGTCCGTCCGCCGGATCATCGCCGGGCTGCACGACGGTTCGTACCGCTACGAGACCGACGGCGGCGCGGTGATCAATGTCGCGCTGAGCGTCGACCGGGAGGCGCGCGGCGCGGTCCTCGACTTCACCGGCAGTTCGCCGCAGCTGCCGGGCAACTTCAACGCGCCCACGTCCGTGGTGATGGCCGCCGTGCTGTACGTCTTCCGGACGCTGATCGCCGACGACATCCCGCTCAACAGCGGCTGTCTGGAACCGCTGGAGGTGCGCGTACCGGACGGCTCGATGCTGGCGCCCGCCTTTCCGGCCGCGACCGTCGCGGGCAATGTGGAGACCTCGCAGGCCGTCACGGGCGCGCTCTACGCGGCCCTCGGCGTCCAGGCCGAGGGCTCGGGCACCATGAACAACGTGGCCTTCGGCAACGACCGGGTGCAGTACTACGAGACGATCGCGAACGGCTCGGGAGCGGGCGACGGCTTCGACGGTGCCGATGCCGTACAGACCCATATGACCAACTCCCGGCTCACCGACCCCGAAGTCCTGGAGTGGCGTTACCCGGTACGGGTCGACAGCTTCGCCGTACGGGAGGGCAGCGGCGGCGCGGGGCGGTGGCGGGGCGGCGACGGAGTCGTACGGCGCCTGCGCTTCCTGGAGCCGATGACGGTGACGCTCCTGTGCGGACACCGCAGGATCCCGCCGTACGGCATGGCGGGCGGCGGGACCGGCGCGCTCGGCGGCAACACGGTGGAGCGCGCGGACGGTACGGTCACGCCGCTGCGGGGCGTCGACCTGGTGGAGATGGACCGGGACGACGTCCTGACCATCAGGACGCCGGGCGGCGGCGGTTACGGAACGGCGCGCTGACGCCGTACTTCCTGGGATTCCCCGGATGCCGCCCGAGCGGAGCCGGCCGTCACGGGCCCTCCGGCGGCCTGCCCTCGGCCGACGACACCTCGATGAGATCCGCGCGGCCCCTTGAGTTGAGGCTGAGGATCGGCACCGCCTTGTTGCGCGGATTGCCATTGTTCTGGAAGGAGATGAAGCCGCTCGCTCCCGCCACCGGCTGGCCGTCCATCTGGTGGAACATCCGGCCCACCGCCTCGCCGGTCACCTCGGGCCCGCCCGCCGCCAGTTCGATGCCGTGGGCCGCGGTGAGAACGGCGTCGTGCGCCATGATGTCCTGGCCGTCGTAGCGGTCGTCACCGGGGAACCAGCGGTCCATCTGGCCGTCCACCTGGAAGTACTGCGCCGAGGGTTCGGCCACGCTGTTCGGTGAATTGCTCAGCGTGTCGCGGTGGGCCAGACCCGTGTAGAGCACCCGCACGGCCCGCTTCGCGGCGATCTCGATCTGCCGCCGGTTGAGATTCGAGGTGTCGTCACCCGCGACGACGGTGAACTTCCGCTGGGTGCAACTGCGGTTGGCGAGCGCGTCGAGGAAGTGGGTGAGCTGGCGGCCACGCCCCGCGAAGAAGATGATCTCCGGCTTCTTGTCGCAGATACTCACGGGGATATTGCGCAGCTCGGTCTTCCAGACCCCGGGTGCTCCCGCCGAGTCGAAGGTCATGGTCTCCCCGAGCAGCTTGTGGCCGTCGTCGGGAAACGCCTCTCTGAACGCGTCGTTCAGGGTCTTCGCGTAGTTGTTGTCGGCGATGTCCTGGACGACGACCGCCGTACGGGCGTCCGTCCGCTTCAGATAGTTCGCCGCGGCGTGCGCCTCGGCCACATTGTCGGGACCGACCCGTACGAAGCCGGGGATGTTCTGGATGTTGGTGGCGCTCATGGTGCTGGCGACCGTGGCGATACCGTTCTTCGAGAGTCTCTTCAGCGCGGCCAGATTGGGGTCGGTGCTGGGGCCGAGTCCGGCGACGGCGACCAGCCTGTCGTCGGAGGTCTTGCGCTCGATCAGCTCGCCGACGGTGTGTTCCCACTGCGCGGAACGGCTGCCCGTATTGGCGACCAGCAGCCGGATCTTGGGGGAGGAGGAGAGGTCGCCGCGGTTGTGCCGGTGCTGCGCGAGATAGGCGCCCTCCAGCTCGTGGCGCACCGAATCCGCGGAGTTGCTGTCGTCGTAGCCGAGCGTGAAGGACGTCATGTACGCGACGCTGACGTACGGCTCCTTCTTGGTCTTGGCGTCCTTGAGCACCTGGTCGTTCTCCGCCTTGATCATTCCCTCGACCCGTTCGAGGTGGTCGGCGAAGGCCCACGAGCCGTCGGTGACACCGACGCACTCGCCGTTCTCGCCCTTCTTGACGACGCCGTCGTCACAACGGGCCCGTACCTCACCGATCCGGTTCATGGTGAGCGGGACGGCCACGGCGAGGGCGGCGACGACCACCACCGCGATCACGACCCGGCGCACGATGTGCAGCGGCCATTCGAGTCTCGGACTCATCCGGCTCTCACCCCTCGCTCGTGGATATCAGTGGATGGCGCCAGTGGCGGTAGCGCTCCGCCTCGTTGAACAGGGCCACGACATCGTTCCTGCGCAGCCGCGACAGCTGGTTGAACCCGTCGGCGAGCAGGTTGTTCAGCCGCATTCCCGGATCGGCGAGCGGGTCGCTCCACACCCATCGGGTGATGATCAGCTCTCGTATCACCGATCCGGTGGTGACCGCCTCGCCGGGCTCGGCCGGGCCGAGCCCGGCGAGCAGTTCGAGCGGTCCACCGGTGGTGGGGAGCCGGTTGGGCGCCGCCGTGATCGCGTTGAACTCGTTGATCCACTGCGCCGCGGGCACCGCCGGGAAGCGTCCGACCAGATAGCCGGTCACTTCTTCGATCTGTCCCCAGGCCAGCCGGTGGTACATCTCCTGGACCGTGCGCCGGCCGGACCTGAAGTGCTCGGCGAGCAGTTCGTGCACCGTGTCCCAGTCGTCCGGGCGCCGCGCGAGGCGCCACAGCAGCATCCGCCGCAGCCAGGGGTGGAGCGTCGGTGTCACGGCCCCCGGGCTGAGGAGCAGCCAGCGCGCGCGGATCTCGCCGAACAGCGAGTCCCCGGGGCTCAGTACACGCGTGCCGATGGACAGGTCATGCGCGGCGGCGCACTCGGCGAGGGTGTCGCGCCGGGTGTCGTCGAACCCTTCGAGCAGATGGTCGAGCGCGGCCTCGGAGAGCGTAGGCGTGTTCTCGCCGTCACGCAGCGTCCGGTCGGGGAGGGTGCGCAGCCACCGGTCCTGCTGCAGCCCGCCCTCCGGCGGTACGTCGGAGTGCCGCAGCGCGTCGAGCACGTGGTGCACCGCCCTCGGCAGTCCGCAGGTCAGCCGGTGCACGAAGGGGGCGAGGCGGGTGAAGGGCGCGAGGTCGGCGTGGCGGCGCAGCTCCAGCTCGATACGGATGCGCACCTCGTCGAGGTTCAGGTCGCGCAGCCGCAGCGGATACCACCAGGTGTCGTCGCTGTCACGCGTCGGCCGGTGCTCGCTCCAGTCCGCGAGGGACGCCCGGTCGGGGCCGCGCAGCTGCCACGGCCACTGATCGCCCGTGGCCGGGCCCCAGCGGGGCAGCCAGCGGTTGGAACTCGCGACGATGGTCAGCGGGTCGCAGGGGGCGCCCGCCACCACGGTGTCGTCGTGCCGGGCGCGGATCAGCAGATCCAGGAAGCGGCGGCCGTACTCCGAATGGGAGTTGTCGAGCAGGAGCAGGTAGGAGCGGGGCATGAACGAGCGGGCCACGTTACGGCGGAGGTCCTCCAGAAAGGCCGAGAACAGCACCCGGTCCAGTCTCTCCTGGTCGTCCTCGTCGCCGTCGTGCCGCCAGAGGTTGAGCTCGACCAGCGCCTCCCACGGATCCTGGCTCCGGACCAGCGGGTGACCGCCGTACCACGCGGCGCCGCCGGTGAACTTACGGCCGGGGAGCCGGCGCCGACCGTGCCGCAGGGCATCCATCAGCAGCGCCGCCGCCGCGGTCGAGGCGCCGTCCGGAGCGCCCACGGCGCCCCCGGCCACCTCGAAGAACGCGGCGAGATAGTCGCCGTAACGCGCCTCGGTCCGCTCCTGGAACGCGTCCAGCTCCCGCCGGATGTTGCGCCGGCCCTCGGCCAGGCTGGTCATCCGCAGCTCGTGGTCGGAGGCGAGCAGCCCGAGGGTGAGACGGGGGAAGTGCGAGCGCCGGTACCTCGGCAGCTTGCGTTCCAGCTGGCCGGCGAGGAGGGCCAGGCCGTAGCGCGGCAGCAACGCGTGCTCGCCGGCCAGATTGACGTAGGCGAACGGGTTCTCGGGCCCGAACTGCTCCATGAGCGCGCTGTGCGCCTCACTGGCGCCGCTGCCACGCGGGCCGAGCAGGATGGTCACGGGACGTTCCGCGTCGGGAGGCTGCCTCAGGCACTCGTCGGCAAGGGAAAGGATGCCGCTGCGCCCTCTGAGCCCCATGCGCACTCCGGACTCCGTCATGCGCCTCAGCCCCCCCGAGCTTCAGCCACCCGACCGGGCGCGGTGGGGTGGCGGTGTCAAGTCTAGCCAGTGGGCATGGCAACTACTGCTGTTTTTCCGGTGATTGTTGAGGTGAGCGGTCAACTTGCCCGGCAGTGGGTGCTCCGAGCGCATGGTTTCGGCCGCGCTTTACGGGGGGGGCGAGGCCTACGGCGGGGTCCGACGCCCTACCCGTACGAAACGCACCGGTGTCCCGGGCGTTGCCTGGGCCGCCGCCGGGAGGTCCTCCTCCCGGACGACCGCGATCACCGGATAGCCGCCGGTCGTCGGATGGTCGGCGAGGAAGACCACCGGGCGGCCGTCCGGCGGCACCTGCACGGCCCCCGTCACCATGCCCTCGCTGGGCAGTTCGTCCGGTACGGCGCGCTCCAGGGCAGGCCCCTCCGTACGCAGCCCTATGCGATTGCTCGCCGACGACACCCGGTAGGCGCGGGTGGTCAGCGTGCGCAGCGCCGCGGGGGTGAACCAGCCGTCGCGCGGCCCGAGCCGTATGCGCAGCACCAGTTCGGCCGGCGGGGCCCCCGACGGCACCCCGTCGACCGCCGCGGCCCGGCCCGTCGCGGGGCCCAGCGGCAGCACCGTTCCGTCGCGCAGCGGCCCCGGGCCGAGGCCGGACAGCAGATCCGTGGACCGGCTGCCCAGCACCGGCTCCACCGTGATCCCGCCGCCGAACGCCACATAACCGCGGACCCCCGCGACCGCCGCCCCGACCTCCAGCAACGCGCCCGCCGGGACCCGTACCGGAGAGCCCCAGGCAGCCGGGCGGCCGTCGACGGTGACCGGGCACGGCGCACCCGTGACCGCCACGGTGACCGCGCAACGCGGCCGTACCGCACACCCGTTGAGCGTCGTCTCCAGAGCCGCCGCACCCTCCGCGTTGCCGACCAGCCGGTTGGCCAGCCGCAGCGCGGGCGGATCGAGCGCCCCGGAGCGCGGCACGCCCAGATGGGCGTGTCCGCACCGGCCCAGATCCTGCACCGTGGTCAGCGCCCCGGCCCTGATGACCGCGAAGGCCCGGTCCGTCATCGGCTCGTCGCCTTCGCCGCTGCTTCCGCTGCTTCCGTCGCTTCCGTCGCTTCTGACGTTTCCGCCGTGAACCGCACGCGCGTCCCCGGCGCGAGCAGCGCGGCGGGCTCGCGCGCCGGGTCCCACAGGACCGCGTCCGTCGTCCCGATCAGCTGCCATCCACCGGGGGAGGAGCGCGGATAGACCCCGGTGTAGGGGCCCGCGAGGGCGACGGCGCCGGCCGGGACGGCGGTACGTGGCGTGGGCCTGCGGGGTACGTCGTAGGCCTCGGGCAGCCCGGTGAGATAGCCGAAGCCGGGTGCGAAACCGCAGAAGGCGACCCGGAATTCGGCCGCCGAGTGGATCCGTGCCACCTCCTCGGCCGGCACCCCCCACAGCGCCGCGACCTCCGCCAGATCGGGACCGTCGTAACGGACCGGCAGCTCGACGGTGTCCGGCACGCGCGCGTGCGGCTCGGGAGTGTCCCAGCCGCCGAGCCGCGCGGCGAAGCCGGCCGGATCGTCCAGACCGTCGAGCAGTACGGTGCGGGCCGCGGGCACGATCTCCCGTACGGGCGGCAGGGTGCCGGCGGCCCGGCGGCGCAGCAGCTCCGCGTGGAACGCCGCCGTCCGCTCCCCGTCGGCCAGTTCGACGAGCAGCGCCCGGTCCCCGACAGGCAGCGTTCTCATACGAAGGCCTCCACCCGTACTCCCGAGGCTTCCAGCTGACTGCGGACCCGGCGGGCCAGACCCACGGCGCCCGGGGTGTCCCCGTGCAGGCAGAGCGAACGGGCGCGGACACCGACGGACTGCCCGCACTGGGAGGTCACCACGCCGAACCGGGCCATGGAGACGGACCGTTCCACGACGACCCCGGGGTCCGTGATCACGGCCCCTTCCCGCCCGCGCGGCACCAGCGTGGCCTCCGGGGTGTACGCCCGGTCGGCGAACGCCTCGGTGACGACGGGCAGTCCGGCCTTCTCCGCCATGTCGTGGAGGCGCGAGCCCGGCAGCCCGAGCAGGGGCAGCCGCTCGCCGGTCAGCATGACCCCGTCGACCACGGCCTCGGCCTGCTCCGCGTCATGGACAACTCTGTTGTAGAGAGCGCCGTGCGGCTTGACGTACGAGACCCGGGAGCCGGCCGCCTTCGCGAACACCTCCAACGCGCCGATCTGGTAGGCGACCTCGGCGGCCAGTTCGTCCGACGGCACATCCATCGCGCGCCGGCCGAAGCCCGCCAGATCGCGGTACGAGACCTGGGCACCGATGCGCACCCCGCGCTCGGCGGCCCGCGCGCAGACCCGCCGCATCGTGGCCGCGTCCCCGGCGTGGAAGCCGCAGGCCACATTGGCGCTGGTGACGACGGAGAGCAGCTGCTCGTCCTCGGTCAGCCGCCAGCGGCCGAAGCCCTCGCCGAGGTCGGCGTTGAGGTCGATGGACGCCCAGGTCATGGAGTCACCTTCCGATCGGATCGGATCAGTTCACGGTCGCGCGTCCCGGGGAGTCCGATCGGCGCGAGACCGCGAGTACCGCGAGACCGTAGCCGACGGCCCCGAATACCAGCACGCCCCGACTGTCGGCCAGGAAGCCGACGAGGGCGGGAAAGAACGCGCCGACGGCCCGCCCGGTGTTGTACGTGAAGCCCTGCCCCTGTTCCACGTACGGCTGTCGGATACAACTCACTCAGGGACGAACCGAAACCGCCGAAAATGGCCGGCATGCAGAAGCCGAGCGCCAATTCCAGAACCAACCGAACGGTTTCAGCCGGGAGTTCGTCCTTGCCCAGCCGCGCTTGGGGCGTGCTCATCTGCTACCTCGCGGGAGGGGGAGCGCACGGGATCGCGAGCTGAGCCCAACGTAGAGGATCGTTCAACAATCCGACAAGAGGTATGTTGTTTCGTTCTGGCTTCTACGATGGGTCCCGCAGGCCGGGGGAGTCGCGTCGGCGGCGGGGCAGGGCGGACAAGGGGAGAGGGCGCTGTGGCGACGAGCGGGGCCGGACTCGGTGAACTGACGGACGACCGCCCCCTGCTGGGCCGTACGAGCACGGCGGAACGGGTCGCCGACATACTGCGGACACGGATCGCGGAGGGCTACTTCCAGCCGGGGGAACGGCTCTCCGAGGACGCCATCGGCAGGGCGCTCGGTGTCTCGCGCAACACGCTGCGCGAGGCGTTCCGGCTGCTCACGCACGAGCGGCTGCTCGTCCACGAACTCAACCGCGGCGTCTTCGTCAGGGTGCTCGCGGTCGAGGACGTCGAGGACATCTACCGCACACGCCGGCTGATCGAATGCGCGGTCGTGCGCGGGCTCGACGGACCGCCTTTCAAGATCGAAGGCCTGGAGCGGGCGGTTTCCACGGGCGAGAGGGCGGCGAAGGAACGGCTCTGGAAGGGCGTCTCGACGGCGAACATCCACTTCCACCGCGAACTCGTCGCGCTGGCGGGCAGCGTACGCACCGACGAACTGATGCGCGGGGTACTGGCCGAACTGCGCCTCGCCTTCCACATCGTGGACGATCCACGTCGACTCCACGAGCCGTATCTCGTACGCAACCGGCAGCTCCTCGAATCGCTCAGATCGGGGGACCGGGACGGGACGGAACGCATGCTCGCCAAGTATCTGGACGACTCGCGCCGACAGCTCGTGGAGGTGTACGCGAGCCTGGTCGCGGAGGACGGCGAGCGGCACACGGACGGCCCGGACTGAGGCCGTTCCCGGGGCCACTTCCCGCGTCGGAGGCGACGGCGTTTCCCCGGGCGCTCTGCGCCGTTTCGACCGTTGTCAGTGCGAGGACATAATCTGTGCAGCGTGACTTCGCCTGCCTCGACGGACTTCGTTCCGCCCCAGCTCAGCGCGGGGCCGCGGCCCGCACTGGGCCCGGCCGCCGACGAAGGGCTCGCGCGGCGGCTGCGCGCGCTCGCCTGCACAGCGCCGCTGCACGATCTGGACACCCGTAAGGCCAATCTCGCGGGGGAGTACTCCGTCTACTCGATGGCCGAGGTAGCGCTCTCCGCCATCGATCTGGTCACACTCAACATGGACTTCGACACCGGCGCCGACCACGAGCAGATCGTGGCCCGGCTGCTGCCACGCGTCGCCGCCCAGGCCCCCGGGCGCCCGGTCACGGAACACGAGCGCGTGGCCCGCTGGGTGCTGGAGAACCTGATCAACGTGGGCAGCGTGGACCGCGGATTCCGCGCGGTGTACGGCACCTTCGGCACCGACGGCGTCTACACCCGCAGGGATTACGACTTCAAGCTCATCGAAGAGGTGCCGGGGCACGGCGGCAGCGTCTATCTCCGTACCACCGACGAAGCGGTCAACGTGCTGGTCGGGGCGCTCGACACCGACGTCACCAGCGCGCAGATCGCCGCCGAGGTCAAGCTGGAGGTGCTGATCAGCCGGGGCAGGCTCGCCGACGCCCAGCTCGCCGCCGAGCAGGCCCGGTACCGGACCGTGCAGTACGCGGAAACGCTCCGCAGGACGCTGGAGGCGACCCGGCGCAATGTGCGCGCGGTCGACTGGCTCAACTCCGTACCGGACATGATCGACGAGGCGCTCGACCACGTCGCCGACCGGTACCGCCACGAGAACGCGATCCTGACCAACATCCGCAAGGCACGCGACGAAATGGAGACCGGCACCGACCCCAGGGCGGCCGAACACAAACGGCGCGCCGCCGAACTGGTCGACATCGTCAAGGACTGCATCCGCCGGCACACCCAACTCCAGTCCCGGTTGCTGGAAGCGGGCCCGCTGTTCCGCGCGGAACAGGACCGCCAGGCCTTCGCCCGGCCCACCGTGCACACGGGACTCGACCTGTACGGACAGCTGGTCGCCCCGCTGCTGCCGCTGCCCGTCGAGCAGGCGACGCGCGTGACGGACGCGTTCTTCACCCGCGGCACCGGCCTGCGCACACCCACCTCCGTCCGCGTCGGCGACCTGATCGACCTGCTGCTGACGCCACCGGTCGAACGTGAACATCTGGGCGCGGAAATGCCCGAACCGGACCTGATCGCGACCCCGGACGACAGCCGCTTCAGCGAAGAACAGCTGGCGAGCGCGAAAGAACTGCTCGACCTGGAACACGACGCCCCGCGCCGCCTCTCCGGCCTCCTGGCGGAGGCCCGCGACCGCGACCCGGAACTGCCGTACCTGGTCGCCCTCCTGGCCATCCACGCGGCCAGCCCTCCAGTAGGCACGGCCTACCGCCAGGGCGAGGAACGACTCCTGTTCGCCGTCGATGACGGCACCCCGCTGGACGACCCGGAGTTCGGCGGCGCGGACCTCATCGTCGGCACGGCACTCCTGGACGCGGCGGGCATGACGGCAGACCGCAAGGAGGCGGCATGAAGGGGGCGCGGGCGGCGAGAGACGACATCAGCCCCCACTCACCCCAATCCCCGCCTGGGGTGGCCGTACGGAACCGAGAGCCGACCCGCAAGGAGCCACACCCGTGAGTGACCACCACGCCGAGCACACCGCCGCGTGGCCCGAGACCGGCAGCGCGGACGCGGCCGAGACCACCGCCCCGGCGAGCACCGGCGGTGTCACCCCCGCCGACGCCGCCGACGCCGCCCGGCTCGTCTCCTTCGGGCTCCAGCCGAAGCTGCTCCCCGCGCGGGACACCGAGTACACCGAACTGCTCCGGCGCTACCGCGAGGACCCCGCCTTCGCGCGTATCGCCGACGCCGTCGCCACCGGCTTCGGCCTGATCGTCCTGGAGGTCTCCCCACGCGCCGGTATGGCCGTGACGGCGGACGAGGACTCGGTGTTCGCGGTCCGGATGGGCGACTACGCCCGTCGCGCCTCCCCCGACTCCGCCGACCGCTTCCTGCACGGACTGGCCCACCTGGCCGTCGCGGCCATGGCGTTCCCCCGGCCGGCGGACCTCGCGGACGACGGATACATCGGCCGGATCACCGTCAACGGCGTCGACGCGTTCGTACGGCAGGCTTGCCGGAGGCTGGAGGAGCGCGCCGAGGAGCAGGGCGACAACACCGATCCGTCGACCGACGCGCCCGGCCTCGAAGCCGCGTGGCGGATCTACGCTCGGCGCAGTGCCACCGGAGCGACGAAGGACGCCCGCAGGCTCGCCGGTTCGACCACCGGCATCGTCGGCAAGGCTGTTGTGTTCCTCACCGAATCGGGATTCCTCCAGCGCACCGGCGACGACGCCGGAGGGGCCTATCGCACCACCGCCCGCTATCAACTCCAGGTGCGCGACATGGCGGGCCACGCTGCCATGGCCGAGCTGCTGGAGCTGGGCGTCGTGCCGGTGAGCGACGGTTCGGCCACCCTGCTGCCCCCGCCGGACGGGGACGACCTGGAGCTGGCGGCCGACGCGGGCCTGCCTTTCCACGCCTGATCCCGACGCGGATCCCGAACCGGATCCGCAACCGACCGCGATCCCGAACCGCAACCGACCCGGATCCGCAACCGACCTCGATCCCGAACCGCAACCGACCCGGATCCGACAATCGACCCCGACCCGGATCCGAAATCGACCCTGAACCCCGACCAGACCCCGAACCCCTGACCAGACCCCCAACCCGACCGATCCCACCGGCCCCCACCGGTCCGCACCACAACGAGAGTCCGCCGCCATGTACGAGCTGTCCCGGGTCCGCCTCTACTCCATCGGCCCCGCCGGTGCGCGCTACGCCGACACCGTGCTCGACCTGCGCGGGGTCGGCGCACCCGTGCCCCACCCCGCGCCCACCCAGGCGGAGTTCTTCGAGGAGGAGCCGGTAGGCCCGCCGCGCCGCCCGGCCCCCGCCGGCGTGCTCTTCCTGGAGAACGGCGGCGGCAAGTCCGTCCTGCTCAAGCTGATCTTCTCGGTGATGCTGCCCGGACACCGCAATACGCTCGGCGGCGCCAGCTCAGGGGTGCTGCGCAAGTTCCTGCTCGCCGACGACTGTGGACATGTGGCCCTGGAGTGGCAGCACACGCTGACCGGCGAACTCGTCGTGGTCGGCAAGGCGAGCGAGTGGCGTGGCCGCCAGGTGTCCAACGACCCGAGGAAGTTCGCCGAGGCCTGGTACTCCTTCCGGCCGGGCCCCGGGCTCAGCCTCGACTCCCTGCCGGTCGCCGAGTCCACCGCCGTACGGGCGCCTGTCGAGGGGGCGTCGGGCGCGCGGGGCCGGCGCCGCACGATGAAGGGCTTCCGGGACGCCATCACCGAGGCGGGCAAGGTCTATCCGCATCTCGACATCCACTGGGAGGAGATCCACGACCGCTGGAACGAACATCTCGGCGACCTGGGTCTGGATCCCGAACTCTTCCGCTACCAGCGGGAGATGAACGCCGACGAGGGTGAGGCGGCCGGCCTCTTCGCGGTCAAGAAGGACTCCGACTTCACCGATCTCCTGCTGCGCGCCGTCACCGACACCCGGGACACGGACGGGCTGGCGGATCTCGTCGGAGGGTTCGGCAACAAGCTGGGCCGTCGCGCCGAACTCACCGCCGAGCGCGACTTCACGGCCGGTTCCGTCGAACTGCTCGGCCGGATCGTCGAAGCCGCCGACACCCGCTCCCGTGCGCGCGACGTCCACGCCGGCGCCGAGCGCCGGGCCCGTACCCTCGTACGCCGGCTCACGGCCCGCGCGGCCGGCGAGCGGGAGCGGGCCGCGGACCTCGCCCAGCAGGTCACCGCCGCCGCGCACACCGTGACCTCGGCCGAGCAGGCACGCGGCCACAGTTCGCTGATCGCGTCCGAACTCGCCTACCGGCACGCCTCTCTGGCCCTTTCCACGGCGGAGAAGCGCGCCGCCGCCCAGCGCCGTGAGCTGATCGAAGCCCGTACGCTGCACTCCGCATGGCAGGCCGCCGAAGCCGTTCTGCGGCACCGCGCGGCCGCCGACCGCTCCGCGCGGGTGGCTGTCGCGATCCGGGAGGCCGAGCGGGACGCCGCGCCCGCTCTGGCCGCGCGGGCCACCGCCGCCGCCGACCTCGTACGGGCGCTGCACGCCGCCGCGGAGGACGGGGAGCGCGTGGCGAACGAGGAGGAGGAGCGTTCCGCCGTCCTTCAGGAGACCGGCGAGGCCGCCCACCGCGACGCGACGTCCGCCGCCACCGAGGCCCAGCGGGCCCGCAGTGAGGCCGGGCATCTGCGCCAGCGCCTGGCCGAGGTCGAGCAGGAGACGGCCGAGGCGGTACGGGCCGGCTGGCTCGACGACACCGCGCCCGACGCGGACCCGGCCCGTGCCGCGCTCGCCGCGAGCGACGCGGAGAAGTCAGCCGTCGCGGGCTGGGACACGGCACGCGAGGCGGCGAGTACGGCAGCCGAGCGGGCCAGGGAGACGGCTTCGGCGGAGTCACGCGTCGAACTCGCCGCCGCGCGCGCCGCCGACGCGGCGCAGGCCGCCGAGCACGCGTACGACGCGGAGCGCCGCGCCGCCGAGTCGATCGCCGGGGACGAGCGGCTCGCCGAACTGCTGAGCCTGCCCGCCGCGGCGGCCGCTCTGGCCGTGGTCCCGGCACCCCGCGACGGCTCGGGCGAGAACGCGGGCGACGCCGGGCATGCGAACGGGCCGGGCGACCGGCGCCCGGCCCAGTGGGCGGCGGCGGGGCCGCTGAGCCCCGAGGAGCTCGACCGGTGCGCCGACGAACTGCGCGAGCTGCTCGACCAGGGCATCTCCTCCGCGGAACGGCAGCTGTTCGACCTGCGTACCGCCGCGGCCGACGACTCCCGCATCCTCGGCGCGCTCGGCGACGGCGGACTGCTGCCGCCGGGCCCCGACGTCCTGGCCACCGTCGAGTACCTCGGCGAGCACGGCATCCCCGCCCTCCCCGGCTGGCGCTATCTGGCGCAGGCCGTCGACCCCGCGGACCACGCCGCTGTGCTGGCCGCCCGGCCCGAGCTGGTCGACGGCGTCGTGATCACCGACTCCGCCTCGCACGCCCGCGCCCGCGAAGTCCTCGCAGGCGCCGCCCTGCTGCCGCGCTCCACCGTCGCGGTGGGCACGTCCGCCGCGTTGCTGGCGCCAGTCCCGAGGTCCGGCGAGGGCGGCGCGGACGACAGCGGTGTGTTCCTCGTACCGCCGAACCCGGCCATGCACGACGAACACGCCGCCGACGAGGAGCGGCAGGCGCTGCGTACGCGCGCGGCTGCCCGCGACGAAGAGATCCGGGTGCTCGCGGCGCGGCTCGCCGGGGACCGTTCGCTCGCCGCCCGGCTCGGCTCCTGGCGGGCCGACTGCCCGCCCGGCATGCTCATGGAACTGGCCGCGGCGGCCACGACGGCCAGGGAGAGCGCCGAGGCGGCCGAGGCGACGCTCACCGAGGCCCGTACGGCGCGGGCCGAGGCGGACGAGGCCGCCGCCGACACCGCCCGCGTCCGCGACGAACGGCAGGAAGCGGCCCAGCGCGCCCGCCGGGTCGCCGACGCCCTGGCCGGTCTCGCGTTCCGGCTCCGCGAGCGGTCCGGCTGGCAGGCCAAACTCCGCGAACTGGCCGACGACGCTGCCGAGTCCGAGGCACGGGCGACCGCTTGCCTGGAGCGGGCACGCGCCGCCGACGAGGACCGCAGGGCCGCCCAGCGCGCCGGAGACGACGCCCGCCGCACCGCCCGCGCCCTGCGTGCCGAGCGCGCCGAGATCGCCGGTGCGCCGGAGAACATCCCGGAGCCGGCCCCGGACGCTCCGCGCGCCGCGCTGCCCGCACTGCGCGAGGCCTACCGCGCCGCCTCCCAGCTGTACGAGAAGGTGGGCGTCGGCGCCGACCTGCGGGCCGAGCAGGCCCGCGCGGAGAGCGACGAGAGCGCGGCCCTCGCAGAGCTGGACCGGCTCACCAACAAGGTCCGCACGCGCGCCGCTCAGCTTCTCGAATCGACGGACGGCGCCGACGGCCCGTCCCGGCAGGCGGCGGCGGCCCGCGCCGAGTCGCTCGTCCAGATGCTGGAGTCACGCGCCTCGGCCGCCAGCGAGCAGCTCGGCCGGTACCGGGGCGAGGCCGAGCGACTGGCCCCCGAGGACGGCGGCGCGCACACCGAACTCCCCGAGGAACTGGTTCCCGCCGACGCGGAGCAGGCGCAGACCCTGCTCCGTACCGCCACCACCGAACTGGCCGTCCGGACCGACGCGTTGGAGACCGCGCGGGGCGCGCACGGCGAGCTGCTCCACGCGCACCGCGCCTCCGAGGACGCGGCGGGCGGTTTCGACGAGACGGCCGCACTCCTGCGCGACCTGTTGCGCGGCGCCGTCGTGGAGGACGGCGGGGGCGACGAGGCACCGCAGGACCCGGAGCCGTACCCGGGCACGCTGGAAGAGGCGCGGCAGTCCGCGGCCGAGGCCCGCCGGTCGCTGCGCGCCTGTTCGTCCGACCTGTCCGCGGCGGAAGCCGCCGTACGGGAAGCCGGCGACGTTCTCGTACGGCACGCCAACTCCACCCGCTACGAGCAGGTGCGCACCCCCGCCCGCCAGCAGATCCGCGAACTGCCCGCGTCCGCGCTGCCCGAGCACGCGGCGTCGTGGGCGCAGGCCTTCGCGCCGCGACTGCGGGTGCTGACGGACGAGTTGGCGCAGCTGGAGCGCAACCGCGACTCCATCGTCGACCGGCTGCGCGGGCTGGTGGAATCCGCGCTGACGACGCTCCGTTCGGCGCAGCGGCTCTCCCGGCTGCCCGAGGGACTGGGTGAGTGGTCCGGGCAGGAGTTCCTGCGGATCCGCTTCGAGGATCCGGACCGGTCGACGCTCACCGAGCGGCTCGGCGAGGTCATCGACGAGGCGACCCGCGCGGCCCTGAAGAAGAATTCCGATCTCCGCCGGGACGGCATGACCCTGCTGCTGCGCGGGGTCGAGGCGGCGCTCCGGCCCAGGGGCATCGCCGTCGAGATCCTCAAGCCCGACGCCGTGCTGCGCGCGGAGCGGGTCCCGGTCGGGCAGATGGGCGATGTCTTCTCCGGCGGCCAGCTGCTCACCGCCGCGATCGCGCTCTACTGCACCATGGCGGCCCTGCGCAGCAACGACCGAGGACGTGACAAGCATCGTCACGCGGGCACGCTCTTCCTCGACAACCCGATCGGCCGGGCCAACGCCACCTACTTGCTGGAGCTCCAGCGCGCGGTGTCCGACGCCCTGGGTGTGCAACTCCTGTACACCACCGGCCTCTTCGACACGACCGCGCTCGCCGAATTCCCGCTGGTCATCCGGTTGCGCAATGACGCCGACCTGCGTGCCGGACTGAAGTACATCAGCGTCGAGGAGCATCTGCGCCCTGGCCTGCCCCAGCAGGACCCGGACGGCGAGACCGTGCACGGCGAGATCACCGCGACGCGGATGTTCAAACGGACCCCGGAGCCCGTCGCACCGGAGCCCGTCGGAGCAGACGGAGCGGCAGGGAGCGGCACGGAGTAGCAGGCAGCGGTACGAGGGGCGGGAAGCAGCGGTACGCGCGGCGGAAGCAGCGGAACGGGAGCAGGAGGCGGCGGTACGGGCGGCCTACCGCCCTTGGAGCGCCGGAAGATGCGGCTGCCGGAGGACGCGGCCGTCGGCGCCCATCGCCTGTCGTATCCCGTGGCCAAGTGGGGGACCGCGCCTGCCGTATGCCCGGGGAGGGATGGGCCCGCGCAAGGTGAGCCCGCGGCCAGGCGTGCCCCGGGCGTCAGGCCCCGCTGAGCCTGCCCGACCCCTGAGTCTCCTTCAACGCCTGGTCACGGCCCCGTATTCGCACCCCGTCGCGCTCCTCGTTCCTCGCCGCACGCCGGGCCCTGCGCCGCTCGCGCCGCAACTGCCGCGCCGTGCTGCTGGGCATGGACACCACCCCATACCGTTGGTTCCACACCTGGCGCGTCACCCATACGTCCAGCACTCCCCAGGTCGCCACGACCGTGGAGGCCACACTGCTCAGCACCATGGGAAAGGCGAGCCAGGAGCCCGCGAGCGTACTCAGAAACGCGACCATCGCCTGAATCAGCGTCACAGCCGTGATGATCACGGCCCGAACCGCCGCCGTCCTGACCGGATCCGGCATGCGCAAGCGCGTCGCCGGCTCTTCGACCCAGAGACTCCGCGAGACCCCCGTGAACCCGTCCGCCGAGGCCGTGCCACGGCGCTCAACCGTCTCCATGGACTCTCACTCCCCACCCACCGTCCGACATAAGGACAACTGCCCGGCTTCGCGTGCGTCACTCCGGCCATGGAACCGAACGTGATGCGCGAATCACCCGCAGTGCCCCCAACGTGTCCCTACATGTCTCTCATCGCCGTACACAAGGACGAATGGCCGCACGGGAAGATTCCCGACGTGATCGACAATCGAATGATTCCAGCCATCTGACGTGAACGGTCACACGTCGTCCTTCCTGGTCCCGAACGTCTCGACGGCAGTAGCCATCTCGTCGAATACCAGGACAACTCGTGAACAAGGTGTCAGGGTACGGCTGAAAAACATCCGGACGTGTCTTCGAGTTGCCGGTGTGACAGTAGTAGGCTCGCGCCGTTTGCTGACGAAGTATCTCCCGCACAAGGCTGGGGATCGAGCTGGGGGAGGCCATGCGCTTTCGCGGGAAATCCATCCGCCGGAAGATCGTGGCGCTGCTGCTCGTGCCGCTCGTCGCACTCACCGGTCTGTGGGCGTTCGTCACCATGATCACCGGTGGTGAGGCCGACCAACTCGTCGATGTCAGACATGTGATCAACCAGGTCGGCCACCCTGTCGAGAAGACGATCCGGGTCCTCCAGAGCGAGCGCCGTCAGTCGCTCATCTACCTGTCCGACCCCCGGGCCTCGGACGCGCTGGCCGAACTCCGCAGCCGCCGCGCCGACACTGACGACGTTGTCGCGGAGGTCAAGAAGAACGCCAACGCCGACGTACGTGACCGCATGGACTCCATTACGTCCGAGCGCTACGAATCGCTCATCGAGGCCCTGAACGGCATGGACTTGATGCGCCGCTCCGTGGAGGAGAGCACGGTCACCCGTGAGAAGGCGCTGAACTTCTACAACCAGGTCGTCAACCCCAGCCACACCTTCCTGGCATCCCTGTACGGGCACGAGGACGTGGACGGGGACAACTGGGGCCGTGCGCTGGTCGGACTGGACCGCGCCAAGGAGATGCTCTCCCGCGAGGACGCGCTGGTCTCCTCCGCGCTGGCCGCCCGCAGATTCACCGCGGAGGACATCCGCGCCATCTCCGACCTGGTCGCCAACCGCACCATGCTCTACGAGACCAACCTGTCCGACCTGCCGCTCACGGACCGCGTCACCCTCGAACAGTACTGGCGCACCCCGGCCACGCTCGCGCTGCGCGAAACCGAGGACAGCCTCATCGCGGCCGGCTCCACGGAAAAGCCGCAGTTCGGCACCAAGGTCTGGCAGCAGGCGACCGCTCCGGTCCTGGCGGACCTGACCCGCGAGAGCGCCGAGGCCGACGCGCTGTACCGGGACCATGTGGACCCCGTCCGCCGTGACGTGTTCATCCGGCTCGCCATCGCGGCCGCGGTCGGCTTCACCGCCCTCCTCGTCTCCGTGATCATCTCCGTACGCGTCGGCCGCGAGCTGATCCGTGACCTGTCACGGCTCCGCAAGGAGGCCCACGAGGTCTCCGGCGTACGCCTGCCCAGCGTCATGCGGCGGCTGGCCGCCGGCGAGCAGGTCGACGTGGAGACCGAGGCGCCGCGGCTCGACTACGAGCGGGACGAGGTCGGCCAGGTCGGCCAGGCGCTCAACACGCTTCAGCGCGCGGCCGTCGAAGCGGCCGTGCAACAGGCGGACCTGAGGCGCGGCGTCTCCGACGTGTTCGTCAACCTCGCCCGCCGCAACCAGGTCCTGCTCCACCGTCAGCTCACGCTCCTGGACACCATGGAGCGTCGTACGGAGGACACCGAGGAACTCGCGGACCTCTTCCGTCTCGACCACCTCACCACCCGTATGCGACGGCACGCCGAAGGCCTGGTGATCCTCTCCGGAGCCGCGCCCTCCCGGCAGTGGCGCAAGCCGGTCCAGCTGATGGACGTGGTGCGTGCCGCCGTCGCCGAGGTCGAGGACTACGAGCGCATCGAGGTCCGCAGGCTGCCGCGCATCGGAGTCGGCGGTCCCGCCGTCGCCGACCTCACCCACCTCATCGCCGAACTCCTGGAGAACGCCACGGTGTTCTCGCCTCCGCACACCGGCGTACAGGTGCACGGCGAGCGGGTCGCCAACGGCTTCACCCTGGAGATCCACGACCGCGGCCTCGGTATGGCTCCCGATGTGCTGCTCGACGCGAATCTGCGGCTCGCGGAGACTCCCGAGTTCGAGCTGTCCGACACGGACCGGCTCGGCCTGTTCGTGGTCAGCCGGCTCGCCCAGCGGCAGAACGTCCGCGTCTCGCTCCAGACGTCCCCGTACGGCGGGACGACCGCGATCGTCTTCCTGCCCGTCGCGCTGCTCACGGACGCCCCCGAGACCGAGGGCACCGGCTTCCGCCTCGACCGGAAGAGCGCGGTGGAGCGACAGCGCGGCCGTGTCGAGAGCGGTGGAGGGCGGCGCACCGCACTGGCACAGGTCCCCACCGGACTGGGCAGCGGCCCGTCCGTTCTCGACGGACCGGTCGAGCTCGAAGCTCCGGTCGGCTCTCTCGGAGGGGAGGGCGGGCCGGCACTCGCGGGAGGTGACGGTATCGCCGGTCTCGAGGACTCGGAGAGCGAACGCGGGGGACTGTTCCGCGCCCGTGAACATCTCCGGGACTCCAGCCGTGACAGCCGTGAGGCCAGTCTTGACGGCCGTGACGCACTGGAACCGCGAGACCCGCGGGACTCAAGAGACTCGCAGGACTCAAGAGACGCGCGGGACACACAAGATGTACGTGATCTGAGGGACGTACGGGACGACTTCCGTGACCGGCGCGACGGCCGTGCCGTCCCGGAGGTGCGTGCTCTCCACGACCAGCACCACCAGGGACCGGACGCCGGCGACGAGCGCTCCGGTGACGGTGACCCTGTCAGGCTGCCCCGCCGTAAGCCCCCGACCCTGGTCGCGGACCGCGGCCGCCGGGTGGACGAGCCGAGCGGTTCCCACGCGTCGTCCGGCGGCCCCGGGCGCTCCTGGTCCGGCGAGCAGGCCCGGACATCGAGTCAGTCGTCGGCCCAGACACCCGGCCGGATACCAGGTCAGCCAGGCCGGACGCCGCATCCGGCACCGGATCGGACACCGAGCCGAACACAGGACCAGATACCGGGGCGGGCACCGTCCGCCCCCTCCGACGAGGCTCCGCCGCTGCTCGACGGGCTGCCCCGCCGGGTCCGGCAGGCCAGCCTCGCCCCTCAGTTGAGGGACGCGGCTCCGGAGCCCGCCGGTGCCCCGGCGCCCGCCGCGAACCACGACACCGAGCGGGACGCGGAGGAAGTACGCGATCGCATGGCCTCGCTCCAACGCGGCTGGCAGCGGGGTCGTCGGCAGAACGAGGCCGAGGACACCGCGGGCCCGGGCGAGAATCAAGGAACCACATCGGAGGGGGACGGTCGATGACCGCACCGAATGCCGCAGCACGCACGTTGACCGATCCCAATGCCGCGGGAGAGCTCAACTGGCTGCTCGACGAACTTGTCGAGCGGGTCGCCAGCATCCGTAAGGCGGTGGTTCTCTCCGGAGACGGTCTCGCCACCGGCACCTCCAAGGACCTCACGCGTGAGGACGGCGAGCACCTCGCTGCCGTCGCGTCCGGGTTCCACAGCCTCGCCAAGGGCGTGGGCCGGCATTTCGAGGCGGGCAAAGTCCGGCAGACCGTCGTGGAGTTGGACGACGCCTTCCTCTTCGTCACGGCGGCCGGCGACGGCAGTTGCCTGGCCGTCCTCTCCGACGCGGACTCCGACGTCGGTCAGGTCGCCTACGAGATGACGCTCATGGTCAAGCGGGTCGGTGTCCATCTCGGCACGGCCCCACGGACCGGCCTGTCCGCCAGAGGGTGAGCAGGCTGAGATGAGTGACCCAGATCAGGGCCGGCAGCACTGGTTCGACGGCGAAGCCGGACCGGTGGTACGTCCGTACGCGATGACGCGCGGCCGCACCAGCAGCGCGGCACGCCACCGGCTCGACCTGATCGCGCTCGTCGTCTGCGAACCCGAGGCCGATGACCCGGACCGGGACCAGACGCTCTCCCCCGAGCATGTGGAGATCGTCGATCGCTGCTATACGAGTCCCCAGTCGATCGCCGAGCTCTCCTCGGGCCTCGACCTCCCCGTCGGGGTGGTCAGGGTGCTCGTGGGTGACCTCGTGGACGACGAAATCGTGCGTGTAACCCGTCCCGTTCCGCCGGCCGAACTGCCGGACGTGAACATTCTCCGCGAGGTGATCAATGGTCTTCGGGCGCTCTAGCCGCAGGCCGCGTCCGGTCGATCCGGTAACGCTGAAGATTCTGGTCGCCGGTGGCTTCGGGGTGGGCAAGACCACCCTGGTGGGCGCGGTCAGTGAGATCAAACCGCTCCGTACCGAAGAGGTGCTCAGCGAGGCCGGCCGGCCCCTCGACGATGTCGAGGGAGTCGAGGGAAAGACGACCACCACGGTCGCCATGGACTTCGGCCGGATCACCCTCCGCGAGGACCTGGTGCTGTACGTCTTCGGCACTCCGGGGCAGGACCGCTTCTGGTTCCTCTGGGACGAACTGGCCCAGGGAGCCCTGGGCGCGGTCGTGCTGGCCGACACCCGGCGCCTCGCCGACTCCTTCGCCGCCGTCGACTACTTCGAGCGGCGTGGAATCCCGTTCACGGTCGCCGTCAACTGCTTCGAAGGAGCGAACCGGTTCCCGGCCGAGACCGTACGCACGGCGCTCGACCTCGACCCCGAGGTCCCGCTGGTGATGTGCGACGCGCGCGAGCGTGAATCCGTCAAGGAAGTGCTGGTGGCGGTCGTCGAGCACGCGATGACCCGCGCGGCACGGTCGCGCGAGCACGCGGTGAACGGAACGTAAGGCGCCTCCGGGACGTAAGGGACCTCGCCGGCCCCGGTCGGCGAGGATCCGCCTCGTCGTCCCCGGCCGGCGAGGCGTCGTCCCCGCAGCCCTGCCGCGGTCAGTGCCGTGCGCCCCGGGGCCAGGCCACCGGGAAGTCGAAGTAGCTGTCCGGGAAAGTCTCCGGCTTGTACGTGAAGTGCCACCATTCCTCGGGCAGGTTGGTGAATCCCACCGCGGCCAGCGTCCTCTTCAGGAGCTGCCGGTTCGCGCGCTGCTCGCCCTGAACACGCGGATCGTCCGTGTGCGCGAGCGTGTCGAAACAGTCGAAGCCGGTACCCATGTCGACGGAGTTGTCGGGGAACCGCTCCGCCTTCGGGCCGTAGCAGGGAGCGAGCCGTTCACCCGGTACGTACGGCCGTGTCGGCAAGGCCGGCAGCTTCACCACGGTCAGATCCACTGTGCTGCCCCTGCTGTGGCCGGACTTCTCGGCGATGTAACCGTCCGCGAACAGCCGTGACTTGTCGACGCGCGGATAGAACTCCGCCTTCATCCGCTCGTCCTGGAGATCCTCCGCCCACCGCACGAAGTGATCGACGGCCCGCTGCGGGCGGTAACAGTCGTACACCTTGAGGGAGTAGCCCTGCCGCAGCAGCTTCGCCTGCGCCGCGCGCAGCGCCTCGGCGGTGGGGCGGGTGACGATGCAGACCGGCTGCCGGTAGCCGGTCACCGCCACACCCATGAAGTTGTGCGGCGTGACGTAGCGCATCTCCTGGATGATCGTCGGCGCGACCGCGCGCAGCGCCACGAATTCCCTGGGCGGCGTCGGCTCGGGCCGGGCCTGAGCAGCGGGCGCGGTGGTGCTGACGGCGAGCAGCGCGGCGGCCGAAGCGGCCAGGACACGGAGCACGGTCCGGAGTCTTGTCATGGGCACTTTCATCTATCAGCTCCGGGGGCCGAAGGGAAGAGCGATCGGATACAGTCCGCGCGTGTCCAGGAAGAAGCCCGTACCCCACTCACACTGCGGCAGTTGCGGCACGCCGTATCCCGAGGCGGCCGGCTGGCCCCGTACGTGCACGGCCTGCGGCGCCACCGCCTACCGCAACCCACTGCCCGTCGCCGTCGCCCTGCTGCCGGTGACGGACCACGAGGGCAGCGCGCTGGTCGTCATCACCCGCACCATCGCACCGCAGTACGGAGGCATCGCCCTGCCCGGCGGTTTCGTCGACCACACCGAGGACTGGCGGCACGCCGTCGTACGGGAGCTCCGGGAGGAGACGGGCATCAGGGCGGCGCCCGAGGACGTACGGCCGGCCGACGTGCTCAGCTCGCCGGACGGCCACCTGCTGCTCTTCGGGCTGCTGCCGGAACGCCCGGCCGCCGACCTGCCGCCCTCGGTCCCCACGGACGAGACGGAGGGCTGGCACCTGCTGCGCGCCCCGGCGGAACTGGCGTTCCCGCTGCACACGGAGGCCGTACGGTCCTGGTTCGCCGGCCGCTACGACACCCGGGACGGCGGCTGACGGGCACGGCGCGCGTCTCCGGCCCTGGGAGGGCTGGGGCACGGCCCACGCGCCCAGCCCCGGGCGAGCGCCCGACAACGCCCGGCACACACCGCCGCTGCCTCAGCCCTGCCTCACAGCGCCCCGTACCCGTACCGGCCACTCCGGCTCCGACGGCCCCTCGCCCGCCACCCGCTCCACCCGGACCTCACCGTCCACCAGCCGCGTGACGTACCGCTCCACTTCCGCCGGCCCCCAGCCGTCGCCCGGGTCGCGGACCACCAGGCCGCCGCCCGTCTGTCCGGCCCTGGGCGCCCACACCTCCAGTTCGGTGTGCCCGCCCTCGCCCCGTACGGGCAACACCGCGCCCGCCCGCGCCAGCACCGGGATCCGGGACCACGGCGCGTCCAGCAGCACCTGCCCGGGACCCTCGTACGCCTCCTCCGTGGCCGTGTCGTACCACCGTCCGCGCGGCAGGCGCACCGCCCGCCGGTCCGTGCCGGGCTCCAGCACCGGCGCGACCAGCAGCGCGTCCCCGAGCAGGAACGCGTCCTCGCAGTCACGCAGCGCCCGGTCCTCCGTGGCTCCCCACCACGTCGGCCGGACATACGGCGCCCCCGTGAGTCGTGCCAACTGAGCCAGTGTCACGAAGTACGGCCGCAGCCGCTCCCGCCCGACGAGCGCGGCCCGCGCGTGTTCGAGCACATCGGGCCCGAACTCCCACGGCTCCCTGCGGCCCGCGTCGATCGCCGCGTGCGTACGGAACAGCGGCAGATACGCCCCCAGCTGGAACCAGCGCAGATACAGCTCGGGCGACGGACTCCCGTCGAAACCACCCACGTCGGGGCCCGAGTACGGCACCCCGCACAGGCCCATCCCCAGCACCAGCGAGAGCGACGCCCGCAGCCCCGGCCAGCCGGTCGCCACATCACCGGACCAGGTGCCGCCGTACCTCTGCATCCCCGCCCAGCCGGAACGTGAGAAAAGGAAAGGACGCGTGTCCGGCCGCAGCCGCCGCAACCCCTCGAAACCGGCCCGCGCCATGGCCAGCGCGTACACATTGTGGGCCTCACGGTGGTCTCCGCCCCTGCCCTCCAACTGATGCCGTGCCGAGCGCGGCAGGGTCGTGTCACCGAACGGCGCGAACGACACCGGCTCGTTCATGTCGTGCCACACCCCGGCGAAGCCCTGCGCCAGCCGCTCCTCGTACAGCCCGCCCCACCAGTCACGCACCGCCGGATCCGTGAAGTCCGGATACACGCACTCGCCCGGCCAGACCACACCCCGTGCCTCGCGCCCTCGCGAGTCCCGTACGAACGCGCCGCCGCCGGCCGTGCCCGCCGCGCGACCGCTCTCGTACACCGCGTTCCCGCGCTCCGCCTTCACCGCCGGATCGACGATCGAAACCAGCCGCACACCGTCCGCGCGCAACTCCTTGGCGAGCCCCGGCAGATCCGGGAAGCGCTCCTGGTCGACCGTGAAAACCTGATGCGCGTCGTAATGATCGATGTCGAGATGGATCGCGGACAGCGGCAGATTCCGCTCCCGGTAACCGGCGGCGATCCGCCGCACCTCCCGCTCACTGCCGAAACCCCAGCGCGCGTGCTGCGGCCCGAGCGCCCACGACGGCGGCGGCACCGGCGCCCCGCTCAGCGCGGTCCAGCCGTGCAGCACCCGCGCGGGCGTACCGGTCATCACCCAGCAGCGAAGCGGCCCGCCGTCCATCCGCAGCTCGCTGGTGCCGGGCCGGTCATGCCCCGAGCCCGCGCCCTCCTCGCCCTCCCGGAGTGTGACCCGGCCGTCCCAGGAACTGTCGTGGAACGCCAGATGCGTGCCCGCGTCGGCCACCACCACCTGCACCGGCATGGTCACATACAGCGGATCGTCGTCCGGCCCGAAACGACCGCCCGGATCGGTGTTCCACAGCCGGTACGTGCCGTCCCGCAGCCGGGGCCCCGAAGCCCGCCCGCCCAGACCGAAGAACCGCGCGTCCGCAGGCACCTCGGACCGCTGCACCCAGCGCGCGGGACCACCCGCGACCGGCTCCCACCAGCGCGGCGGCAACTCCCGGCGCAGCACGACTCCGCCCGGCGTCCGGACCTCCACACCGCCGTGGCGTGAAACCGCCACCGTCACCCGCTCCGACACCACCCGCCAGCCGCCGTCCTTGTCGGGTTCGAGACAGGCCCGCGGGTCCCGCTCCGGAGGTCCGTCGGCGATCGCGTACGACGGGAGGGGCTCCGCGCCGTCCCAGCCCCAGAAGACGGCGCCGCCCACCATCACGTACACATGCAGCTCCGCGCGCGCGAACCGTACGGTGCCGCCTCCCGGCAGCGGTTCGGCACCGCTGACCTGGCCGGGCACCCGGGCCCGCTCCGGGCCACGCGCCGCCAGCGCTCTGGCATCCGTACGCCGTTGGCGCCAGGCGGACCGCACCGCGCGGAGCCCCTGTACCGAGCCGACCTCTTTCACCGAGCGCACCAGTTCACGACCGTTCATGCTGCTCAGCCTGCCATCCGGCCGGACCGTTGTGGGCTCTGTTCAACTCCCGTTCACCCGTGGCGAGAGCACATCTCGGCCAGGCCGGCCGTGAGGGACGAAGCCTGGTGCCACGGACGATCACATGGCATCGTCCGTGACAGCCGCGTCACGCGCCCACCCGCGCGCGTGTACGCGACCGACGCACACCACGAGCCCACGCGCCACACCACGAGCCGACGCACCACACCACGCGTCGACTCACCACACCAGCGCCGAGTCAGCCCGGGAGCCGCTCCATGACCGCAGCAGCAGCAAGCCCCGCACCCCTCTGGCAGCCGACTGCCGACCGGATCGCCGCCGCCCGTGTCACCCGCTTCCAGACCTGGGCGGCCGAGCGGTACGGAGCCCCGGCCGAGGGCGGCTACGCCGCGCTGCACCGCTGGTCCGTCGATGAACCGGAGACCTTCTGGACCGCTGTCGCCGACTGGTTCGACGTCCGGTTCTCCACCTCGTACGAACGAGTCCTGGGCGATCGCACCATGCCCGGAGCCCAGTGGTTCCCCGGCGCCACCCTCAACTACGCGGAACACGCCCTGCGCACCGCCGAGGACCCGGCTCGCGCCCACGAACCGGCCCTCCTCCACGTCGACGAGACGCATGAACCGGCCCCGGTCAGCTGGTCCGAGCTGCGCCGCCAGGTCGCCGCGCTCGCCACGGAGCTGCGCGCCCTCGGCGTACGCCCCGGAGACCGCGTCAGCGGCTACCTCCCCAACATCCCGCAGGCCGTCACCGCACTGCTCGCCACCGCGGCCGTCGGCGGCATCTGGACCTCGTGCGCCCCCGACTTCGGCGCCCGCAGCGTCCTGGACCGTTTCCAGCAGGTCGAACCCGTCGTACTGTTCACCGTCGACGGCTACCGCTACGGCGGCAAGGAACACGACCGTACCGAAACCGTCGCCGAACTCCGCCGCGAACTCCCCACGCTCCGGGCCGTCGTCCATGTCCCGCTCCTGGGCACCCCGGCCCCCGAAGGCGCCCTCGACTGGGCGGACCTCACCGCCGGCGACGCCGTGCCCGTCTTCGAACAGGTCCCGTTCGACCACCCCCTGTGGGTCCTGTACTCCTCCGGCACCACCGGCCTGCCCAAGGCGATCGTCCAGTCCCAGGGCGGCATCCTCCTGGAGCACTACAAACAGATCGGCCTGCACTGCGACCTCGGCCCCGAGGACCGGTTCTTCTGGTACACCTCCACCGGCTGGATGATGTGGAACTTCCTCGTCTCCGGCCTGCTCACCGGCACCACGATCGTGCTGTACGACGGCAGCCCCGGCTTCCCCGGCATCGACGCCCAGTGGGCCGTCGCCGAACGGACCCGCACCACACTCTTCGGCACCTCCGCCGCGTACGTCATGGCCTGCCGCAAGGCCGGCGCGCACCCCGGCCGCGACCACGACCTCTCCGCCGTGAAATGCGTCGCCACCACCGGCTCACCGCTCCCGCCGGGCGGCTTCCGCTGGCTCCACGACGAAGTGGCCGATGACCTCTGGATCGCCTCCGTCAGCGGTGGCACCGACGTGTGCAGCTGCTTCGCCGGAGCCGTACCCACACTCCCCGTCCACGCCGGAGAGCTCCAGGCGGCCTGCCTGGGCACGGACCTCCAGGCCTGGGACCCCCAGGGCAAGCCCGTCATCGACGAGGTCGGCGAACTCGTCGTCACCAACCCCATGCCGTCCATGCCGATCCGCTTCTGGAACGACCCCGACGGCAGCCGCTACCGCGACAGTTACTTCGAGATGTTCCCCGGCGTCTGGCGCCACGGCGACTGGATCACCATCACCGGCCGCGGCTCGGTCGTCATCCACGGACGCTCCGACTCCACCCTGAACCGCCAGGGCGTCCGCATGGGATCCGCCGACATCTACGAAGCCGTCGAACGCCTTCCCGAGATCCGCGAATCCCTGGTCATCGGCCTGGAGGAACCGGACGGCGGCTACTGGATGCCCCTCTTCGTCCACCTCGCGGAGGGCGCCGTCCTCGACGACGCCCTGCGCTCGCGCGTCAAGCGGACGATCCGGGAGCAGCTCTCCCCACGCCATGTCCCGGACGAGATCATCGAAGTCCCCGGCGTCCCCCACACCCTGACCGGCAAGCGCATCGAAGTCCCGGTCAAGCGCCTGTTCCAGGGCACGGCGCCGGACAAGGCCGTCAACGCGGGTTCCGTCGACAACCTCGACGTGCTCCGCTTCTACGAGAACCTCGCCCGCGAGCGCCACTGACCGCCCGAGCACCTGACCGCCTGACTGCCGCCGCTTCGGGGACCCGCGTTGTCAGACCCTCCGATTACTGTGAGTGAGCAATGATCGACAGTGCTCAGGGGGAGTCATGGCGCACACCGACCGGACCAAGCAGACCACGCGGCGCAGACTGCGTCGCGAAGTCCCCAGCACCGTCGGCCTGTTGGCCGACGAGCGGGACTTCACCGCGATGCGGCGCTACCGCACCTTCACCTTCGACGACCACACGGCCTATCTGCGGCAGATCGACGCCCTGCTGAAAACCCTGGCCTCCCAGGGCGTCCCCACCACCGTTGCCCTCTTCGACCCCGAGGAGTTCGCGGAGTACTGCGAAGACACCGGGACCGACCCCGACACCGCCGCCAGCCGCGGCCGCTTCACCGCCCGGATCCCCGGGAGCGGGGCCGCCGTCGCCTACACCGGCCAGCCCATCGACGACCTTGTCCCGCAGCTCATCAGCACCGCGGTCCGCAAGGCCACCTGGGAGTACGCGACGACGCGGCTCGCGGATCTCGGCGAGTGCGCGGACTGCGGACAGGACATCGGACGCGCTGCCTTCGACCAGGCCTCCCGCATCCTGCTGCGGCTGATCGAAGAGGCCGGCTCCGGCATCCACCACCTCGTCTGCAGCATCCCCGTGGCCGACGAACAACTCCTCGCCGTCCTCCACACCGACCGCCCCGACGGGGAGGAGCCCGCCCAGCTCGGCTCCTCCGAAGGGGCCGAATTCGTCAGCGTACTGGCCGTCGGTATCGCCCTGGAGAGTCCCGGGGGAGTAGTTCTCCGTACGACCAGGCCCGACGCCCCCGACCGGCTGCACGGCTGGCGGCTGCGCCGGGGCAGCCTCGTCCCGCTCACCGTGGCCGAGGTCTTCAGCGCCTATTGCACCGACGCGGACACCGGAGAGCCGCTCTCCCCGGAGTCGGGCGTCGAATACTGCGCCGGCTTCGATCTCGGACCGGACGACACCGGCCCCCACCACTGACCCGTCACCACGGCAGAGGGGCTTCCCGCCACGGCACGGCGGGAAGCCCCTCAAGAACCCGCGTCAGAAACGGATTCCGGTCGTCTCAGCTCACTCGGTCGTCCAGGCTCACTCGCCGGACAGCACAGCCTGCGCGGCCTTCCTGGCCTCGTCGGCACTGTCCGCGGCCCGAGCGGCCGAGGCGGCCCGCTCACACTGCGCCAGTGTGTGCTTCGCCAGAGCCGACCTCACATACGGAATGGAGGCCGCGCCCATCGACAACGACGTCACACCGAGCCCGGTGAGCACACACGCGAGCAGCGGATCGGAGGCGGCCTCACCGCACACCCCACAGCTCTTGCCCTCGGCCTTGGCACCCTCGGCCGACAGCGCCACCAGATCGAGCAGCGCGGGCTGCCACGGATCCTGGAGCCGCGACAGCGCACCCACCTGACGGTCGGCCGCGAACGTGTACTGCGCAAGGTCGTTGGTGCCCAGCGAAAGGAACTCGACCTCCTGGAGAATCGAGCGCGCCCGCAGCGCGGCGGACGGAATCTCCACCATCGCACCGAACTTCGCGTTCAGCCCCGCCTCCCGGCACGCGTCCGCGAACGCCCTCGCATCCGTACGGTCGGCCACCATCGGCGCCATGACCTCGAGATACACGGGCAGCCCCTCGGCGGCCTTCGACAGCGCGGTCAGCTGGGTGCGGAGCACATCCGGGTGGTCCAGCAGACTCCGCAGACCGCGCACACCGAGCGCCGGGTTCGGCTCGTCGGCCGGGGTGAGGAAGTCCAGCGGCTTGTCCGCGCCCGCGTCCAGCACCCGTACGACCACCCGGCCTTCGGGGAACGCTTCGAGCACCGCGCGGTACGCCTCGACCTGCTTCTCCTCCGACGGCGCCTGCTTGCTGTCGTCCAGGAACAGGAATTCGGTACGGAACAGTCCGACACCCTCGGCGCCCGCGTCCACGGCGGCCGGTACATCCGCGGGTCCGCCGATATTGGCGAGCAGCGGCACCTTGTGACCGTCGGAGGTCGCACCGGGGCCGCTGGAGGCGGAGAGCGCGGCCTTCCGCGCGGCCGCCGCCTGCTCAAGTCCCGCGCGCTTCTCGGTACTTGGCTCGACAAAGATCTCACCGGTGCTGCCGTCGACAGCGATCACGATGCCCTCGGCCAGCTCCCCGGCCCCCGGCAGCGCGACGACAGCCGGCACCCCGAGCGCACGCGCCAGAATCGCGCTGTGACTCGTCGGCCCGCCCTCCTCGGTCACGAATCCGAGCACCAGAGCCGGGTCGAGCAACGCTGTGTCCGCCGGGGCGAGATCACGGGCGATCAGTACATACGGCTCGTCGCTGTCCGGCACCCCCGGCATCGGAACGCCCAGCAGCCGGGCGACGATACGATTCCGCACGTCGTCCAGGTCCGCGACCCGCCCGGCCAGATACTCCCCGGCCCCGGCGAGCAGCGCGCGGTACGAGGCGAACGCGTCGTACACCCCACGCTCGGCCGTGCTCCCGACGGCGATCCGCCGGTCCACATCGGCCATCAGCTCGGGGTCCTGCGCCATCATCGCCTGAGCCTCGAGCACGGCCTGTGCCTCGCCGCCCGCCAGATTGCCGCGAGCGATGAGATCGGCCGACACCGCCTCGACGGCCTGCCGCGCACGTCCCTGCTCGCGCTCGGCGTCCTCCGGCTGAATCTGCTTGGCCGGCGGCTCCAGCACCGCGGTCCCCATGTGCCGGACCTCGCCGATCGCCACTCCGTGGCTGACCCCGACGCCTCGCAGAGTTGTCTCCATGTCACCCGTCCCCGGTTGTACGGCGACCTGGTCGCCGCGATGGATGTACGTACGAGCGCCCTGCGCCCGTCCCAGACAGTAGTCAGGCCGGCGTCACTGCCAGTCGAAGAGGGAGTCGCCGCTCTTCACATCGCCGTCCTCACGAAGGCCGGAGAGAGCGTCGGCCGTGGCCTCCAGCGCCACGACTGGGCAGATCGGCGACTTACCGGCCTCTTCGACGGCCACGGGGTTCCAGCGCACGACCGCCTGTCCGCGCGTGACCGTGTCGCCCTTGTTGACGAGCAGCTCGAAGCCCTCGCCGTTGAGCTGCACGGTGTCGATGCCCAGGTGTGTCAGTACGCCGTGTCCGGCGGCGTCCACAACGACGAAGGCGTGGGGGTGCAGAGAGACCACGACACCGTCGACCGGAGAGACGACCTCACCCGGCTCCCGCGCGGGATCGATGGCGGTGCCAGGACCCACCATCGAGCCGGCGAACACCGGGTCGGGAACAGCGGCAAGTCCGATGGCCCGTCCGGGCAGTGGGGCGGTCACGGTGGTCATGGGAGCCTCCCAGGGGGGCGGAATGAAGATCGGGCCGCCGTCACCGCCTGTGAGGGGACGACGAGCTGTTCAGAAGGGTAAGTCATAGGAAGTGACGGTTCCGCGTAAGAGCTGCCAGTTGGCGGGCGTAGGGCCGTGCCAAAGTGATTTGCCTGTGTCGGCCGGGGGGATGTACTGTCGTACTCCTGCCTGACCCCAACGCGACTTCAAGTCGGGGGTCGGCGGCACCTATCAAATCTTGATCCTTAACCCGGATTAGCTTTCGCATGTCTGCGAAACGGTGGTCAGGGAGAGCGAAAAAGCCTGATAGAGTTTGAAACACGAAATGCCGAAGGGAAGCGCCCGGAGGAAAGCCCGTGAGGGTGAGTACAAAGGAAGCGTCCGTTCCTTGAGAACTCAACAGCGTGCCAAAAGTCAACGCCA